>CAYXBW010000120.1:0-6982 GCA_964463305.1 uncultured Christensenella sp. | reverse complement strand
GCCTATTTTGTAGATTATATCGCCCACGGAAATACCCATGGGCACCTCTATGATGCCTGTGTTCACAACGTCGCCCGCCAGCGCGAAAACCTTTGTTCCCTTTGAGCCATCCGTGCCAAAGCCTGCGTACCATGCGCCGCCCTTGCGCAGAATGGGCGGGAAATTGGCTATGGTCTCCACGTTGTCTATTATTGTGGGCTTTCCATTAAGACCGCTTTCAAACGGGAAGGGCGGCTTTTGGCGCGGCTCTCCGCGTTTGCCCTCTATTGAAGCTAAAAGCGCGGTCTCCTCTCCGCATACGAACGCGCCCGCGCCTATGCGTATTTCCAGATCAAAGCTGAATCCGGAACGAAAAATATTCTGCCCAAGCAGCCCGCAGGCACGCGCCTGCTCTATAGCCGTCTCCAAACGCTCCACCGCTATTGGGTATTCCGCACGGATATACACATAGCCCTTTGCGGCTCCTATGGCATAGCCGCCCAGCAGCATGCCCTCTATCAATGCATGTGGGTCGCCCTCTATTATGGATCTGTCCATAAAGGCACCGGGATCGCCCTCATCCGCGTTGCACACATAATATTTTTCATCGCCCGCCTGAGAACGCCCCGTATTTAGCTTTATTCCTGTGGGAAAGCCCGCGCCGCCCCTGCCGCGCAGACCGGAGGCGGTGATTTGCTCTATCACATTTTCAGGCGCGCCAAGCACCGCCTTTGCTATACCACTATAGCCGTCCCTCGCAATGTAGGCGCGTATATCTCCGTAATCCATACTACCGCAGTTTCCCATAACTATTTTTGTCTGTTCACGGAAAAAATCTATATCGTCTATTATGGGAACATGCTTTTGCAGATTTTCATCGTAAAATGTATATTTTTCAGCTATCTCACCCTTTTCAAGGTGTCGCTCAGCTATTTCGGCAACCTTTGCTGCATCCATATGTACGTAAAACACACGCTCCGGCTCCACAAGCAGCACCGGCCCCACCGCACAAAGCCCCATACAGCCCGTTTCAACAACATTCACGCTTGCTGCAAGCCCCAGCGTCTCCAGCCTTTCCGCAAGCGCGCGGCTCACATCTCCACACCCTGAAGATACACACCCCGCGCCTCCGCACACCAGCACTGTACGGCGAAAGGAATCCGCTTTTTTATTGTATTTTTCTTTTATTTCTCCCAGCTTTTCCAAGCTGTCTATTGCTTCCCTGTACATAAAAATCCCTCCATAATACTAATTTCAAATTAAGCTATTTAATTTGAAATACTGCACAAAAATTATGCAGTGCCGCTATGCAGCTGCGTCTCATTGCAATTCCAAGCGTGCCGTCGCACTTTAAAATGTTTTTAAATGGAATCAGTATCAATACTTGCTCAAAATAGCGTCCAGCTTGTTGGGGTTTACCTGCTTATACACCTCATTATCTATCATTATTGCGGGAGCCAGCCCGCACGCGCCAATGCATCTGGCTATCTCAAAGGTGAATTTTCCATCTTCCGTGGTGTCTCCCAGGTCTACTCCAAGCAGCTTTTGCAGGCGCTCCACTATTTTTTTGCCGCCGCGCACATAGCAAGCCGTGCCCATACACACGCGTATGGTGTGCTTTCCCCGCGGCCTGGGTGAGAAAAACGAATAAAAGCTCACCACGCCCGAAACCTCAGACACGGGAATATTCATTCGCTGAGCAATGAATTGCTGCACGGGAAAGGGCAGATACCCGTATATCTGCTGAGAGAGATGCAATACCTGTATTAGGCTGTCCGGTTTTTGCTTGTAAAGATCTATAACATTAGATATTTGCTCCAGCTTGGATGCATCTGCATCGCTGCGGCTGAGCGTTTTCAAAAGCAGCTCCTGCTCCATAAAAAATACCTCCCTGCCGTTCTATTGGTTTTTCCTGCTTTGAATATTCCTCAAGGTGTGATCTGTTTGCTAAACATATTGAGAGTTTATCAAAATTGTGTGATGAATTTATAACAAAATACACTATTTGTATGCAATATGGCTTATTCTTAGATCTATATAGAAAAAAACCATTACAATTTCATAACAATTATAGTGATAACTACTGTTTTCGGGATTCAAATTAGTCGCAAACTACATGAGCGCAGCCGTATCTGCGCTCATGTTTAACAAAAAAACCGCCTCCCATCAACACAGCAACGGGTAAGCGGGTATTTTTTATTTATCAGCTTATAGTCAGCTAACTTTTTCAATAATCACATTTTTGCATAGCACGCCTTATTTGCTGTTTTTAATAATTCTCAGCGCCGCACGGTTTTGCTATGTTCACAAAAACACATTGCTAAGCAGTAGGCTGCGCAGATTTATTGCAGCATGCCGCTTATTTTTCTTTTAGAACAGGCCCTTGCCCCACCACAAAGTCACCCTCATAGTAGCGCTTACGAATGCAGGCAGCCTCATCCATCCACGCGTCTACACCGTTGAGTTTCATTCTGCAAAGGTTATACATTTTTATGTTGTGGGGATAGCTTGCCCCTTTTTCAGAAGGAGCCAATAAACCGCAGGGAAATTCGCCGCATTCAAAACAATATGTGACCCCTTTTTTCTCCACGCATGCCCATGTTGCGCAGTCTCCCTGCGCCCAATAGCACTTTCCCTGTTCACCCCTGCATCCCTTACACCCCACTTCTTCAAAAGGTATGCAAAGACGCTCGGCTTCTTTCCGTTTATATTCATCCGTTAAATTTTCTTCAAACCAGCTGCAGTTAAAACAATCAAGCCCACAGGGGGCAATTTGATATTTTTTGTCCATACATGATACCTCCAAATATAAATGCGGTTTTTTAGACTGCCGTGCAAGATATACGAAAATGTTTTCGAATATCATACCACATTTGCCCACTCCAAACAACAGCTCGCTACTAATTATATTTTGGCCATACACGCAGCAATTTATGATCATTATACAAAACGTCATTTCACTCTTATGGCTTACTGCAGCCTTTACCGCAAAACAAAAGAGCGGCGTTTTTGCCGCTCTTTTGTTCATATACTATTTGAGCGTTTGAGCCTTTGCATTTTCTGAGTCTCCTCTAATGGAAACGCCTCCTACACGGATCACAGGTACTACTTTAAAATAGTTTTTGCTGCCCGGAGCCAAACCTGTGAATGAATAGCTTGTTTTGCCCTTCACCGTTTCCACAAGCTTGTATGCGTCACCCTCCTTGCAATACATGCGGTAATAGTTTGCCCCTTCAACCGCTTCCCACGCCAATGTAACACTGCGCACCGTCTTTTTGGTATATTTGATTTCCTGCGGCTTTGGCGGACGTGTGGCAGTAACCAGCATGGCAGACTTTCTGCAATTTTCACCGCTTATAACCGCCGTTACAGTATAGCTGTATTTTTTTCCCGGCTGCAAGCCTGTCATCTCTTTTGCAGTGCCTGTTACGCGGGCTATCTCTTTGCCGTCTCCACTGCATATTATGTAGCTTTCCGCCTTTTCCGCCGCATCCCACCTCAGAGTCAGTTTGTCCGTAACGCTATAGGCAGGATGGGTGGCGCGCAGATTTTGAGGCACCGGCAGCCACTTGGCGTATAGTGTCAAAGCTTTGTTCACCAGCTTCTCAAAGTCGTACTTTGTTTTATATTCGCTATCTGTATACCAGCCCTCAAAGCTATACCCTTTGCGAACAGGATCTGCAGGCTTTACAGCCTTGAAGCCTTCTTTTACCTGCTCTATTTTGTCTGCGGTCGCATCATCCATGTATTTATAGGTCACATCATATAAAACCGATGGTGATGGAACTCTTTTCAGCGTGCCGCCACCCAAATTATCTTCTGTGGTTACTGCTTTTCCCCTGTAGGTATCAACACCCGCAACTACACTTGCATCCCTTCCGGGATCTTGGGTAAACCAGAAGTAAAGCTTTGATTCACCGTCTGTAAAAACATCCTTTATTCCATATTGCGCAGCCAGCCCTATGGTGCCAATTTGCCCGGCAATAACAGCCACGTTTGGAGCGGGCGGGCTGAGCGTGAGCGTTGTTTTATACACATTCGAACTGCCGGCTTTCGGCCGTGCCTGCATGCCGTTATCTGTGCCGCTGAAATTTACGCTGCCACCCGTTATTTGAAGCGAGCCTGGAGCGCCTAATGTATCTCCATAACCGCCGCCTATACCCGCGCCCTCATTGCTTATAACAGTTACCGTGCCGCCGCTTATTTCCACACTGCCGCCTGCGCCGCCCGTTGCCGTACCACTTGTACTATCGCCCTGTCCGCCGCCTATTCCTGCACCTCTGTTGCTTATAGCCGTCACCCTGCCGCCGCTTATTTCCACACTGCCGCCTGCGCCGCCCGTTGCCGCACCACTTGTGCTATAGCCCTGTCCGCCGCCTATACCCGCGCTCCCAACACTTTCGGCAGTCACCGTGCCGCCGCGTATTTTGATCGTGCCGCCTGAATGGCCCACTGTGGCTGCTGCGTTGCCTCCTATTCCCGCGCCATTTGCGCCTATTGCTTCCAGCCTATCTATTACACCCGTTTTTGCGCGGATGCTAACACTGTTTCCGGAGCCTACATTCAACGCAGCTTTTTCAGATTCTGCTGTTGCGTCCAATCTGTTAGTGCCAGAGAGCAATATATCTACATTAGCGTTACTTCCTATTTCTATGGGTGATTCCCCACCACCACCTGTATCTATATTTACACCGTCAAGCTGCAGATACAGCACATTTGTGCCACTACTCGTTCCATTTACTATTATATTGTTGGCGGTTGCCAATGTTGAAGCATTTGTCTGCTTAACTACAAAAGCAGTACTTGCATCATTTATGGCAATAGGCCCAGTTGCCGCACCTTGCTGATATTGCCAATTGCCGGCGCTGTAGCTAAATGTTATTGCGCCATCCACCAGATCCAGCTCATTTTTGCTCAATGCAGTAGAGCTGGTGTTATTAGTTACCGTTTTCACTTTTCCCACGTACATTTTTGAACCTATAGTTATGTTAATAGGCCTTTCATCTACACTGCTTGGCAGCCAAAAATACAGCTTGCCCGCTTCTGTTCCACTACCTGTTTTTACATCCTTTATTCCATAATCCTTTGCAAGTACTATGCTGCCTATACTTCCCTCAGTTACTGCAGCATTCGCCGCATCAGTACCCGCCAGCATTGTGGTTTTGTATACCGGCAAGCTGCCGTTGGTGGGCTGTGCCTGCGCAGAACCGCTTACGCCAGAATAGCCTACACTGCCACCCGTTATTTTTAGTGTACCGGAAACGCCTAGTGTATCTCCGTAGCCACCGCCTATGCCCGCACCATCATTGCTACTGGCTGAAACCGTGCCGCCGCTTATTTCTACACTGCCGCCCGCTCCGCCAAAGCTAGAACCACTAATGCTATGGCCCGAACCTCCGCCTATGCCCGCGCCGCTTGGATATTTTTCGCTCTTGGCTGTTACAATTCCGCCGCTTATTTTTATGTTTCCGCCCGAGCCTCCCGTACCTGTACCATTACCACTCTCACCCGAACCGCCGCCTATACCTGCACCATAATTGCTTACTGCAATAACCTCGCCGCCGCTTATTTCTATATTTCCACCCGATCCGCCTGTTGCATCGCCGAAACTGTTTTTTCCAAAAGCGCCGCCTATGCCCGCACCATCATTGCTGCTGGCGGAAACCGTGCCGCCGCTTATACTTACCGTTCCGCAATCTTTTCCTATTCCATCAATATTTTCGCTGCCGCCTATACCTGCACCATCACCGCCGTCTGCTTCAAGCGTATCTGAAAGCCCCGTTTTTGCACGTATGTTTACGGTATTACCCGTCTCTACCTGCAGTGCGGCTTTTTTTAAAGCATCTGTTGCATCCAATTTGTTTATACCTGAAAGCAATATATCCAAATTGCCTCCATTTTCTACTTTTATAGGTGATTCTCCGCTGCTAACCGCCTTTATATTTATACCTTCAAGCTGCAGGTACAGCACCTTTGCATCGCTGCCCATCCCATCTATCAATATATTGTTTGAAGTTGTTAGAGATGCTGCATCTGTCTGAGTTATTACAAAGGGAGTGCTTGCGCTGTTGTCAGTCACGTCTAGCGCAAAACCGTTTTTGGGCGTACACAGCCACTTGCTTTCTGAACCATCCCAGCTGAAGGTAACGGCATCTGTACTTATATCAAATCCCGTTACCTGTGCAGCTGCCTGCACATCTTCTGCCTCTTCTACCGCCTCAGTTTCTATTATATATTCCGTACCGTCCGAAATTGCCGCAAGCTCCGCATCCTCGCTTGGCGCTTCCGGCAGATCGTCTGCGGGGGGAAGCTCCGCAGAGATTTCTGCCGCCAAAGGTGCCTGTTCTATTTTAGTCTCCTGTTCTGCCGCCATTGCCAAAGAGGGTGAAAATATCAATACTGTAAGTACAACCAATATAATGGCCAATAATTTTCTGCTGTTTTTCATATTATGTCACTCCTTATTATGAAACCATCATCTAAATAGCTGTTTTGAAAATTCACTTCTTTATTGATAAATATTTTAACATATTTTGATTTATTATACATCAGTATGCACATGTTTAAACAATTTATAACTCTTTATTCCAAGCCGCCACGGTGTTTTTTATTTGCTGTTTACATCTGGTTGTATTTGCATCGCTTTGCACAGTTCCATCATTTTTAGCCCCATTTGATGAGCTTGTATTGTGTTTTATTACGCTTTTTTCATATCGCACGCACCTTTGCGGCTTACTCCAATATTTATTATCAATTCATCCTCGCGCATTGGATTCCGCGTATATCATATGCATATTTCGTGCATATCAATTACTATCAAAGCAGCACGTCCTCAGCCATATATCACCTGCTGTGATCAATTTAAATCTTTTAACATATCTCGCAGGACACTTATTCATCATTTTCAAGCATAAATTCAAAGTTCGTGTGATTTTCATAATTCAATGCGCAGACCTGCTGCCGCAAAACGCTTCATCCCTGCTCTTGGTTTTTATCACTTTTT
>CAYXBW010000119.1:0-6993 GCA_964463305.1 uncultured Christensenella sp. | reverse complement strand
TTTTTATATACACATCAAACCGCCGTACCTTTTTATTTTAGCACAGATTGCCAGCCTTATCAAACAATGCATACGCAGCAATTTATACGTTCTTTATGAAGCCGTCCGCCAGCAGTGTCATTTTTCCGCTTACCTTTTTACCCGCCTCTATCACCTCTTCACAAGTGAGCGCGTGCTTGGCAACACCCGCCGCCAGGTTGCTTATGCAGGATATGGCGGCAACCTCCACGCCCGCGTGAGCGCAGGCCACCACCTCGTGCACGGTAGACATGCCAACAGCGTCGCCGCCCAGCGTGCGCAAAGCACGAATTTCGGCAGGCGTTTCGTAGGACGGGCCTATCATATAAGCGTATACGCCCTGCCGCAGCACAATATTCTCCTTTTGCGCTACACCCTCAATAATGCCGTTAAGCCGCTTTGCATACGCAAAAGACATATCGGGAAAGCGCACGCCCAGCGCATCCACATTAGGGCCTGTTAGCGCATTGTGCGTGGAAAAGTTTATATGATCGGTCACCAGCATGAGATCACCCGCAGAAAAATCTGTGTTTATTCCACCCGCAGCATTTGTAAGCAGCACGTTTTTTACACCCAGCATAATGAGCGTACGCAGCGGCACCACGGTCTCCACCGCAGTATAGCCCTCATAGCAGTGGAATCTGCCCGAAAGCAGCGCCACGTTTTTGCCAAACTTATGGCCAAATATGAGCTTTCCCTCATGACCCGGCGCAGTAGACACCGGAAAACCCGGTATATCCGCATAACTGAAAACTACGCTCTTTTCTATGCTTTCGGCGTAGTCACTCAGACCGGAGCCCAGCACCACCGCCACCTCCGGCCTAAAATCTGTTTTGTTCTCAATATAGCTTTTTGCCGTATTTATTCTGTTTATCATATTATACCTTTCCTATTCAGTATGATTCAATCATGCTTTTAGAGGCTTTGCCTCCCATTTCAACACCCATTTCTGTTAAAACCTTATCCGCTATTGTCATTATAAATTCGCGGTTTGTGGGCTTTCCTTTTTCAGAGTCCAGCGTATATGAAAAGCATTCGTTATAGACCTCCACACAGGCTCTTGGCACACCCGCCTCTATGGCGTGACGTATGGCACGCTCCACAAGGTGCGGCTCTGTATTGCTCTCTGCTGCCAGACGGTCGTATATATCGCTCTTCATTTCAATATCAGACTGCGCGTAGCAGGCAATCATTATGCCCTCACGCATATAACTATACCCCTTATTGCTGGGAGATACACCAAGTTCTTTAAGCAGTGACGAAATGCGCACGCGCAGCCTGGGATCTCCCTCCACGGGAAATTCCCACGGATAGGCTATTTTTCGCCAATGCATCTCCGCCGCCTCACGCACTCTGCGCGCAAAAGATTTTTCGTTGAACGGCTTAACAAAAACATAATCCGCCTTTAGATTGATTGCCCTCACGTAGTAACTTGGCTTGTTCATAAAGGTCATCACTATTTTTATTATGTCATCGTCAATTATTTTTTCCAGTATCTCAAAGCCGTCATAGCCTGCCAGCACCGTATCTACAAATATTATGTCCGGTTTGAAAGTTTCATATATTTTTATGGCTTCCCTGCCGTCCGTGCACGTTTTCAGCTCGTCCGTCATATCACGCAGCAAATCCGCCAAAATATTCGCAAAAGCGCTGTTTACCTCCGCTATGAGCATTCTTTTGAATATTGCCAATCTGCCTTACTCCCTCATACTGGGGCGCGCCGCCACTGCCAAAACGCCCTGTCCTTTCGGCTAATTTTGTGCCTTTACACTTCATTTTCATTGTAGTTAGAACCGCTGCATTTCTTCCATCTCTGCCGTAAAACCCAACAAAATTCGTAATTTAATGGATTTTGCCGCAAAAAGCCCGCCCCGCACAACAGCAGGGCAACGGCATGCCCTTGCCTATTTTTATATCACGAAAAGCTGCGCGGCCTGAGCTATTTTTTCGCACCGTCCGCCTTTTTCAGCCCCGCCTTTACTGCCCGCGCATTGTTAAGCAGCTCGTGCGCGTGGTTAATGGCGTTTTCTGTATCAATACCGCCGCTTAAGCGCGCTATCTCCTGCGTTATGCCGTCCTCATCCAAACGGTCTATATTTGTGAGCGTAGCTTCTTTACTGCTCTGCTTGCTTATTAAAAATCCACGGTCTGCCATTGCCGCTATCTGGGCAAGATGCGTAACACATATCACCTGCCGCCGCTTGGCTATGCCCGCCATCTTCTCTGCCACCACATGAGCCATCCTGCCGCTTATGCCCGTGTCTATCTCATCAAATATCATTGTGGATATACTGTCCCTGCCCGCCGTTATATTTTTGAAAGCCAGCATTATTCTAGATATTTCACCGCCGGATGCAGTTTTTGCAAGCGGCTTCAATGGCTCTCCGGCATTGGTGGAAATATAAAACTCCGCAAAATCAAGCCCCTCCGCCGTGTACACAGCCTGCTCCGGCGCGGGAAGCTCTGCAAACTTCGTTTCAAAGGCCGCTCCCGGCATCCCCAGGTCTGCAAGCTCTGAGCGGGCAAGCTCCGCAAGCACTCCCGCCGCCTTTCGCCTAAGCTCTGAAAGCTTTACGAAAATTTTATACGCCGCCGCGCGCTGCTCTGCCAGCTTTCTCTCCAGCCCCGCATATATCTCACCCGCGCGGCTGAGGCGCGCAAGCCGATCCTCAGCCTGCTCCAGTGTGGATAGAAGCTCCGCCTCGTCTACAGCTCCATATTTTCGCTTGAGCGTGTTTATAAACTCTATGCGCTCCTCCACCTCGTTTTGGCGCTCCTCGTCAAACACCACAGCGCCCATTTCGCGGCCTATATCATGCGCGGCCTCCTCCAGCAGGTAATAGCCCTCCTCCATACGTGAAGCCAGCGCAGCAAAGCTCTCCCCGTATCTGGCAAGCTGCGCAATACCGTCTGTACAGCTTCTCAGCCCGGCAAGTATGCTTTGGCCATTCTCGTCGCCCTCGTATAGCGCAGCGTAGCCGCGGCCAAGCTGCTCTGCAATTGTTTGCGCCCCCGCCAATACATCCCGCTCAGAAACAAGCGCCTCCAGCTCACCCTCTTTCAGGTCGGCATCCGCCAGTTCCTTTGTTTGGAATTCCAGCAGATCTATGCTGCTCTGCCGCTCTGCCGCGTCACCGCCCAGCTCTGCCATCTCCGCCTGTGTTCGCTTTATATCTGCCACCGCCTGCGCAGCACGCTCCTTAATGGCGGCAGTATCCGTCCCTCCAAAGCTGTCTATTATGGCCAGATGGTTTTCAGGGTATAAAAGGCTCTGGTGCTCATGCTGACCCACCAGATCCACCACACTGTCCATAAAACCTTTCAACGTAGAAAGATTCACCATGCCGCCGTTTATACGGCAGGTGTTTTTTCCGGAGGATGAAATTTTGCGCGAAATAAGCAGCTCCTCATCCGGTTCTATACCATATTTTTCAAACACCGGTCTCAGCGCCTTTTCATCCACATAGAAAAGAGCCTCCACAGACGCGCTTTCCGCACCGCGCCTAATCAGCTCGCGGTCTGCACGCTCTCCCAACGCAAGATTCATGGAGTCTATTATTATAGATTTACCGGCTCCCGTTTCTCCGGTCAAAATATTCAGCCCCTCGGCAAACTCTATGCTGAGTCTGTCTATGAGCGCTATATTTTCAACAACAAGGCTGTGTAGCATCAACCACTCCCTGCGCTATTTATTAAGCATTTTTAAAAACTTTCCGGCTATCTCTCCGGAAGCGGACACAGAAGCGGTAGCTATAAAAATAGTGTTGTCTCCCGCCAGCGTACCCAGCACGCCATCCAGATTCAGCCCGTCTATAACCTCTGCGGCAGCGTTTGCACTGCCAGTAAGCGTTTTCACCACCACGGTATTCATGGCAAACTCCACCGAAATTACGGTATCCCGGAATATGCGCATGAGCACATCAAAATCCTTTGTATCCTGCTTTTTGTTGGCCGAATACTTGTATACCCCGGAGGGTGACTGTATTTTGACCAGCTTAAGCTCCTTTATGTCCCTTGAAATTGTAGCCTGCGTAACGCGGAACCCCAGATCCACCAGCGCGTCCACCAATTCCTCCTGCGTTTCAATATCTTTTTGAGATATTATTTCCAAAATCTTATTTTGCCTCTTACTCTTCATTTTGTCCCCCACCTTTTTTATGCTTATCATCATTTAAAAATTTATATCTTTTTGCCTTTGCTCCCGATATCCAGACCTTGCGCCTTATAAAACTTGTGCACGTATTTGGCGCAACGGCAATTTATTTTTCTGATCAAAAACATGCGGAGCTTTTGATCACAGAATATTTTACTGCCTATCGGTTACAGCATCCCCCCTTTATGATATGCAAAACCATAAAGACTTGTGCATATTGCGGCATAAAAGGTGCCGCGCCAAAACTTTATATAGTGCCGTCCGCGTCCCGATCTATTTCCTGTCTGTCCATTGCGCAAGTTTTGTTTTTAGCTGCGGAAAAAACGCGTCCTCGTTTATTCGTATAAATTTCGCGCTGGTATCCGTCACCTTTATTTCCACCGTATCTCCGTGCGCCAGATCTATGCCGTGCCTGCCGTCCACAGAAAGCATCATACCGTTTTCACGTGAGGCCACCCTAACGCGCACCTCATCACTGGGTCTGGCAACAATGCTTCTGGCGTAAAGCGAATGCGGGCATATGGGCGTTATTATGATACATTCCATATTTGGCGCCACTATTGGCCCTCCTGCCGAAAGCGAATAGGCGGTGGAACCCGTGGGCGTAGAAACTATAAGCCCGTCCCCGTTGTAGTTTTCGGCCAGCTTTTCGTTCACAAAAAGATCCATACGCGCCACCTTTGTATAGTCTTTCCGAACTACAGCAAAATCATTCAGCGCATACATCAGCATTTTATGTGAGGGCACAAAGGCCTCCAGCATCATGCGCTTATCTATAAAAAACTCGCCGCGCTCCACCTGGCAAATAAAACCTGCCACCTCGTCCAGATCGATCTCGCTCATAAATCCCATTCTGCCAAGATTTACACCCGCCAAAAATATTCCATATTTTACATATTTGTGCGCGGCGCGAAGTATTGTTCCATCTCCACCCACAATAAACAAAACGTCACAAAGCTTGGCGTCTTTGAAATTCTTCAGCCCAAGTATTTTAGCCAGCTCATCGTCATAATATATGTCCAAACCCGCTGAGCCAAGCGCACTTATGACTGTTTTGGTAGCTTCAAGTCCGGGGTCCTTTTCAGGATTCGTCAATACTCCGAATTTCAAAATATACCAACCCCCCCTTGACAAAAAGTCGTTATGCATATTATACACTAATTTTATCAATCTATTCAAGCTGGAAAAAACATTTAAAGTGAAAAATGGGCATTTTCTACGGTAATTTTTATCAAATCATCAGAAACCAGGCCATTTTTGTCATTTTTTTTGTAGTGAGCCAAATATTCTATGTTACCATTTGGCCCTTTTATGGGTGAAAATGTAAGCGCAGCCATAGTAAGCCCCAGCGCGGCAGCACAGTCTCTGATTTTGTTTATCACATCAATGTGGACATCTTTGGATTTTACCACGCCTTTTTTGCCTACTTTGTCTTTTCCCGCTTCAAATTGGGGCTTTATAAGCGTTACAACCTCAATATCATCACCCAGCCTCAGCAATGCGGGAAATATTAGCGCCAGTGATATAAAAGAAACGTCTACACTGGCAAAACCTACCTCTTTTTCCAATCGCTCCAAGTAGCGGGCGTTTGTGCGTTCCATCACGCAAACGCGCTCATCGTTGCGCAGCTTCCAGTCAAACTGACCGTACCCCACATCCACCGCGTATACATATTCCGCCCCTTTTTTGAGCATGCAATCCGTAAAACCGCCCGTGGACGCGCCAATATCTGCGCACACCCTGCCCGTAAGCGATATGCCAAACTCGTCCATGGCCTTCTCTAGCTTAAGGCCGCCTCTGCTCACGTAAGGGCAGGCGTCACCCTTTATTTCAATCAAAGCGCTCTCATCAAAAAGCTCAGACGCCTGCCGCACTGGCCTCCCGTCCGCCAGCACGCCTCCCGCCATTATCTGTGCCTTTGCCTTTTCACGGCTGCCGCACAGCCCACGCTCTGCCAGCAACACGTCCACGCGTTTTTTCATTGCTTGCCCACCTTGGGTTTTCTGCTCTTCCAATCAAAAAAATGTATTATGCTTCCTATGGAAAGCACTATATCCTTGCTCTTTTTGAAGGCTATGCTCTTTCCCCACGCCTTGCCCGCCACCGTGGTAGCCGCAATAAGCGCGGAAACTGTTATAGACACCACAAGGTCTGACAGGCTGGCATTGAAAGCCAGCGCCTTTAGCGTTATAGCCGCGCCTGCAGCGCCGCTCACTATTCCGCATATATCGCCTATAACATCGTTGCAAAAGTTTGAAACTATATCCGCGTTTTTCAGCATTTTAAGAGCGTAATGCGCCTTTTTGTTCTTCTTGGCAGACATTGCCACAAACGGCTCCTGATTGGCGCTGGCAAACGCCACGCCTACTATATCAAATACTATGCCCACAACTATTATTGCCGCCAGCACCACCACGGCAGAAAGCAAAGACATATTTGAAATGAAATATTCCACGGTAACAGATACACCCGCGGATATAATAAGTGTTATGAAAAATATTTTTATTGCCCAGTATTTTATTACCTTCATAGCTTTTCCGTTTCAAGGCAGCCAAAACGGTGCTTCGTGCCGCCGTATATTTATCATGCCCCGCCGAAAAGGTTCCGGCGGGGCAGCTTTTTCAAAATATGGTGGTGACAGCATGGGTAGACCTTGCAGCTTATGGTCCAGAAGGATTTCCCTACAGGCTACTCCCCGTCGCCGTGAGAGCGGTTTCCCTTTGAAGCCTGCAAAACCGTGTTGCCAGCGATTTGCCTGGATTGCCTTATAACCACACTATAATCCCCATACTGCCTGAAATACAGTCTAGGAGCTTTCCTCA
>CAYXBW010000118.1:0-7032 GCA_964463305.1 uncultured Christensenella sp. | reverse complement strand
CGCTGGGTTCGTTCAACATCATAAACGGACTGGTAAAATATATAACGAACGGCACATGGATAACTGGTATACCCGAAGAATTTATATCCTTTGGCCAGACCAGCTTTTTCCAAACGCAGGTTGAGGGTGTAAAAATACCCATAGGTCTGCCGGTGCAGGTAATATTTCTGGCGGCTGTAATAATATTTACATGGTGGCTTTTGAAGTATACGCGTTTTGGCCGCAGCATATACGCCATAGGCGGCAACAGGGAATCTGCCCAGCGCCTGGGCTATAACGTAAAAAAATCTCAAATGCTTCTCTACATGTATCTTGGCGTACTGGCGGGCGTGGCCTCTGTGGTTCACACCTCCATATTCCGTCAGGTTGACCCCAACTCCTTTGCGGGCTGGGATATAAAGGTTATAGGCGCCACCGTTATAGGCGGCGTAAACATAACCGGTGGTTACGGCTCCGTATTCGGTGCCATACTTGGTGTGTTCTTCATGACAATACTGCAAAACGGCCTCATATTGATGCGTATCCCCACATTCTGGCAGCAGATAGTGACGGGTATAGTAATCATTGCGGCGGTGAGTGTGGATGCCTACAGCCGTTACAGGCAGGAGAAGAACCGTCTCAAGGTTGACGTGGCATAAAGGGGGAGTAGATTATGAGTTGGTTTAAAAGAAATCCAAAAGAAGGCGTATTATTCATTATTTGTATAGCCATATTCGCTGTTATGGCGGCGCTGTCCCCTGATAAGTTTTTGACTGCGGCTAACGCGTCATCCATGGCAAATCAATTGCCTGAACTGGGTATATTGGCGCTTGCCATGATGGTTATAATACTTACGGGCGGCATAAATCTTTCGCTCACATTTGTTGCTTCGCTGAGTGGTATTGCCATGGCTATGGTAATAAGCAATCTATACGCGAACGGTGAGGGGATGGATGCCGGACTGGCCATATTCCTTGGCCTCATAGCCGGTTTTGCAATGGTTATTGGCCTTGGCCTTTTGAACGGTTTCCTCGTGGCGAAGCTGCATGTTTCGCCCATACTTGCAACACTGGGAACAATGATGCTGTTTGAGGGCATAGGGCTAAATCTCACAGAGGGTCGCGCAATATCCGGTTTCCCGGAGAGCTTTGGCGTGATCGGCAACGGTACGATAGGCGGCAGCGGAATACCTATTTCGCTTATAATATTTATAGTTATCGCCATAGTGGCATATATACTATATGAACGCACACCCTGGGGTCTGCGGCTCCACATGGTGGGCAGCAACGATGTAGCGGTAAATTATTCGGGCGTGAACGTATGGAAGATGCTGATACAGGCATACCTTGTAAGCGCAATATTCTGCTTTATGGCAGCAATAATAATGACATCGCGTTACAACTCAATGAAGGTTGATTACGGCAACTCTTACATGATGCAGGCTATACTTGCAACGGTGCTTGGCGGAACCAGCATAAACGGCGGTTACGGCAAGGTGGGAGGAACGGTGCTGGCGGTTATTGCCATACAGCTCTTGTCAAGCGGCCTGAATATATTTGGCCTGAATCGCTTCTTTGTGGATATGGTTATGGGAGCTATGCTTATAGGCGTGCTGGCGCTGAACTTTATATTCAGTACGGTACAGCAGAAAAACATGCTCAAAAAGCTCAAGGCAGAGCAGCAGGCGTCTGCGTCTTAAGGTCTGCCGTAAAACAATAGTATGCTGATGCGGAACATTTTATGGATGAAGATCCGTCTAATATTTTGCAGGTATAAATAAAAGCCCAATTTTTGCGGATATACCGCAAGGAAATATAAAGGAGGAACTAAAAGAATGAAAAAAACACTTGTAATTGCTGTGTGCGTACTCTTCGCACTGACAGCAGTACTGGCTGGTTGCTCTGCGCCCGCTCCGGCGGCGTCGTCTGCTGCTCCGGCCGCATCTGAGGCCGCTCCGGCTGCCACAGAGGCTGCTCCGGCCGCATCTGAGGCCGCTCCGGCTTCCGAGGCTCCGGCTTCCGAGGCTCCCGCTGCATCTGAGGCTGCTCCGGCTGCTTCCGAGGCTGCTCCGGCTGCCGCTGGCACGCTGGCTCCCAAGGGCGACGGCACAATGAAAGTAGTTGTTATGCCTAAACTGATAGGTATCCCCTACTTCAACGCTTCAGAGACTGGCGCTAAGAAGGCTGCTGAAGACTTCGGTTTTGAAGTAATCTATGCCGGCCCCACAGAAGCCGATCCTACACAGCAGGTTAAAATGCTGGAAGATTACATCGCTCAGGGCGTTGACGCTATCGCTATAGCTCCCAACGATCCGGCTGGTATCACACCCACTCTGAAGAAGGCTACCGATGCTGGTATAGCCGTAATAGACTGGGATACACCCGCTGATCCCGCTGCAGTTAGCTACTCTGTTCATCAGATAGACGACCAGCAGCTGGGCGAGCACGTTTGGGAAACTCTGTTCCAGAAGATGGGCGGAGACGCTGGTAAGTATGCTATACTTACAGGCGGTCTTGAAGCTGCTAACCTGAATACTTGGATAGACGCCGGTCTGGCCTATGCAAAAGAAAAGTATCCGAACATGGAACTCGTAACGGACAAGATCCCCACAAACGAGAGCCAGCAGGAAGCTTACTCTAAGACTCTTGACCTTCTGAAGTCTTATCCTGATGTTACCGGCATAATCGGTATGAGCACACCTACACCTCCGGGTGCCGGTCAGGCCATACAGGAGCTGGGTCTGCAGGATGAGGTTTCCGTGGTTGGTACAGGTATGCCTAATGACAGCAAACCTTACCTGAAGGACGGTTCCGTAGACGTATCCGTTCTGTGGGACGTTGAAGGCCTGGGTTACCTCGCAGCTTACGTTGCTTACGCACAGGCTACAGGCACACCCATAACTGACGGTCTGGAAATACCGGGCGTTGGTAAGATAATGCTTAAAGAAGATGGCAAAACCATCATAATGGGACCCCCGCTTGATATAACAGCGGAGAATGTTGACCAGTACAACTATTAATCCCTAATTTACTCTAAAATAAAGGGGCTCGCCGCAAGGCGGGCTCTTTTTTTGCTTCCAAGCAAGGTGCATTGCTGCTGTTTGTTTTGCGCCTACAAGCCGAGTGTTATATAATTATTTAAAATAATATATAGAACTGGTGGTGCGGTGTTTTGAGAACGGAACGTATAAAGAATCATTTTGAGGAAGAGGCCAGGGAGTATGATGGTATAATACAAAAGCTGATACCCAATTATAACGAAATGATAGAGGTGTTGGTTTCCATGATACCTTTTTCGAAAGAGTGTGCATTCTCTGTTATAGACCTTGGCTGCGGAACGGGCACAGTTGCCAAGGCGGTCAAGGATGTCTTTTCGAATGCAAAAATAACCTGTGTAGATATTGCCGATAAAATGCTGGAGATCGCCCGAGATAAAATAGGCGGCGAAGTGGCCTGCATTCAGGCAGATTTCAATAGTTTCGAATTTGAGAATAAATATGATCTGGTGGTTTCTTCGCTGGCCTTGCACCATCTGGAAACGGATCTGGATAAAAAGAATTTTTACGACAAAATATATGCGGCGCTCAATAATTGCGGAATGTTTATTAATTTAGATGTTGTGCTGGGTAGCGACAGCGCCATACAGGAGGTATATCTTGATAAATGGCGGGAGTTTATGGGGAAGGCCGTTACCCAAGCTGAAATAGAGGAAAAATGGTTACCGAATTATTACGCGGAGGACAGGCCGGCAAAGCTCTTAACACACCTGGAATTGCTTGATAAGTGTGGTTACATCGGCGTTGATGTGGCCTATAAGTATTATAATTATGCTGTGTATTGTGGCAAAAAGCATGACTAACGGTATAAACAAGTAGTATTAATGTTCTCAAAATCAAAGGAATTTGATAATTGCTACATTGTGTTGGTGACATTTCATTAACTCGTTGCTATAATGTAATAACTGAGAAAAATTTTACTTTTGCGGCGCCGGGGGGTGAGTCGGTGCCTGTGCTTACAAGAAATATAGCGGCGCGCATCCGCCCCGGTGTGTGGATGCTGTTTTGGGGTTTTTGATGAAACTTAAAAATGTGCTTTTGCTGGCCTTTTTGCTTATTGCGCTGGTGCCAACGAGTGTTGTTTTAGCCTTGCTGTACAGAAGCGGAATAGAGCTCTCTAAGGAGTCTTATGAACGGAACCTGGAGGAGAGCATAAATGTGCAGGTAGATTATATTTCCCAAATAATAGACAATAATATGATATCGGACAGACGGTTTGCAGATAAGCTTGTATCTTTGGGTGAAACCGGAAATTCTACGTTTTTAAATGAACACGGGATGCTGGAAAAATTTCAAACCTATCTTGAGAACTCGGAGGATAAAATTGCCGTATGCCTGCTTTTAAACGATGCGGGTGAAACTCTGTACTCTATAGGAGACGGAGTGGCGGCTGGCATGGTAAAGGAAAGCCTCCCATCAGGAGCGATCTCAGGGCAGACAATAGAGGAATTCAAGCTTGCTGAAAATGTTTTCAGCCTGGGTATTATTACGCCCATAATGGACGGAACAGGTAAATATATGGGAAGCCTGATCTCCGTATATGATAAATCTTACATTTTTAAAAGCATAAGCAGCTACTATAAATTGACCAATACAGCAACGTATATATTCAGAAATACGGGCGAGGTAGTAAACTCCAGAAAATTTATGGACGAACAGCAAAATACTGCGGTCGCACAGGCGCTTAAAAATGAGAATATAGGAGACGGGCAGGGAATTGTTTCAGCGCGCGTATCAAGCGCTGACATATCCGGATACTACAAAAACATACATGGCTCAAAATGGTATCTTGCAGGTTTTTTGGATGATAGCCTTATATATTCATTCGCAAATCAGTTCATACTGCCCTATGTCATAATAATATTGGTAATAGTTGCCGTGGCTATGGCGCTTTCGTTCTATTTTAGCCGCAAGGTTGTGGAGCCAATAAACGCCCTTATATATGTTATGGATAGATACAAGAACAATCTGGATGAAAATGAGCTAAAATGCGAGGGCAAAACAGGTTATTTTGAAACACGATATCTACAAAACAGGTTTTTCAGCCTTATGCACAGAATAAAGCTGGTGCAGCACAACTTTGAAGGCATATACCAGCTTTACCAATCCAGTGATATGGGTGATATCAATATAGATATAGATGTGAAAGCGCAGGCAGCAAACAGCAATAAGACAGAATTCCAGCAGCTCATGGACGGTCTTGAGGTGCCGGAGGGGGCTTGCGTGGTGGAGCGGTTCACCAGATGCTTTGTGGATACAGACCAGCGTATGCTTATGGGCATGCTGGAAAATATGAGAGACGAGCATCTTGCGGTCAAACGTGAAGCGGTTGTGTATACACCATATCTTGGTCAGAAATGGTTTCATTCACTTATTGTGCCCATGTATGAGGATGATAGCCTGTCGCGTCTTTTTGTACAGCTGCGCGATGTGAGCAGCTATAAAAAGACGGAGCAGGAATCTATAACGCAGGCAAGGAAAGACGCGCTTACAGGCCTTTTTAACCGTTACGGCTTTACTGAAAGCGTAAAAGCTGCCATGGAGCAAAATGAGGGGAAAAGCAGTGCGCTGCTATTTATTGATATGAATTATTTTAAAATGGTGAACGATAATTTTGGACACGTGGCGGGCGATGAGCTTTTGCGCAGACTTAGCGAGGACATTGCGCAGGTGGTGGATGAAAGAGGTATATCTGCAAGGTTGGGGGGAGACGAATTTGCGGTGTTTGTGTCTGGGTGCACAAAAGAGGAAGCGGAAATTTTAAAGACCGAGCTGCATGAAAAGCTGGTATATCCGTTCAGCGCAGGAGATACCTCCTTTGAGGTGTCTGCCAGCATAGGCGTGGCGATCCGTGCCGGCGCGGCGCAAAGCACGTTAGAGGAGCTTTTGCGCGAGGCTGACGCAAAAATGTATGCGGTAAAGAGGGAGATAAAGGGCGAGGATCAGAACGGTCGTACATGATATGTTTTGACAGCAGCATAGAAAAAAACAACATGAGGGTGGGTAAATGATAGACATAGTTTTTAGTGACAGCGCACTTTGCAGCTTAAAACTTGCGCAAAATTTTGATACAAGTGAGTCCGGTGCAAATTTTATTTGTGTAATAGGCCGCCATGAGGACGGAAGCAAACTTACAGAGCAGGAGGTAGAGGTTATCCGCACGCAGTATGAGGAGCGGGAGAGGCTGAAATGGGAGAATGCGGTGCCTTTGGGCGGAAGCGCTTCTGATATCTACGGTTTTCAGCTTGCGCTGAGTGTGGGTGATATTGGGCACGAAGATATATTTGCGCGCAGGGCGGATGCCTTTAGCAGGCTGTGGAGTGTATACCCTAAGGGAGCAGAGGCCGCGCATGATATTGTTGCGCGGGCAAAAAAGGATCTGGAAGAGGTGCTTGAGCGCGTGCGGGAGGGCGAACCGCTGCGCGTGTGGTACAGTAACGACCCTGACGAATGCTGCGGACTGCACTGGTTTATGTACCATATATCAAAGCTGAAAAAGCGTTACGGCAAAATACATGTGGTGAAGCTGCCCGAATGGGAAATGGATAGGAACGGAAATATAATGCAAAAGCGAAGCTGGGGCGAAGTATCTCCGGAGGAATGGCAAAGCTACATACAATATCAAAGAACCGTACCTCATTTGTTTTGTGAGCTTTGCGCCGTGCGCTGGCAAATGCTGAGGGATGAGAACGCCCCGCTGCGGGCCGTATTGAACGGCAGCTTGGCGAGCGTGGATGAAAATATATATGATTGCTTTATAGATCGCGAAATAGCGGAAGAAAATGATGAATTTGAAGAGGCAAGGCTGGTTGGCCGGGTGGCGGGAAAATACCATCTGGGAATATCAGATACCTGGGCGGCGCTGCGCATAAATGAAATGATATGCAATGGAAAGCTGGAGGTGGCCGAGGCGGCAAACGATGAGGAAATGCCATCATATTACCGCATATTAAGGAAATGTATAAAGTAAAATAAAAAGGCGGCAGGGCTATGCGCTG
>CAYXBW010000117.1:0-7097 GCA_964463305.1 uncultured Christensenella sp. | reverse complement strand
ACCTGTGACCCTCTGCTTGTAAGGCAGATGCTCTCCCAGCTGAGCTATGCTCCCACACATGCACCGTTTTTTTCGAGTGCTTGTTTAGTTTATAACATTTAGCCGAATGTGTCAATATCATTTTTCAAAAAAATTTGCGTGAAGTTAAAAATATACCCAAAAGCCGCATACAGAGCGGTTTTTCCCGCCGAACTTAGCGGCGGGAGACCGCAATTGTTTGTGTTTTGCCAAGGCAAATGCCGAATTGTTCGGCATTGCTTTTACCTATAGGATTTCGTGTATATTTCTATGCAATCCGCTTCCGTAATGGGGTGGGGATCTTCATCAAACATGCCGCCCATTGTGAAGCGTGCGTTCTGCGCAAATTTGAGCATCTCGTCTGCTTTTATGCCATAGTCTGACATTTTTATGCTGTCCACACCGCAGGCGGCCTGAAGCTCTGTTAGAGCGGTCACAAAGTCCATAGGATCTTTAGCGTCCTTCTTGCCCATAGCTACTGCCATATCTATCATACGTTGATCTACAGCGCCGCTCTTTGCAAAGAAGCTGAAATATTCGCGGCTTATCAAAAGCAGGCCCGCGCCGTGTGGAAGATCGGGGTAGTATGCGCTGAGCGCGTGCTCCATTGCATGCTCTGAGGTGCAGCCCGCAGTGGACTGTACAAAAGCGCCCATGAGGTTTGCCAGCATCATCTTTTCGCGTGCCACAAGGTCGCTTCCATCCTTTACGGCCGCAGCGAGGTTCTCTGCAACGAGGCTGACACCTTTGAGGCTGTACATATCGCTTATGGGAGTGGTATGTATATTGAGGTAGCTTTCCGCACAGTGAAAGAAGGTGTCAAAGCCCTGAAACGCTGTAAGCTGCGGGGGTACGGAAACGGTAAGCTCAGGATCAAGTATGGAGAGCACCGGAAAGGTCTTCTCATAACCAAAGCCTATTTTTTCGTTTCTGTCCTCATCTGTAACGACCGCCCACGGATCTGATTCGGAGCCTGTGCCAGAAGTCATTCCCACCACTACAACCGGGAAGGGATCGTTTTTGATGGGGTTGCCCTTGCCTGTGCCCGCGGGTATGTAGTCCCAATAGTCGCCATCGTTTGTGCACATTATGGATATGGCCTTGGAAGCGTCTATAGTGCTGCCGCCGCCCAGCGCGAGAATGAAATCGCAGCCGGTTTCACGTGCCTTTGCCGCGCCCTCCATAACGCTTACCCTTGTGGGGTTTGGCTGTATGCCGGGGAACTCCACATAGTCTACGCCTGCCAGCTTTAGCTGTTCTTCCACGCGATCAAGATAGCCGAACTGCTTTGTGGATTTTCCGGCGGAAAGCACTATGAGCGCCTTTTTGCCGGGAAGCTGCTGTTTGTGAAGCTGAGAGAGCTGTCCTAGGCCGAAAAGCACCTTGGTGGGGATATAATACTGAAATGTCATGAGATACCTCCTGATATATTTTTTACAATTTATAAAATGTCTGCATCGGTAAATTTTTGCGCATTGCGCGCCTGCCGTTAGCTTGCCGCATTGCAGACCTTTTGCCCTAAGTTAAAACAAGCCTTCAATTTCGCCGGATCCGTTTACAGTGATGTTTGTTGCGGCGGGCATCTTGGGGAGTCCCGGCATACGCATTATATCACCGCAGAGCACTATTATAAAGCCCGCGCCGGAATTTAACTTTATATCTCGTACGGTGAAGCGGTAATCTTTGGGCGCTCCCAGCTTTTTGGGGTCGTCCGAAAAGGAATATTGCGTTTTGGCTATGCAGACGGGCAGATTTGTGTAACCGTTTTTTTCCAGCAGGTCTATTTTCTTTTGTGCGGTGCTGTCAAAATCCACAGTGTCTGCGCGGTATATTTTCCATGCCAGCTCGCGCACCTTGGCGCGTATGGGCTGGGCGTAATCATATGGATGGGAGGGGAGCGCCTGCGAGGATATAGCGCCCGAAACAGCCTTGGCAAGCTCCTTTGCGCCGTCTCCGCCCTCCGCCCAGGAATTGCACACGGCGTAGGAAACATCCAGTTTTTCAAGCAGTTTTTCAAGCAGCGCGATCTCCTCCGGAGTATCCTGTGCAAAACGGTTTATTGCCACCACCACGTTAAGACCGTAGTGTTTTCTTAAATTGGATATGTGCCGCTTAAGATTGGGGAAGCCCGCTTCCACCGCCGCTGTATTTGGCTGAGAAAGCTCCTCTTTGGCAATGCCGCCGTGATATTTCAGCGCGCGCAGTGTGGCCACCACCACAACGGCGTTGGGCCATATATCCGCATTGCGGCACTTTATGTCAAGAAATTTCTCCGCGCCCAGATCGGCACCAAACCCCGCCTCCGTAACGGTGTAGTCTGCCAGGCTCATAGCCATTTTGGTTGCTGTTACGCTGTTGCAGCCGTGCGCTATATTGGCGAATGGTCCGCCGTGCATAAATACGGGCGTGTGCTCAAGCGTCTGTACCAGATTGGGCATGAGTGCATCCTTCAAAAGCGCTGCCATAGCGCCGCCCGCCTTTATATCTTTGGCATATATTGGCTCGGCATTGCTGTTGTAGCCTATTGTGATGTGATCTAAGCGTTTTTTCAGATCGCCCATATCCGTTGCCATGCAAAGTATGGCCATAACCTCTGTTGCCGCCGTTATATCAAAGCCGTCCTCGCGTGGTACTCCGTCAAGCTGCCGTCCCAGACCGCAAACTATGTTTCTTAGCTGGCGGTCATTCATGTCCATACAGCGGCGTAGGGTTACGCCTTGTATATTTATATCCAGCGCGTTGCCATGGTGTATGTGGTTGTCCAGCATGGCGCAGAGCAGATTGTTGGCCGAGGTGATGGCGTGTATATCGCCCGTAAAATGCAGGTTTATATCCGTCATTGGTATGGCCTGCGCGTGACCGCCGCCCGTGGCGCCGCCCTTTACGCCGAACACCGGCCCGAGGGAAGGTTCCCTTAGGGCGAGAGCGGAGTTCATTCCCAGCTTGCGCATGCCGTCCGCCAGACCTATTGAAACTGTTGTCTTTCCCTCTCCTGCGGGTGTGGGGGTCATGGCGGTAACAAGTATGAGCTTGCCCGGTTCTCTTCCCGCAAGACGGTCAAAAACGTCCAGCGATATCTTGGCTTTGTAGCGTCCGTAAGTGTGCAGTTCATCTTCTTTTATGCCTATGCTCTTTGCCACCTCATCTATTTTCAGCGGGGTGGCGGACATGGCGATTTCTAAATCAGTATTCATATTTTATTTAGGTATCTCCCGGTGTTTTTTTTGTTGCGCAGTGGCATATAATGTGTTTTTTGAACCATAATGCGCTTTACTAATACTATATGAAGTATTATAATACAAGTGCGGGAAAAAACAAGCACTTTATATTGGAGATGATGTATTGGAGCGGACACAGCTCGATTTTTTTTGGATAGACGGAAAATATTATGGCGGCGACCAGAAGTGGCACAGCCGTTTTTTGATGAACATTGGCGGATGCAGCGCCGTTTCGGCCTGCGAGGTGTGCATATATCTGGCAAAGACTATGCCGGAGCTGCGCGCGCTTTACCCGTTTGACCCGGAAAACGTAACAAGAGACGATTTTTTAAAGTTTTTTGAAATAATGTTCGAATATATATATCCGGGAATGGGCGGGCTGACCAGCATAAACAAATTTGCGCGTATGCTGGGGCGTTACGCGGAAACTACGGGGGCGAAAACAAAAATATCCACTCTGTCCGGAAGCGCGCCGTACGCCGAGGCGGAGGCTTTTGCTGTGCATGCCATAGACGCGGGTCTTCCCGTGATGTACCTGCTGCTTTCTCACAGCGATTTGAAGTTCGATGAATATGAATGGCACTGGTTCACCCTCACAGGTTATGAAAAAACGGAGGCGGGAATGGATGTGACTTTTGCCACCTGGGGAAAGCAGCATCGTTTTTCGCTGAAAAAGGCATGGGATACGGGCAAAGTTTGGCGCGGCGGCATGGTGTGTATGGAGCCGGAGCTTTGATTGGCCGCAGGGAAAACGGCGCTTGGGCTATGCAGAAAAGAGCACAAAAACACTTTACATATAGGCTTATATTTACTATAATAGATTATTGCGTAGACGGACGGAAAAATATATCTAAACTGCGTTGCCGTTTGCACAAGGCCGCGTAATGCGCGGATATTTTGAAAGGAAGACGGAATGAAGAAAATTGTATTGACAGTTGTTGCTGTGCTTATGGTCATGCTGGTTTTGGCTGGCTGCGGAGGCACGGCGGAAATAAAAAAGCCACTGCCGGTTGAGGGTGCGCAAACCTTCACAGTGGAGGGAAGCTGTCAGGCCACCATGAATGGTGACGTACTGACCGTTTCTGGAACGGCAAACCTCATGGACGGAACGAACGGTACAATAAGCGTGCTGAATTCCAACGGTACGAGGGTGGCGCAGCAAAAATTTACCAAGCAGGGTGACACAATAAGCCACGATTTCACAATGACCGAGGATTGGCAGGGCGTGGTGTACGGATTCATATCCTTTGACACACAAAAGGCGGATAAGCAGCCGCAAGAGGTGATAGACGCCTACGGAAACAAGTTTCAAAACCTGGTGGGCTCAGAGGAAAACGTTATATGGAACATGAACGGAGTCATAGCCATATTTCAAAGCGAAGCGGTGAAAACGGGCAAGCCCGAAGCTCCGGTACAATAACTAAAGACAAGAGGCCCCGCCCAAACGGTTCGGGGCTTTATGATTTTGAGGGAGGTTTTTTTATGGATAACCAAATAGCCGAAATTGCCGAACGCATGCGCGCGCTTAGGGAAATTGAAGAGCTTTCGCTCTGCGAAATGGCGGAGGCCACGGGAAAAACGGAGGGCGAATACGCCGAGTATGAGGAGGGCAAGCGAGATTTTTCGTTCAGCTTTCTTTTTACGGTAGCCAATAAATTCGGCGTAGACATCACAGAGCTTTTGACGGGCGAAAATGCGCGGCTCAAAAAGTTTGCCTACGTAAAAGCCGGTCAGGGGCTTAAAATGGAACGCCGCAAGGCCTATAAATACCAGCACCTCGCCGCAATATTCCAAAACCGTGAGATGGAGCCGTTTCTAGTGACTGTGGAGCCAAAGGATACGGATGCCGTGCAAAAGCATTCACACGAGGGACAGGAGCTAAACTACGTGGTAGAGGGCTGCATGACAATGTTTATGGGCGATTCGGAAATACGCATGGAGGCGGGCGACACTATATATTTCGATGCCGATACGCCGCATGCTATGAGGGCGGAAAATGGCCAGCCCTGCAAATTTCTGGCAATAATATCCAGCAGGGGGTAAGCTAATATGCCAATATATGAAAAGTATTGTACAACGGGTTTTGCAAGCTACGAGGATTTTTGCAAAAATTTTAAGGTTAAAGTGCCGGAAAACTTTAATTTTGCCTATGATGTGGTGGACGTACTGGCAAAGGAGCAGCCGGACGCGCGCGCGCTTTTGTGGGTGAACGATCACGGCGGCAGGCGCGAGCTTTCCTTTAAGGATATGAGCGAATACTCCAACCAGGCGGCGAATATGTTCAGCTCACTGGGCATAAAAAAAGGCGATAAGGTGATGCTGATATTAAAGCGGCATTACGAATTTTGGATATCAATAATAGCGCTGCACAAGATAGGCGCAATAGGTATACCCGCCACAAATATGCTTACCAAAAAGGATATTGTGTACCGCAACAACGCGGCTGACGTAAAAATGATAGTTGCCACAAAGGACGGAGATCTGAAAGAGCACGTGGAAGCGTCTCTAAGCGAATCTCCCACGGTGGAAAATAAAATACTTCTGGGTGAGCAGCGAGAGGGCTGGCTGGAATTCTGGGAGCAGATGGATATGCACGGAAAGGAGTGGACGCGGCCCACGGGCGAGCAGGCCACCAAAAACGATGATATAATGCTGCTGTATTTCACCTCCGGCACAACGGGCATGCCCAAGATGGTGGCGCACAATTTTGTATATCCGCTGGGGCATATAGTTACTGCGGTGTACTGGCACAACGCAAAGCCTGGCGGGCTGCATCTCACCATTGCGGATACGGGCTGGGCGAAGAGCGCCTGGGGCAAGCTTTACGGGCAGTGGCTTGCAGAGACCTGCGTTTTTGTATATGATATGGATAAGTTTGACGCGCACAATACTCTTGCAATGATAGCGGACAACGGCGTAACCACATTTTGCGCGCCGCCCACCATGTACCGCTATTTCATAAAGGAGGATCTTTCCAAATACGATCTTTCCAAGCTGGAATATACTTCTATAGCGGGAGAGCCGCTAAACCCGGAGGTATACAATCAGTTTTACGAAATGACGGGTCACAAGCTCATGGAGATATACGGCCAGACCGAAATGGTGGTAATGATTGGCAACTTTGTATGGATGGAGCCGCGGCCGGGTTCTATGGGCAAGCCAAACCCCATGTTTGATATGGATATTGTGAATGATGCGGGAGAGGTTTGTGCGCCGGGTGAAACGGGCGAAATAATAGTGCGTACAGACAAGGGGATACCCGTGGGGCTGTTTATAGGCTATTACCGCGACGACGCGCGCACGGACAGCACATGGAGCAACGGCGTATACCACACGGGCGACGTGGCGTGGAAGGATGAGGACGGATATTACTGGTATGTGGGCCGCACGGACGATGTTATAAAATCATCCGGCTACCGCATAGGTCCGTTTGAGGTGGAAAGCGCGCTGATGGAGCATCCCGCCGTGCTGGAAACGGCAATAACGGGTGTGCCTCATCCTGACAGGGGGCAAATAATAAAGGCCACCATAGTGCTTGCAAAAGGTTATGAACCGTCTGATAAGCTCAAAAAGGAATTGCAGGATCATGTGAAGCACACCACTGCTCCATACAAATATCCGCGTCTGGTGGAATTTGTGGAGGAAATGCCAAAGACCATAAGCGGCAAGATACGCCGTGTGGAAATAAGAGAACAGGACGAAAAGAAAAATACGAAAGGTGATAACTAAATTGGAAACTGATATAAAAAAGACCTCCTTTACGCTCTACCGCGTGGTGAGCATTTTGGGAATAGCGTTTTCAGCCGTTTTTCTGGTGACATTCGCAATAATGGTGGGCTATCTTTCATCTAACGCGGGCAT
>CAYXBW010000116.1:4230-7108 GCA_964463305.1 uncultured Christensenella sp. | reverse complement strand
CTGTTTGTGTTTGAGAGCGCGATAGATTTGCTGTCTAAATTATCTCTTGATAAACTATATAATTTGCGCATACCCGCGCATTATCTATCTATGGCGGGTGTAGGCAGATATACGAAATTGCCGATTGCGCTTGCAAGTTATCTTGAGCGTAACCCCAAAATTGAGAGCATATTTCTGCATTTGGATAATGACAGAGCGGGCAGACAGGCGGCGAAAACAATAAAAGAATTGTTGCCGGAAAGGTATAAAGTGAAAATATTCATGCCGCCAAAAAGTAAGGATATGAACGATTATTTGATTATGGTGAAAAATTTGGCGAAGCAAGGGAGGAGCTATGATAAAGATAGGAGTTGACAACGGAAATTTCAACACAAAATCAAGCGAAGGAATGCTGTATTCATCGGGTTTTTCGGTGAGCGACTCACCAACATTAAGCATGGAAAACCAACTGGAGCATGGCGGGAAATACTATTCAATCGGTGAGGGCAGAATGAGTGTGCAGCCTGATAAAACGGTGGATGATGATGTATTTTTGCTAACGCTACCCGCAATTGCAGATGCAATGAGAAAGCAAAATGTGGATGCAGCGGATATTGCTTTGGGCGTGGGATTACCCATCTCGCTTTTTGGTAAACAGAAGGAGCGATTCGGCAAATATTTCTTACGAGATAATATCAATTTTGCTTATGCCGGAAGGGAGTATATCGCAAACATCAAAAGTTGCCAAGTGTTTCCTCAAAGTTACGCGGCACTGGCAAGGTATTTTACCATGATGCGCAGCTTTTCCACGCTCACACTAATAGACATTGGCGGTTACACGGTGGATATAATGCGGTGCAGATTCGGAAAAGCTGATAGGGACAATTGCCAAAGCCTGCCAATGGGCACGATAACACTTTTCAATAATATCAAAAATGAGCTATTGAAAGACAATATTAGGCTTAATGATACGCAGATCACCGATGGTTTGTTTGGCATGGTGGAACATCTGTGCCGTGATCATATTTTGGAGGTGTTGCAGCGGCGATGCAAAGAGTATGCCAAAAATTTGAACAATGCCGTGCGAGAAATTGGCGTGGATATGAAAATGCCTGTTGCTTTGGCGGGCGGCGGTGCGGAGAGATTGGAGAAATATTTGCGCAGCAGCGACATTCACTGGATTGGCACGTTGGATAAGTTTGCAAATGCGGAAGGGTACAAGGTGATGATGTTATGATAAGATACAGGCTGGCATTTAACCCGAATAAGCCGCAACATATGCAGGCGTTAGAGATACTTTCAAAGCAGCACAGCCGCAGCAAAACGGATTTTATAGCGCAGTGCATATTGGATTTCGACGCAAATTTGAGTGATAAAATAGTGTGTGCGGTTAAAAAAGTGTTGGAGGATATGGGCGCAATCGAAACAAAGCTCCTCCAACCGCAGGAAGTGGCGCCAATGACAAAAATACAATCTCGCTCCGAACTTCCCGAAGATTTCTTTGATATGAACTGGTAAATTGAAAAATGGACGTAATGCGTCCACAATTCAAGAAGAAACACACATTTTGGACGTAACACGTCCACTTTTTTTATGTAGAAAAACAAACTTTTGGACGTAATGCGTCCACAATTAGGAGGAATGATTTTTATGAAAAACAGAGTATTTGCGTATGTTTGTACGCCACATCGCACCAAAGAAGGTTTTCTGGCACAGGGTACGAAGGAATATTTGCGAGCATTGTACAAACAAGGGTATGTTCCGATCTGCCCCAACATCATGTTTTCACAGTTTTTGTCGGACTCTATACCGGATGAAAAGGAATCACGGAGAGAGATGGCGTTAGCGTTGCTTAGGCGGTGCCGTGTGCTGGTGGTATGCGGTGAGCATATCACGGAAGAAATGACACAGGAAATGTTGCTTGCAGAAAAATTGGGCATAGTGGCGGTCACGTTTGACGGCATCGGAAAGATTGCATTATACACGAAAAAAGGTGAAGAAGTGAGATAGCTTTTATCTCGGTAGGTAGAATTAGCAAGCACGGCATTTGTGGCACAAATGCCCGCTTGTTAGGGAAAAACTTCCCTAATACCCTATTATTTCACGTACTCTATTACAAACTCGGACGGAGTTAGGATAAGTGGTTTTTCAATCTCAATATCTGCAAAATCTTTATCCCCGGTTATGAGAATATCAACATCTGATGTTATTGCGGAATATAGCACCTTTTCATCGTTTTTATCACGTATCTCAAAAAAATCATGAGTGGGCAGTTCCTGAGGTGTATATTCTATCTCAAACGGAATTTCTGTCAGGAAAGAATCCAAAGCAGTAGTTTTGCTTGGAAATTTAAGGGAAACAACTGTTTCAATTTCACTCAGGATATATGAAGAAATAACAAGATGATGCTTTTCGCAAATATACCCTAGTATTTGTTCCAGACCTTTGCTTTTAAAAATAAATATGGAAATAAAGATATTGGTATCTAACATTACCCTCATTTGTTTATCTCTGAACGAACTTCTTTTACCAGCGCAACAACATCGTTGATATCGTTAAGCCCAAGACGTTCGGCTTCTCCGTCAAAATCGGCTTGTATGTTCTTTATTGCAATCATGGTGGGGTTGGCAAGCACATAGCTGCCATCCTGCTCTATGAATGCTACTTTATCGCCGTCTTTTAAGTTTAAACGGCGGCGTATGCCTATGGGCAAAGTAATTTGTCCTTTAGATGTGATCTTAGCAAGTTCCATAACATCTTCTCCATTCCTTGTATTCCTTACATTATAGTGTATCGTAAAAGTCATATTTGTTCAATAGAAAGAGGAAATAAAAAATGCGAAATAGAAGGATTTCTTTGGGAATTTGGCTAAACGAAAAAGAGTATATTAAATTAAAAA
>CAYXBW010000116.1:0-4130 GCA_964463305.1 uncultured Christensenella sp. | reverse complement strand
AAAAGATGCGTGAAAATTAATGGCGATCACCAAGATAATAGTAGTGCGTAACAACATTCGCTACACCTGCGACTATGTCATGAATCCACATAAAACTGCCGAAAGCCAATATATAAGCACATTTGGTTGCGGTAACACAACGCCGCATGTAGATATGAACGCCACCAAGGAAAAATACGGCAAGCAAAATATGCGCAACAAAGGTTATCATGTGATACAGTCTTTTGCGGTAGGCGAGGTCACACCCGAACTTGCACACAAAATCGGGTGCGAGCTGGTTATGGCGAACATCGCTCAAAAGTATGAAACGGTCGTTACTACGCACATAAACAAAGGGCATCTGCACAATCATATCGTTTTTAATTCGGTGTCCTGCGTAGATGGCAGTATGTATCGCAATAATTTAAAAGACTATTTTCGTGATATAAGGGAAGCTTCGGATAGGCTATGCAAACAATATGGCCTTTCGGTGCCGGAGCCGAAAAACAAAGGCAAGCACTATGCCGAATGGAAAGCGGAGAAAAGCGGGCAAGCTACATGGCGGGATGCTGTTCGAGAATATGTGGATTGTGCGATAAAAGCGTCGTATGCTATGAGCGACTTTTTGCGCAACTTAAAAGAATTGGGCTTTGAAATAAAGCAGGGTAAGCACTTGGCGGTGCGTCCGCCCGGCAAGGAACGGTTTGTACGCTTGCGGTCGCTGGGTGAGAATTACACCGAAGAAACTATCAAGCGCAGGATATTGGCGCAAAATAAAACACAGCCACTTCATCGGCACGCTCAAACTGTAAAGAAAATACGAGTGTACAGCAATTTTTTCACGCTGAAACGTGCCACATGGAAAGGTTTGCGTGCGCTTTACTTCTATTATATATGCAAGCTGAAGCAAGCTAAAACCGAGCCGAGCCAAAAGGCTCTTTTTTTATTGAAAGAGGAAATGCGGTATTTGGATGAGATTTCCAAACAAACGCAGTTTCTTTTCGAGCACAAATTGGATACGGCGGAACAGGTGCTGGAATATGCTAAAAAAACAAAAGTGAGAGGTGAAGCTAAACTATGCGGAAAAATCTTGGAGCGGTCGATTATATTGCAAGAAAAGCAGAGGATACTGCAACAAAAATTGAAAACGGAGGTAACACATGAGCACACAGGGCGAAGCGGCAGAGCAAGTCGTGGGGATGGCAACAAACATGACCGTTAAGGGCGTAGAAGTTGCGGTGAATTTGGCGGGTCGAGGTGCGTTGTCGCTTGCCACGTTTTTGCTGGCGGCCATAAAAGACCAAAAGCGGACGAAAGGCAAGGTGCGGATGCGCAGCTTTGAAAATAAGCCCACAAAAGTATTTGTGATCAAAAATTCGGATATGCCAACCTTTGCCAAGGAAGCCAAGCAGTACGGCGTAAAATATGCGGCAATACTCAACAAGAAAGATGAAAACGGACTATGCGATGTAGTAGTGAGCGCAGAAGATGCGGCGCGTGTGAGCAGGATCGCGGATAGGTTTGCACTGTCTACCGTGGATGTGGATAAAATCAAAGAGGAAATACAGAAAACCAGGCAGCAGGAGCCGATCATTACGCAAGAAGAGCAGCCATCATCGAAAAAAGTGGACCCTTTGAAGGCGAGGACGGAAAGCTCAAATCTGTCCGAGCCTATCTCAAAGAGCAAAAGCAAAACAGACAGTATTACTCGTAAACCGTCCGTGCGCAAAGAAATTCAGCAAATCAGGCATGAACGCAAAACGAGAAAACCACAGCAGCAACAACAAACGCTGCATAGGCAGCCACAGCTAAAGAAGAAAAAATATATAGCTAAAAGCAAAGCGAGGTAATTTTTTATGGCAGAAAGACTAAGCAAAGAACAATGGCTGGAGCGAAAAAATGAGACTATGGATAACTTGTATGGGATGATCGGCGAACAGGTGGAAAAAACGCTTACCGATAAGTTTGAGCTAAAAACATATCTTCATGCGCAGGGTAGGTTGGGCAAAACCAGTCTTGCAAACACCATGCTGGTTTGTGCGCAAATGCCCGATGCTCGCTATATTGCGGGGTACGATGATTGGCAGAGCAAAGAACGCAGCGTGAAAAAAGGCGAGAAAGGCATTCAAGTTATTGAGGCGGGGCGAGAATATACCCGCAAAGATGGTTCGGTGGGTGTCGGGTTTCTTCCCAAAAAAGTGTTTGATGTATCGCAAACGCAGGGTAAACCTTTGCAGGAGCGGAATTTTTCCAAAAGCGTAGAAAAGCACATATGCAGGGAACTGCAAAATACCGAAATGCAATCCGAGTTTGAAGGTGCGTGCGTAAAAATCGTTGTTAACGCAAGATATGGCGTCGCCGGAAAAGACCAGCTTCCCGATATTCCCGAAGATATACAAAACTTTGATTCCAAAGAAAAGCGGGAGTTGTTGCAGGACATCAGGGAAGGAGCGCTGGATGTTATGGAACGGGTAAATGCGGCATATTTTGAAGAACGGCAAAAGCAGAAAAATGAACAATCGAGGTAACTTTTATGCAGGGAACAAGGGTGATAGAGGTAGATGCGTATCAACAAATGCTTATAATCTCCTCGCTAAACGACAAACGCAACGAACTTGTAAATCAAGGCAAGGATACACATTTTATCGACGATACGCTGATAGACGTGATGGACGCTCTGCCAAAAAAGCAAAAATTTAGAGAATTGGAGAGATGATTATGTTTCAATGTATAGAAAATTTGGGTAGAGGAACAGAACAAGCGGAGCAGGATGATGAACAGGACGAATAACAAAATCGTCCTGTTTTTGCTTTTGCTGGGGTGTATTCCTGTGATGTGGGCGGCGCTTATTGCCGCCCCATTTTTGCAGGACGGCTTGGCGGGAATACTCCATGGATTCACGCAGGCGTTAAGCAATCCCACCATTTCATGGTGCAAAGATTCGCCACGCAGCATCGCCGTTTTTCTGGTGATGTACGGATTGGGCGTGGGCATATATTTTTCCACGCGCAAAAACTATCGCAAAGGCGAAGAACACGGCAGCGCAAAGTGGGGAATACCCGCTGAAATTCGCAAGAAATATGCTGACAAAAATTCGTTGCAAAACAAAATTCTAACGCAAAATGTGCGCATAGGTTTGGACGGCAGAAAACACCGCAGAAACTTAAATGTGGTGGTGGTTGGTGGTAGTGGTGCGGGTAAAACACGCTTCTATGCCAAGGTAAACATTTTGCAGTGCAACACCTCTTTTGTGGTATTGGACCCCAAGGGGGAGATATTGCGAGATACGGGAAAATTGCTGGAAGCACAGGGCTATGAAATAAAGGTGCTGGATTTGATAAACCTGCATAAATCGCACTGCTTCAACCCCTTTGTGTATTTGAGAGATGACAAAGACGTGCTGAAGCTGGTGAGCAACCTCATTCGCAATACCACGCCCAAAGGCGCACAAAGCGGCGATCCGTTTTGGGAGAAAGCGGAAACAGCGCTTATGGAAGCACTGATATTGTACCTTAAATATGAAGCTCCGCCCGAAGAACAGAATTTCGGCATGATCATGGAAATGATAAGCGCTGCCGAGGTAAAAGAGGAGGACGAGGAGTATGCCAGTGTACTGGACGTTATGTTTGAGCGGTTGGAAATGCGTGACCCCGAACATTTGGCGGTGAAGCAGTACCACATTTTCAAGTTGGCGGCGGGCAAAACGGCGAAAAGCATACTCATTTCTTTGGGTGTACGCTTGGAAAAGTTTAATATTCCGCAGATCGCAAGCCTGGTGGCGACGGATGAACTGAATCTGCATTCATTGGGAGAACGAAAAACAGCGCTGTTTGCCGTAATACCCGACAGTGATGCAAGCCTTAACTTTATCGTGGGCATGATCTACACCCTGCTTTTTCAGGAGCTGTATTATCTTGCCGACCATGTTCACGGCGGCAGGTTGCCTGTGCAAGTTCATTGCATGATGGATGAATTTGCCAATATCGCCTTGCCGGATGACTTCGATAAATTGCTTGCGACCATGCGTTCGAGGGAAATCTCCGTGTCTATAATTTTGCAAAATATAGCGCAGCTCAAGGCGCTTTTTGAAAAACAATGGGAAAGCATTTTGGGCAATTGCGACGAGTTTTTGTATCTCGGCGGAAACGAGC
>CAYXBW010000115.1:0-7236 GCA_964463305.1 uncultured Christensenella sp. | reverse complement strand
GAATGTTAATATGCGTTGCTTGTAGCAACGAGCAGGTTCTAAGTAAGATAGTGATAACTACTGAAAGAAAGGATGTTATCCCTAATGCTAAACGAAAACATTAAAGTAATCAGAAAATCAAAAGGACTTTCTCAAGAAGAACTTGCCATAAAACTGAATGTGGTGCGGCAGACTATCTCTAAATGGGAGCAAGGGTTGTCGGTTCCTGATGCTGATATGCTGATCTCCATATCGGAGGTGCTTGAAACACCGGTAAGTACTTTGCTTGGAGAAACAATTGTTGAGTCCAGAGTTGATGACTTAAAAGCAATTTCTGAAAAACTGGAGATCATAAACTTGCAGCTTGCACAAAGGAAAACCATGAAACGAAAAGTATTTCATTGGTTGTTTGTCTCATTGTGTGCTGTCACAATAATTATTGCTGCGGTCTTAATAGTATTGAATAGTCCTTACTTAGGTTGGGATTACAGCGAACCTGAAACCAGCGTTGTCGGCGTTGCTTTTCACGCATTTGAATGGCTGTTTGTCAGATTAGCACCCATTACCCTTATTGGGGCGTTCGCGGGGATTTTGCTAACACGGAAGAAAGCATAAAATTGCTCTGCTTTTGGGTATAGCTCAAACTTCAAAATTCAAGCATATATTTTTTTATTGCATAAAAAAATGTTGAGGTAACCGTATGCTTGTGCCAAAAGCGCGCTTATTTTAGGCGAGTAAAAATAGTGTGCCTATGAACATCCGAACCATCGGCTTGAAGCCGGACATATGTCGCGTACCAGGTGCGGTGCGCGGCTTTTTTAGCTCGCGTTTATGCGTTGATTTAAAGGTATAAAAAAGCAAATGTATAAAGTCTATCTTACCAGGCAAGATCACATACTTCATATCGTTATATATTAAATATGTAAGCTTGCGGTATTTTTTGCGTAAGTGTATAATATTTGAGTTATGGTTTATATATTAGAAAAAGGGGATTAGATATATGATTATATGTATATATGTGAATTCTACCATAGATAAGACGATCTATTTGGAAAAGTTTGAGTACGGCGGCACAAACAGGCCGTACAAGGTGCAAACAGACGGCGCGGGCAAGGCCATAAACGCGGCCGTGGTACTAAAGGCGCTGGGCGCCGAATCTACCGTGCTGGGCGTAGCGTATGATGCCGATTCCAAGATCATAACCGGCAGGTTGAACTCTCATGGTATAGCGCATAGTTTTCACGAGTTGGAGGGAACTTCCCGCACGAACACAAAGATATTCGACAGGGAAAAGCAGGTTATTACAGAACTGAACGAAAGTGGGCAAAGCGTACCGCAAAGTGTGCTGGACGATATTTCTGCACAAGCCTGCGAAATGGCGGGCGAGGGTGATATAGTAATATTGACGGGCAGTCTGCCGCCCGGCTGCGGAGCGGATTATTATGCGGGCATAATACGCGCATTGCGGAAAAAGGGCGTAAAATGCGTGCTGGATGCGGACGGTGAAACGCTGCGTCTGGGCGTGGCGGAGCTGCCATACCTCATAAAACCCAACACGGACGAGCTGGCCGCCATAACGGGCAGCAAGGCGGGCAGCGTGGCGGAGGTGATATCTGCCTGCAAAAAGCTGCTTTGTAGCGGCATAGAGGTGGTGGCGGTGTCTATGGGCGCTGATGGCGCGCTGATATGCAGCAATGAGAGCGCGTATTTTGCAAAACCGCTGCGCGTGGATGTGCAGTCCACGGTGGGCGCGGGAGATTCAATGGTGGCAGGCATGGTGGCAAACATAGGCAAGCCGCTTAATGAGATGCTTCGCGCGGGAGTAGCCGCGGCTACGGCTTCCATAACGCTTAGCGGAACACAGCTTTGCGATAAAGAATTGTTTGAAAAATATTATTCACTGGTTACAACGGAGGAAATATAAATTTATATGAGAAAGACAAAGATAATATGCACGCTGGGACCGGCATGCGAGAATATGGAAACTCTAAAAAAAATGGTGGACGCGGGCATGAACGTGGCACGCTTCAATTTCTCACATGGCGATCATGACGAGCAGATGGGCAGGCTTAAGCTCATAAGGAAGCTGCGCAAGGAAACAGGCGCGTTTTTGCCCTGCATGCTGGATACCAAAGGCCCTGAGATACGCATAGGCAAATTTAAGGGCGGGGTGGCAGTGCTCAAAAAAGGCCAGAGCTTCACGCTCACCACAAGAGATATTGAGGGTGATGAAACAATAGTTTCAATATCATTCAAGCAACTGCCGGAGGATGTGCATCAGGGCGATAAAATACTTATAGACGACGGCCTTGTGGGCATGACGGTAACGGATGTAAACGATACGGATATAGTCTGTAAGGTGGTAAACGGCGGACTGCTGAGCGATAAAAAGGGCGTAAACGTGCCGGGAATAAGCGTTTCGCTGCCATATATAAGCGAAAAGGACGAGGCGGATCTCATATTCGGCGCGCAGCAGGGCTATGAATTCATAGCCGCGTCATTTACACGTACTGCGCAGGATATACTGGATATAAGAAAGCTGGTAAATAAAAACGGCGGCGAAAAGGTACGCATAATTGCCAAGATAGAAAACGCAGAGGGCGTTAAAAATGTGGACGAGATACTGCGCATAGCGGACGGCATAATGGTGGCGCGCGGAGACATGGGCGTTGAGATACCGCTTGAGGATGTGCCCGTGCTGCAAAAGCGGCTCATCACAAAGGCGTATCGCGCTGGCAAGATAGTTATAACCGCAACGCAGATGCTGGACAGCATGATGCACAACCCGCGCCCCACGCGTGCGGAAACAACGGACGTTGCCACCGCAATATATGACGGCACCAGCGCCATAATGCTTTCAGGCGAGACTGCCGCGGGAAAATATCCCGTGGAGGCCGTGGAGACTATGGCGCGCATAGCGGTGCGCGCGGAGGACGATATAGATTACTCCATGCTGCTGAAGCAGCAGGAGCTGCCGGACGGCTATGACGTAACGAACGCCATATCTCACGCGGCCTGCACCACCGCATACGACCTTGGAGCGGCGGCAATAATAGCGGTCACAAAGACGGGCGTTTCGGCGCGGCAGGTATCAAAATTCCGCTCCAGCATACCCATAATAGGCTGTTCGCCAGACCCCATGGTTTTGCAGCAGCTCAATATGTCCTGGGGTGTTATTCCGCTTGAAATGGAAGAAAAGAAGATAACGGACGAGCTGTTTGAAACGGCGGTATCTAACGCACGTGAAAAGGGACTGCTGCAAAACGGAGATCTGGTGGTCATAACGGCGGGCATACCGCTGGGCGTGGCGGGCACCACAAACCTTTTGAAGGTGCACATGGTGGGCAACGTGCTTGTGAAGGGCACGGGCATAAACATGCTGTGCACGCAGGCCAGCCTTTGCGTGGCGCATACGGAGCAGGAGGCAATACAAAACTTCCGTGACGGGGATATACTGGTAATACACGAAACATCAAACAACCTTGTGGAAATAATGAAACGTTCCTCCGGAATAATCACAGAGGTAGCAGGGCCGGAATCCCACGCGGCAATAGTGGGAATGGCGCTTGATATACCCGTGCTGGTGGGCGCGGTGGGCGCCACAAACATGCTAAAAGGAGGAACGGTGGTAAAGCTGGATGCGGAAAGGGGTCTAGTATGCAATGTGAAGCAGGACCAGTAAGGCAGCTCAGCGAGAATTTCCCGCCGAATTTTAAGCCGGTACTGCTGGAATACAAGGCAATGTTTGAAAGCTACACAAAGGATCACGGCTATTTGCAGTCAGAGGCTTCTTTTGCGAACCATTTCATATGGCAGCACTCCTGGGATATACGCATGGCGGCGCACACAAAGGCGATGTTTATATTAATGGAGAGCGACCTTTACCGTCCGCTGCTGTTGATGCCGTTTATGAAAGACCCTACAGATTCCATACTGCCGCATATGCTGGACAGTGAGGAGTATATGTTTGGCGTATACGGATGTTTTTATATGAAGGGCGCCACTACAGAGATGGTGGAAAAAATAAAGCGTGATTGCGGTGACCGCTATGCTTTCGCTTACGATTCTTATAATTCGGAATATGTATATAATTCGGATGATCTCATAAACCTTAGGGGAAAGAAGTACCATTCCAAGCGCAACCATGTGAACACCTTTCTCAAAAAATATGAGGCCACGGTGGAAGATTATACAAACGCGAACCGCGAGGAATGTTTGGAGCTGCAGCGCAAATGGGCTGCCGGACGCGACGATATGACGGAGCGGGAAGCACGTGAGGAGTATGAATCCATAGAGCGCGCGCTGGATTACCGCGAAGAGCTGGGGTTAAAGGCCTGTGTGGTGAAGATAGGCGGGCAGGTGGAGGCGTTTTCTGTGGGAGAGCGTATACGCGAGGATGCCGCCGTTATACACATAGAAAAGGCAAACAGAGATTTTGACGGACTGTATGCTTATATAAACAGAGAGTTTGCCGCAGGCTATTGGGCAGACTGCAAATATATAAACAGGGAAGAGGATCTGGGAGTGCCCGGCATAAGAAAGGCGAAGCAGTCATACCATCCCGCGTTTATGATAGATAAGTACGATGTGTTTTTGAATGAGGAAGCAAAGTAACTAAGTTACTGCCATTAGTAAGGGGGGAGCTTTGATGCCTAATATTCGCTGGCTGGAAAGTGACGATGAGATACAGGCAAAACAGGTTTGGCGCGAATGCTTTGGCGATGAGCCGGGCTTTATAGATGCCTATTTCAGTTATGCCGCCAGTTTTGAAAACGGGCTGGGCTGTTTTGACGGCGAAGAGCTTATAGCCGATCTTTTTATATTGGATTTTTGGGCAAGCCTTTCAGGTGCAGATTATACGGCGGCGTTTTTGGCGGGCTGCGCAACGCTGCCCAAGGCAAGAAAACGCGGCCTTATGCGAGACTTAATAAAAAATGTACTCACCGTGCTAAAGGAAAACGGCACGGAAACGGTGTACCTGCATCCCTTCCTGCATTCGTTTTATAGAAAGTTTGGTTTTGAAACAATAGCCTATGTATATGAGTGTGAGATCACCTGCAAACCTGAGCTGGCAGAGTATGACGTGGTTGTTTCAAGCAGTCCGGAAAATGTGCCCGTTCAGGATATGAGCCGTTCCTATACCGCATACGTAACAAAATATGATAATTTTTTCCGCAGAACGGCAAAGCGAATGAATATTTGGCTTGCGCTGCTCTTTTCGGACGGCGGTAAGGTGGCATATGTAAAAGATGAAGCGGGAGTTTCCTACGCGCTTTTTTATGAAAATGAGGGAGTGGCGGAAGTTTTTGAGCTGGTATACGCAAATGAGAAGCAGCGTGATGCACTTGTAAACAGCCTGGGAACGGAGCGCTGTAAGTATTTTATACCTGCGCATGAGAGCGGGGAACAGGCAAACGCCAGCGAATTTACAATGATGCGTGTGCTGCGGCCGGCAGATGTGCTGCAAAAGCATGCATATGAGGCGGATGCTTCCTTTGTGATACACATAAAAGACAGTTTTATGGATGCTGAGTACAATATCTCCGTAGAGGTGCGCAGAGGAATAGCATGTGTGGAAGAGACGGATGCTCCGGCAGATTTTGAAACGGATATGGCCGGCTTTGCCAAGCTGGTTTCGGGTGCGCACTCAGGCGGTTTGCCGGAGTGTATGAAGACGGCTTTTCCTCAGTGTACGGGCTGTTATTTTGAAACATATTGATTTAAGCGGAGCATATTCATAGAATATGCACAGAAAGCTGAATAAAACAATATTTTGTTGTTTTTTTATCGTTTTTAAGGCTATACAGATTTGCATAAAAACGTAAATAGGTCTAAACTATTTACCTAAAGAAAACATTTTTGAGGCGGGAATGTATTATGTGGACTATTTTTATCGGCTTTGCATTGGGAGTGCTTCAGGTGCTGCTGCTGCGTAAGACCGTGGTGATGATGACCGCAAGCAAAACAAACGTACCTTTGGGCGTGGTGATAACAGTAGGTAAGCTTGCGCTCATTTTAGTTGTGCTGTGGCTGGTGGCAAGGTTTGTAGGGCCAATGTCTGTGCTGTGGTGCGCGGGCGGTCTGGCTATAGCAATGATAGGTCTGCCCATAATTAGAAATATACGAGACAATAAAAAATTGGCCGCGCAGCAGGAAAAGGGGGGAGAGTGACATGCCAAAATTTGAGCTTCACATTCCATCCGTATCACCCGAAAAAGTAACGATATTCGGAAATATGACCGTTAGCGAAACGCTTATAACGGCCTATGTTGTGACGGCGGTAATAATAGTATTGGGCCTGCTTTTTAAATATGTATTCATAAAGAGATTCAAAACGGTGCCGGGAGCCTTCCAAAACGTGCTGGAAATGGCGGCAACGGGCATAAAGAGCTTTTCCACAAACATATTGGGAGAAAAGGCCGGCTCTTCCGTGGCGCCCTATATGCTTACCGTATATGCCTTTGTTATACTGGCGGGGCTAACGGAGTATATGGGCATACGCTCGCCCGCAACAGACCTTAACTGCACAATAGCCCTCGCGGTGATAACCTTTGTGCTTATAATAGCATTTTCCATACGCTACAAGGGCGTGGGTGGCTGGCTTAAAACATACGCTCACCCGAAGGCCTTCATGATACCAATAAATGTGCTTTCCGCCATAACGATACCCGTATCGCTGGCCTGCCGAATGTTCGGCAACCTTTTCAGCGGCCTTTTGATAATGGACCTTATATACAGCGGCCTGGGGAACTTCGCCATAGGCGTGCCCGCTCTTGCGTCGCTGTACCTCATATTGTTCCACATAGTGATGCAAAGCTATGTATTCACCACTCTCACGCTTTCATTCATGAATGAAAGACTGGAATAGTCTTTTTTCAGGTTTTATAATATTGTATTAAATTTTCAGGAGGTATATGTAAAATGGAATTAGGATTGATAGCAATAGGCGCGGGCATCGCGGTGCTCACTGGTCTTGGAGCGGGCGTAGGCATGGGCATAGCCACAAGTAAGGCTTGCGAAGCCGTTGCGCGGCAGCCCGAGGCTACCGGCAAAATAAATCAGGTGCTGCTGATAGGTCTGGCTCTGGCGGAATCTACCGCAATATACGGCTTCGTTATCGCCATAATGATGATATTCACAATGCCCGGCATGGCAGGCTAAGAGGTACGTGAAATAACACTATAGGGGTTATATAATGGATATAAATATTTGGGAAATATGTCTTTATATCATAAATATCGTCATATTGTTCGTGTT
>CAYXBW010000114.1:0-7406 GCA_964463305.1 uncultured Christensenella sp. | reverse complement strand
GTATTTTTCAGGAGGTTTTTTTAATAATTGAGGTTCTTTTTCTTCTCCGATATTAACACAGCATTTTCCATAAAACAAGCTGTTTAATGCAAATAATTCGGTCTGCAAAAAACAATTTTAAACTATGTCTACTTATGGTATAATAATTTTGATTGTTGATTGATTCTGTAATGTAAATATTTGGTGGTTGATTGATGGATAGATACAATATATTGTTGTGTGTGCGTGGTTCACACGTAGAGGACGGCGAGGAAGACACTCTGGAACTTATGACAGAGGGTCGGCTCATAAAAGAGGACGAAAAATATACTATAGAATATGACGAAAGTGAACTTTCCGGTATGGAAAACACTTCCACTAGGGTGACTGTAGATGGTGACCGTGTGCATTTGCAGCGTACCGGCTTGCTTCAAACTGAGTTCGTTTTCACAAAAAGTCAGCGCTATGAAGCCGTCTATGATACCCCGTTCGGCGCAATGCAAATGGCGGTTACACCCACGCAGATACACAGCAATGTATCAAGCGAAAAAGGGTGTATAGATTTGGAATATGTGGTGCAGGTTGGCGATCAAAGTATGCTAAACCGGCTGAATATAGATTACCGTCTTAAAAACTGACGGTGAAGCTTTAGTAAATTGACAGTCCGGGCAGGCCAAAAAAGCCCGAAAACGCAGACTTAAAGGCACATGCCGCAAAATTTCTCCGGGCAATACGGCACAGATTTTGCAGATATCACAAGCTACGTTTTGTCAATTTGCGCAAAAGCACTGAAGCCGCGCGGGCATATATCTGCGCAAATGATTCAGTCTTTTGCAGTTTTGGGTGCTTTAAAGTTTTTCAATGCCTTTTATAAGGCGGAAGGGAATTTTTTATGGTTATAGAATATGTAGGTCATTCTTGTTTTTACCTCACAAACAAAAGCGATGTGAGAATAATAATAGACCCCTACGACAATACCATTGGGCTAATACCGGTTTCTAAGGAAGCGGATATAGCCCTCATCACACACGACCATTACGATCACAATTATCTGGACGGTGTTAGCGGAAGCTACGACCTAATAAAAACGCCCGGCTCTCACTTGGTGCGCGGCGTAAAAATTACGGGAATAGCGCTTCCTCACGACGCAAACAGCGGCTCAGAGCGCGGCATGGTGGTGGCTTATATTATTGAAACAGACGGCATGCGCATACTTCACATGGGTGATATAGGTATGGTTCCGCCGGACAGCTTCTTTGAGGCGGCAGGCAAGATAGATGTGCTTATGATACCCGTGGGCGGTACATACACAATAGATGCGGAGCAGGCTCACGCTATAATGAACCGGCTTGAGCCAAACATAACCATACCCATGCATTACAAAACAACGCATCTCAATTTGGATATTGCGCCACTGCACGGTTTTGTGACCGAAATAAACAAGGAATATGATATATCAAGGCTCGGCAGCAGTAAATTTGAAATAACTGCGGACAATCTAAAAAAACGTGACCGCGTGCTGCTCATGGAAAACAGTTTTTAATACTCTTCCAAACGCGCTCCGTGATATAAAAAGCGCAGGCACTTTTAGACTAGAATTTGTATAAGGGGTTAATGATGGAAATAGGCTTTGACAATGATCTATACATAAAAAAACAGACAGAAAAAATACTTGAGAGGATAAGGCACTTTGACAACAAGCTCTATCTTGAGTTTGGCGGCAAACTTTTTGACGATTACCATGCTTCGCGCGTGTTGCCCGGTTTTGACGTAAACGGAAAAGTGAAGCTGCTGCAAAGCCTTAAAGACGAATCCGAAATAATATTCTGCATAAACGCGGGAGATATAGAAAAAAATAAGATCCGTGCAGACATCGGCATAACATACGACCTTGACGTTATGCGCCTTATAGACAATCTGCGCGGAATGGGGCTTTTAATAAACAGCGTGGTGATAACGCAATATTTAAAGCAATATTCGGCCGATGTTTTCCGGCAAAAGCTGGAGCGGCGCGGTGTTAAAACATACATACACAAGCACACGAAGGGCTACCCTTCAGAAATAGACACCATAGTGAGTGACAAGGGCTACGGCATGAACCCTTACATAGAAACCACCCGTCCGCTGGTGGTGGTGACGGCGCCCGGGCCGGGAAGCGGCAAGCTGGCAACCTGCCTGTCTCAGCTGTATCACGAGCACAAGCGCAGCAACCGCGCGGGCTACGCCAAGTTTGAAACCTTCCCCGTGTGGAACCTGCCGCTCAAACATCCGGTGAACATGGCTTACGAGGCAGCCACCTCAGACCTTAACGATGTAAATATGATAGACCCGTTCTATCTTGAGGCCTACGGCAACATAGCGGTAAATTACAACCGCGATATAGACGCTTTTCCCATAGTTCGAACCATGCTGGCTAAAATAACCGGAGACGAAAAATATTATCAGTCTCCTACAGACATGGGTGTAAACATGGCAGGCTACGCAATAACGGACGATGAAATATGTCAAAACGCAGCCAAGCAGGAAGTTATACGCAGATATTTCTTTGCTCAGTGCGAATATAAAAAAGGCACCTCCACAGTTGAGGCGCTGCAAAAAAACATGATACTTATGAAGCAGCTTGGGCTGGAGCCGGAGGGACGTTCCGTTGTTTTGCCCGCGCGCAAAAAGGAAAAGAAAGAGGATGTTCCCGCTGCCGCGCTGCAGCTTTCTGATGGCAAAATAATAACCGGCAAGACCACAGCGCTCATGAACGCTGTTTCCAGCATGGTGCTTAATGCAATAAAATACCTTGGCAACATAGCAGATGAGATATACCTTATTTCGCCCACAGTACTGGAGCCTATATTGAAGCTAAAGAGCAGCGCGCTGCACGAGTCTAACCCCACACTTAATCTTGAAGACGTGCTTATAGCGCTTTCCATATCTGCAGCCATGAACCCCACTGCCGATCTTGCCATGTCCAAGCTGGGCGGGCTGTCCGGCTGCGAGGTGCATTCCACCTGCATGATAACCCAGACAGATGAAAGCGTACTGAAAAAATTACACATAAATCTTACCTGTGACCCTGTATTCCCATCTAATGATCTGTATTATGTATGATGCGCAAAACGCGAAATGTTACATAATTTACATGTAAAATTAGGGAACGTCAATAAATTGTAATATTTTCACGCATGTGCGATACAATCCGAAGAGGCGCTCAAACAGAAAAAGCGCCTCGGTTTTTCGCATCTGATGTTTAACATTAATATTAACAGTTTATTAAGAAATTGTGCAGTAAATCATGTTGACAATTTGTGACTTGATGGAGCATAATGGTACTGTACCCAAGGAGGTACTCTTACATTTCGGTTTATTTTTTTGATTCTGATTAAAACGGTTGAAAAATGCAGTGATTGATATTACCGATGTAATGGCGCGCAATATGTTGCGGCAAAATAATTTGTTTATATCACAAAACGGCTTTGCATTTTCAACGCCGCAAGTGTGTTAATATTTTAAATTTATATATCAAAAAAGGAGTGGTTTTAAATTGGACATGAGTTTACTCAAATCCAAAAGCCTTGCAGACCTTCGGGCCATAGCGAAGCTTGCGGGTGTAAAGTCTCCTACCAAGTACAAAAAAGCCGACTTGCTGGAGAAGCTGGAAGAGCTTGACAACGAAACTGAAGTAGAGGAAGTAGCGGAGCAAACATCTGTGTTTGATTCCGGAGCGTCTTTTGGTGAAGGCCCTCTCCCTATTTTTTCCGCTGAAACGATTGCCCAACCGGAAATTCCGGTTGAGGAAGCTCCCCCTGCACAAAAGCGGACATCCGCACCACGTACAGATAAACGCACAAAAATGCGCAAAATGGCAGAGCAGGAGGAAACCCCGCCGGCTTCGGCTCAGCGTGAAGTTGAAGCCGCAGCCGAGCGTGAGCAGGAAGAATTTGAAGGCGTTATAGACATAGACGATGATTATGAGCAGCAGGAAACAAGCTCCTCCCGAGATAAGGGTGATTCCCGCCGCAGAAGAATAATTGAATATGTGCCAAACAATGACGCTGTAAACGAAATACTGAATACAGGCGAATGCAAAAACGTTGAAGGCATTCTTGAAGTGCACAGCGAGGGCTACGGCTTTTTGCGCAGCGAAAACTATCTGCCCGGCGCTAAGGATGTGTATGTATCGCAGGCGCAGATACGCAAATTCAACCTAAAAACAGGTGACAAGGTAAAGGGCAAAACACGTCCCTCCAAAGAGGGCGAGAGGCTTTTGGCACTGCTTTTCATAGAATCAGTAAACGAAGAACCGGTTGAAAATTGCATAAACCGCCGTCCGTTTGAAGAGCTTACACCCATATACCCCAACGAACGTTTTACTTTGGAAAATATACGTGCTTCGCGTGATCTGGCAATACGTATAATAGATCTAGTATCCCCCATTGGCAAGGGACAGCGCGGGCTTATAGTTGCCCCGCCCAAGGCCGGTAAAACAATACTTCTCAAAAAGATAGCCAACAGCATAACTACAAACTACCCGGACGTAGAATTGCTTGTGCTGCTTATAGATGAGCGGCCTGAGGAAGTTACGGATATGCAGCGCTCCATTGCCGGTGAGGTGGTTTATTCCACCTTTGATGAGCGCCCTGAAAACCATGCGCGCGTTTCAGACATGGTTATAGAGCGCGCAAAGCGTTTGGTAGAGCACGGCAGAGATGTTGTTATATTGCTGGACAGCTTGACCCGCCTGGGCAGAGCTTACAATCTTATTGTTCCGCCCTCCGGCAGAACGCTTTCCGGCGGTCTTGACCCCGCCTCGCTTTATAAGCCCAAGCGCTTTTTCGGCGCGGCGCGCAATATAGAGCACGGCGGTTCGCTTACCATAATAGCCACGGCACTAGTAGAGACCGGCTCCAGAATGGACGAAATAATATACGAAGAATTTAAGGGCACGGGCAACATGGAAATCCATCTTGACAGGAAACTGTCTGAGAAGCGCGTGTTCCCCGCTGTTGACTTGGCAAAATCCGGTACCCGCCGCGAAGACCTGCTGCTTTCCCAAAAGGAGCTGGAGGGTACGTGGGCGCTCAGAAAAGCGCTTTCTTCAGGAAATACCACCGAGGTCACGGAGCAGCTTATCAGCATGATAGTGCGCACTCAAACCAACGAGGAATTTCTTATGCGCCTGCATGAATGGTTCCGCATTTGGGAGAAAGAGGGTTACTCTGGAAAGAGTGGTTCTTCAAGATATTAACGGTTCGATTTTTTTTGAAGCTTCCGTTTCGTTTTTTGCGAGACGGAAGCTTTTTTATTATTATTCGTCCGCCGTTAAGGAGGCATTTTTTTGAGCCGCGGATAAATCCCGGTTTTGGTGATGGCAGTTTGCTATTTGTTTTTATTGATTGCTGACTTTTGAATGAATATAATTTTTTGGTTTGAGTTTATACTTTTTTTAGGTTTTCATGAGTGGGTTTTATATAATACTCTATTTGAGGGCGCTTTTGCCTCGCCTGCGGCAATGCTGTAGATCTGCTTGTTTTATGCCTTCATTTTTTTGCGATATAGGCAATGCTTATTTACTGTTATTGGAACGCTCTCTCCTTGCTTCCAGTGCCCCCGCGCGTAAGCAACACCCGCCTAAGGCTGAAACGCCTATAAACAAATCACATAAAGCAAAAGTACCCTAAAGAAAATAATCTCCCAAATAAAAAGCCTGCCGCAACCAAAGGCGCAGCACAATGGCTTCCCATCAAAAGTGCCGTTAAATCAAACATCCATTAAAAATGGCATACTATTCTAAATAAAATACAAAAACCGTTTCGCTCACATCACAAAACGAAACGGTTCAGTGCTTCAATATAGGCTTACTTGCTTGCAGGCGCCTTATATTCCAGTGTTACCGGCTCCGCTTCATTTGCGGAAAGCGTGAAACTTCCTGAGAAGTCCGCCGGAACCTCAAAAACAAGAGTTGCCAAAACCTCTTTGCTGCCATCCTTGTTTTGCTTTTCGCCATAGGCAATTCTGGAACACTCTGCCTCAACAGAACCATTGCTCACCTTGCAGGGCGTTTTGCCTATCCCAAAAAAGGTGTTCCCAATATCCTCTACGTCCGAATTGCCGCCGCCCACGGTTATTAGCAGGTAGGTCATCCCCTGCGGCGCAGCCACTCCGCTATATTGAGAGTCCACCACCGTGCTCAGTACCCTGTAGGAGCCACCCGGTGCTTTTACATATACAGGCGGTGATGTTTTCTCCATATTGCACGCAGACATGACTACGCACGCTATAAGCAAGAGCAACACCACTACACATATCTTTTTTTTCATTAAACCAACCGCCTTGTCGTCTTTTAATTTCTTGTTTTTAATGATAACATATCAATAATATAATGCGGGCAGAAAAAAAGCAACCGCTTTAACTGGGAATTAGCTATGGAAGAAAAACTTTTACAACTGTCAAAGGAATATGGTTTTGATGATGCGGTATTCGCTGCCTATGAGGGTGAATACTATTTACTGCTTTTTGCAGCGTATCTGCCAGACTTCTCCACTCCGCCAGCAGGCAGTATATGCGTCTCACCATACTACCCCGCCTCACAGCGCGGTTATAACTCCGCTAAAAGACTTATGGAGGCTATGCGCACACTGGGTCTTTCGCCGCAATTGTTTAGCAAAAACGGACTGAAGCGCATGGCTGCCGGCAGGCTTGGCAATGTTGGCAAAAACACGCTTTTTTATCACCCCCGCTTTGGATCTTATATAAGCATGCAGGCCATAGCGCTTGGCATAAAGGTATATGTGCCAGGCTACCGTCCCTCGGTAAATTTTTGCGGTGACTGCACTGCCTGCGAATCTGCCTGCCCCACCCACGCCATAGCCGACGGTGTATTCTGCCGCGAAAACTGCGTGCGCGAATATATGGGGCGGCCGGAAATAGATCCGCGCTTCGGCTCGCATATATATCGCCTCGCCGGCTGCGACCGCTGCCAGACCGCCTGCCCCAAAAACGGCAGTACATCATTGCCCGCATACAGCTTTGATATATTAGAGCTGCTTTCCGGCAAGCATATCTCAGAAATAAAAAAGCTGATAGGCTCAAACTTTGGAACACGCACACGCATATTGAATCAGGCGCTGTACTATGCGGCAAATACCGGATATACGCAGGCACTGCCCGCCATACGAAAACTGGCCGGAGATGAATTTTGCGGTCAAGCCGCAAGCTACGCTTTGCAAGTTTTGGAGCAAATTGGCATGGCTTAGCAGAAAAAACGCGCTTCACAAAGCCGCCGTCTTTTTTAGGCTTTGTTTTCTGCGCTCACTGCATTTCATGAACAAACTATTAAAAATCATTGACGGTAACTACCAAACTTGATAGAATGAAACTTGTCATACTAGACGGGGAGTTAGCGGTGCCCTGTAACCCGCAAGCCGCTATAGCGG
>CAYXBW010000113.1:0-7438 GCA_964463305.1 uncultured Christensenella sp. | reverse complement strand
CCAAAAGAAAGGGGGTGACGCTAAAGCCCGCAGCAAGCGACTCACCCACGCAAAACCAGCACAAAAAGCGGCGCGTCCGTATCAACAGCGGCGCGCTCCCCCTCCAAAACATTGCTGACGCCGCGCGGACGGCTGTTTTTTAAAATCAGATCATCCAGCGGATACTTTAGCCCCTGCGCGCTCACGGTGGCACGCTCATCAACGGGTATCAGCGACACCGTGTCCCCCGCGCTGCCCTCTATCTCAAAGCTTCCGCAGCCCAGCGTTATGCGCTGCGTATCGTCCTCTATGGCAAGGCTCACGCCCCGCGCCGCCGCCCATTTGAGCAGCATGAGGTTAGAGAGCAGGTGATCCACCCTGCCGCCCGTAGCGCCCAGCCAAACCACCTCTTTAGCGCCGCGAGAGATCGCCTCCTCCAGCGCAAGAAAACTGTCCGTATCGTCCTTTTCGGCCTTTGCGGAAATAAGCTCCGCCCCGTCTGCCGCAAATTTTTGCACAAGCGAAGCCGCGGCGGAATCCATATCACCCACCATTATGTGGGGCGCTATGCCCGCGCGCTCAAAGCATGAAAGCCCGCCATCCACCGCTATAAGCAGCTGGCACTCCCCCGCCCGCGCACGGAAAAGCGCGTCTGAGGGCGGCTCTCCCGCAGAGACCATAAGCGTTTTCAACCCAGCTTCTCCCTCATTTTGGCAACGGTCGCCACGGGATCAGGCGTATCAAACACCGCGCTGCCCGCCACTATAACGTTGGCTCCGTAGCCGGCTATTTCGGCAATATTATCCACAGACACGCCGCCGTCCACCTCTATATCTATATCCCTGCCGCTTTGCTCCACCATGCGGCGCAGCTCTGTGAGCTTTCTGCCCACCGCGGGTATGAATTTCTGCCCGCCGTAGCCGGGGTTCACAGACATAAGCAGCACCATGTCCACATCGTCCATTATATAATCAAGCTCACTTAGCGGCGTTGCCGGGTTCAGCACCACGCCCGCCTTCACGCCGCATTCTTTTATTTGCGCCAGCACGCGCTGCACGTGCGTTGCCGCTTCCACGTGGAATGTTATTATATCTGCGCCCGCCGCCGCGAAACGCTCCACATACCTGCCCGGATCGGCTATCATAAGGTGCACGTCTAAAGGTATATTTGTTATGCGCTTTATATCCTCTATCATCTTGAAGCCAAAAGATATATTGGGCACGAACATGCCGTCCATAACATCGCAGTGCAGATATTCCACACCCGCTTTTTCCATCAACTCTATACCGCTTTTCATATCCACAAAATTTGCGGAAAGCAGCGAAGGCGCCAGTTTTATCATTTTTTTCCTCCAATATATTTGTAAATTTTATTGCGGTCTTTCAAACGGCCGCGCAGGCGGCTGCCGGAAACCGCTATGCAGAGCAAATAGAGCCGCTGCCCTATGTGCTACTTTTTACTTAAAAGCTGCAGATATCTTTCGTACCTCTGCCTGTTTATCTCTCCCGCTTCCACGGCGCGCTTAACGCCGCAATCCGGCTCTTTATCATGCGCGCAGGAGGCAAAACGGCACTGCTCAGCGTAGGGCGCAAACTCACGGTATCCCCTCGCCACCGCCTCCGGCGCAAAACCGTCCGCCGTAAGCATGGAAAAGCCGGGCGTATCAAATATATACGCGCTCAAACGCGGAAGGTACAGCAGCTCCACCACGCGCGTGGTGTGCTTTCCCCTATCCGTCTTTTTGGAAAGCCCGCCCACCTCCAGCTTGAGCGCCTCATCCAGCGCGTTCAACAGCGAAGATTTTCCCACGGCCGACTGGCCTGTAAAGCATACGCAGCGGCACTCCATAGCCTTTGCCAGCTCCGCCATGCCGCTTTTTTCCATTGCGGATACGCAAAGCAGCGGATAGGCCGAATACTGCGCGGCTATCTGCGCGGCCGCCTCGCCGCCCGTCTCTGTTTTGTTTACGCATATAACAGGCTCTATGCCCGCGCGCTCCGCCTGTATGAGCAGCTTATCCGCCAGCAGAAAATCTATATGCGGCTTGGTGGCGGAAACCACCAGCAGCATCATATCCACATTGGCAACGGGCGGGCGCAGCAGCTCGTTTTCGCGCGGGAAAACATCTTCCACGTAGCCGTACTCCAAACCGTTTTGCGTGGAAAACTCAACGAAATCTCCCACCAGCGGCTTTATATTTTCGTTGCGAAACCTTCCGCAGGCGCGGCACTCATGCAAACTGCCGTCATTGCCGTTCACATAGTAGAACCCGCCCAAAATTTTCACTATACGCCCTTTGATACGCTAACCCACCTTTTTAAGCTCTACAGGCTTGCTTATTTCCTGTTTTCCGTCCACAAATATTACAAGATCCCTTTTAAGCACAGGTTCGCTGCTTTCAAAGGTGAAAATGGCGTCCGCAAGCTCAATAGTTTGCGTGCCCTGCGGATACACCTTGGAGCTGGCCGCGTAATACACGCTTATGCCCGCAAACTCGTCCGCTATTGAAACTATCACAGTGGTCTGATCCCTTGGTATATCTATTGTAAACTTATCCTCATAGGTATATTCGCTGCCATTTGGCTTTGATACGTAAAGGTATATGGGGTCGTCCTGCAAATGCTCTGTATCTGCAGCCGGCTCCTGCCTTATCACATTGCCCGCGGGCATGGCTGAGGTTTCCTCTATCACAAAGAATTTGCCTCCATAAAAGCCGCTGTCCTGTATTTCGGCAAGCGCGGCGCCCAGCTCTCTTCCGCCCACATCAGGCATTTTTATCTTTTTTTGATCCGGAGATATCTTAACATACAGCGTCACCGTTACCTCCGGCGAAATGCCCGCCCCCGCCTCCGGAGTTTGCCGCAGCACCGTGCCTATGGGCATATCACCCTCCGGGTCTTTTACTATGTTATCAACCTCTATGCCCGCCTGGCTCAAAAGCGTTTCCGCCTGCTGCTGCGGCAGTCCGGTAACGCTGGGCATAGATTCCGCGCCCGCGCCCAGGCTCACCGTAAGGTTTACCGTGCTGCCCTCCTCCAGCATTTCGCCGCTTTTGGGCGTTTGGGATATCACCGTGCCTTTTTCGCTGTTGTCATTTATATCCTGCCGCTTCACAATGAAGCCCTTATCAGACATCAGCTCTATGGCTTTGCTTATGTTGTACCCCTCCACGTCCGGCACGGGCAGTGTGCGCGCCGCCGTTTCGCTAAGCACCAGGCTTAGCACTATTATTATTGCCGCCACCACGCCCACGCCAATGGCAACGGACAAAAACACCCTGTTCACGCTCCTGCGCGAACGCTTTATGTGCATTTCCTCCGCGTGCTGCTGCGTGCGCTTGCTCTCAGTATATTTAACGTATTCTCCGTCCGGCTCTGTGAGGCAGCGCTGCAGATCCTCATATACCGTGAAAGCCGTTTTGTATCTGAAGTGCTTGTCTTTTTGGGCGGCCTTTAATATTATGCGGTTTAGGCTCTCCGGTATGCCTGGGTTTTCGTCCCGCGCCTCCGGCATTGGCTCGTTTATGTGCTTTAACGCTATTGCCACAGAGGTGTCTGCGTCAAAGGGCACGCGGCCCGTTACCATTTCGTACATCAATATGCCCAGCGAATATATGTCTGAGCGGCGGTCTGCGCGCTCTCCCCGCGCCTGCTCCGGCGAAAAATAGTGCACAGAGCCCATAACGCTGTTATCTTCCATTGTGATGGTGTTTTGCGCCAGATTTTTGGCTATGCCAAAGTCTGCTATAAACGGCTCTCCGGACATATCTATAAGCACGTTGTGCGGCTTTATATCGCGGTGCACAAAGCCCTTCACGTGCGCATATTCAAGGGCAAGGCACAGCTTTTTTGCTATGTTTACCACGTATTTCACGGGCAGCGGCCCGTTTATGTTTATGAGGTGCTTTAGCGTTTTGCCCTCTATGAGGTCCATCACTATATAATACATGCCGTTATCCAGCCCCGCGTCATACGCGCGTATTATATTGGCATGGCGCAGCCTAAGCGAGGCCTGCACCTCTTTTTTGAAGCGCTGAACAAACTCATCGTTTTTTGTTAGCTCCGGCTTTAATATTTTCACCGCTACTATGCCTGATGTCATTTCGTCGCGTGCACGGTAAATGACGGCAGTGCCGCCGGCATCTATCTGCTCTATCAGCCTGTAACGGCCTGCAAGCAGCCTTGTTTTGTCTATCATTCGGCCCCTTCCCCCCGGGTGGAGTTTTCGGCTATTATTACAGTGATATTATCCTTTCCTCCGGCCTCAAGAGCATAGCTTACCAAAGAGCGCGCCTTATCTGCCAATTTACCGCCCCCGGCCAGCACCTCCGTGAGCTTGTTTATATCTGCATAGGTGGTCAGCCCGTCAGAGCACAAAAGCAGCACATCGCCCTCGTGCCACTCTACGCTGTACATATCCACCTCCAGCTTTTTCATGCCCAATGCGCGTGTGATTATATTTTTGAAGGGATAATCTCCCGCGTCATTTTGCTTTATTACGCCCGAATCTATAAGATGCTGAACATAGGTGTGATCCTTTGTGAGCTTGGTCATTTCTGCGCCATTAAAAAGATAGGCGGACGAATCACCCACCTGAGCCAGCGTGAGCATATCTCCCTCTGCGTACGCAAAGGTGAGCGTGGTGCCCATGCCCTGCAGCTGCTCGTTTTCCGCCATTTTGGCTATCAGCAGCCTGTTGGCGTATTTTATGGCGTCCACTATCTGCTCTTCTGTGAGCCTTTCAGTATCCAGCCTGGTTATGTAACTTTTTATGGCCTCCGCCGCCGCCCCGCTTGCCACCTCGCCCGCCGCGTGGCCGCCCATACCGTCTGCCACCAGCATATAGTGCGGCGCGTCCGCGCATTCTATAAGCAGCGTATCTTCATTTGTCGGCCGAATATTGCCGACATGCGTTAGTCCGAACGTATTCATGCATACCCCTTAATATTTTTTCTGCGGCGCAGCCGCCCTGCCGGCAGCCCGCGCGCTGTTACTATATATATCATTATACAACACATTCTATATCAATAATATATTGAAGGTTAAATTTATATCAAATGCCACCCCCAATTTACCGCTTTTTATGTTTGACTGCCATATATTTACATGGTACAATCCTTATGCACGCTGTAAAAATTATATATCCATTCATAAATGAGGGTGCCATTGAGCGGACGGTTTTGCGCCTGCCGCGGGCGACGGGGGAATTTATGCACAAAAATCACAAGCTTCTGCTTATTGTTTTGTTTGGAACTTTTATTGCATTCGCTTTGTATATGAATGTATTTGGCACAAACGCCAGTTTGATGATGCGCTTTTTTGGAATATCTTCTATGCAGCAGGGTTTTTTGCTTACAGTGCAGTCACTTGGCGGGCTTTTTATGGCAATATATCTTTCATTGTTTGGTGAGCGCCACAATAAGATAACTTTTATAGCAATAGGCGCCGCCGTGCTTGCCTTTGCCTGCATAGGCATAGGCTTTTCCCAAAACTACGCCGCCATTCTGGCATTGATGTTTGTTGCCGGGTTTGGCTATACAAATATAGATATAATGACGAACGGCGTTATACCGGATGTTTTTCCCAAAAAGAAAAACACCTATCTCCCGCTGGCTCATGCTTTTTTTGGCATAGGCGCAATGATAGGGCCTGTGTTTGCCTCCTTTGCGGCCAGCGAGGCGGTGCCCGCTTCGTTTCATACACCTTATTTTATAATAGGCGGAATATGCATTCTGGCGGTTGCCGCGCTGCTTTTGGTGGGAAGAGCCTTTAGCGCGCAAACACCTCACGGCGCGCTGCCCGAACACAAAAAGCACAGCGCATCACACCCTGCCGAGGTTTTCAAAAAACCCACCGCATGGCTGCTGCTTTTGACCGGCGTGCTTAACTTTTCCTTTCTTTCCGGCGTAAGCTCCTGGCTGCCCTCTTTCTTTATGGAAACGCACGGCTTTTCACTGCCCGAATCCGGCGCTGTACTTACCCTTTTCTTTGCCGGCGCGCTGGCCATGAGGTTCATAAGCGCCCTGCTGCTTAAAAAGTTTTCCCCCGTGCAGCTTTTTGCCACCTGCAGCCTGATATGCTCTGCCGCCATGATAACCGCTATATATTCCGGCGATGCCACGCTCTGCTCTGTATTTGTTTTTATTGCCGGGTTTATGCAGGGCGGCAATGCGGCCATAGTTGTTATAATGTGCTGCGACGCCTTTCCCACGCGCACCGCTTCCGCCTCATCCATTATGGTTTTTGCCTCCGTCACATCTTATATGACCGCGCCGCTTTGGATGGGCGCAATAGCCCAGCAGTCCGGCAACTTTCAGCTTCCGCTCACACTGGTGTGCATCACTATGGCGCTTTCCAGCATATTGTCTGTATTTGTTGTGCGCCGAATAAAAGAGGCCGCACGAACCGCCTGATACACGGCTCTGCAATATATACGCGCGCCGCAAAGTACCGCTTGACCCGCCGCACACCTGCACCACATGTATGCTTTTTATATTTCTTCCGGTTAGATATTTCCGCCGGCAGTTTTGTTCTTTTTGGCTTCTCCATATTACACCTCTTACATCAGTTGCTTGCGGCGGCTGTGTTATGATATAGTTTTCAGGGGTCAAATTATTATTGCTTGGGAGGCATCATAATGAACAAATTGGAATTGGCGTCACATATAGACGTTACACTTGTACAAACAAATCACACGATCACGGAGATAGATTCGCTTATACAAGCAGCTAAAAAATATAAGTTTGCCTGCGGTTTTACACTTCCCTGCTATATGGAGCATTTAAAGCGCGCTCTTGCGGGAAGCGGCGTACACACGGGCGGCGTGATAGGCTTTCCGTCCGGCGGTGAATTTACGGAAACCAAATTGTTTGAGGCGCGCCGCAACGTGGAACTGGGCGCCGAAGAGATAGACATGGTGATAAACGTGGGCTGGCTGCTGTCTGCGCAATATGATAAGGTGTGTGATGAAATAAAGGCAATAAAGGATATAATTGGCAGCATACCGCTCAAATGCATAATGGAGATATCCCTTTTGACAGAAGATAACGCCCGGCGCGCAGCCGAGATAATTGCGGAGGGCGGCGCCGAATATATAAAAACGGGAACCGGCTGGATAGCCCCAACAACCGTGGAGCACGTGCGGCTAATAAAATCCGCAATTGGCGATGCCGCTTTAATAAAGGCTGCCGGAGGAATAAGAAACCAAAGTACAGCGGAGGAATTTTTGAACGCGGGCGCATACCGGCTGGGCATAGGCCTGGCAAGCGCCGTAAGCATATGCGAGGCAATGCTGTAAAAAAGCGGGTTGTGCCGGAAGGCCGGATCTGCCGCAATTTTTAAAACCGAACGCCATAACTTTTTTATATATGAGACGTTCGGTTTTTTGTGTGGTATATGTTGTCAGAACAAATCCATAAAATTTAACACTTGCAAAACGGCTGAAATATGATAGAATAAAT
>CAYXBW010000112.1:0-7484 GCA_964463305.1 uncultured Christensenella sp. | reverse complement strand
AGTAACCCTAACTAAAAATGCTATCTATGGCATAGTGTTACATTGAATTTATAATTATGAAATTATAATAAAACAATATTAAGAATCACCTAGTGAAATGCTTAATAATTAATTAAGGTTAAAGAAAGCAAAATAAAGCTGTAAGACAGCATATCATTATTTGGTGGCGTATGTGTCCATCATTAAAAAATATATGATTCAGCACTTTTCTTATTGTCTATTTTTTGCGCCTGCCAGTGCGCGAGGCGCGGGAGCCAACGCTTTTGGAGCCAAGACGGCGGTCTGCTTCTCCGGTGCGAGGGGGTATACGCTCCTCCACTCCAAGCTCTATGCGTTTCATTCCGCTGGCAAAGCCCACCTGCGTGTTTCGCGAAACATCGTTTACATCTGTGCCCGGCTGCATTGTGTAGCGTGAGATATCTGCGTCATAGGGGGTATTGTGCATGCCGGCGAAAGGTTTTTCAGAGTTTTCATCTATCACGTGTATATCCTCTTCAATGTTTGATTTGTCCGCCGTTGGCATTTCCTGCCGTGCCTCTGCCATTATGGAGCTTATAGCTGCTGCCACACTGGCTGCGGAACTGTAGTCTGTATCGTTCGTTGCATATTTTGAGACTATATCAGGATTATATTCTATGTCCGGTGCGCTTTGCGCGGCTTTGCTGTCAGCAGACGGCAAGACGGTATCTGCCGCGGTATCCTTTATGGTCGCTGCGTGCTCTGTTCTTTCGCGGTGGTGGCCGGAATGCATTTCGCTGCGTGTGTGGCTGCGCCGAGACATATGAGAATGTGTGTGATGAAGCGGCTCGCTGTCCGCTGCTGCATTTTCCGGCTCTGTGGCGGGTGGCGCTGTTGTATCTGCCGCTTTGGCGGCCTTTACTTCAAGTTCAGGCTCATAGCTTGCCGCTGCGGCTCCGGCTGTTGCCACTGCCGCAGAAAAGGCCGCGGCTGCGGCACTCAGCTCATCCAGTCCGCGCAGACGCTCTTCCTCTTGTTCGTCTGTCTGCGGCGGCTCAGCTTCATAAAGCGAAGCCGTTGTTTTCGGCTGCTCAGTTGTTCTTTTTGCTGGCTTGGAAATATCTTCCGCCGTGCTGGAGGAACTATCCTCCGGCTGTGAGGGCGTATCTGTAATATCATCAGCTATAGTAGAAACGGACTCCACTGAAGCCTTAACTGCCACGGGGACCGGAGCTTCTGAAGGGGATGCAGCTGCAACCGGCTCTCTTTTATGTTCGGAGCGTGGCATCTCAGCCTCACCGGAATCACGTCTGCGTGCCGCTCGTTTGGTACGTATCTTGTAGCCTATAAATACAAAAATGAATATTATCAACGCTATGCCAGCCAAAATAAGCGCAACATACAAAGTAAAATTATTATTGTTTTTATATTGATCGTTTACCCATTCCGATATGCCACTCCAAAATCCGGCGGAAGGCTGTGCGTTATCCGCAGGTGCTGCTGATACTGTGGGTGCAGCGGTTGCCTCCGGCGCTGCGGAAACGGGCGGTTGGGATGCGGGCGGAGCCTCTGAAACGGCGGGAGCCTGGGAGACCGCAGGGTTTGTGCCTCCCAGATCCACAAGCTGGCCTTCCGCAAATGCCACGGTTGGAGCAAGTATTATAATCAATGCCAAAAAACAAAGTAAAACGCGTTTTTTCAAAGCATGTCCCCCCTGTGCCGCAAAAGCGGCTCGTTTTTTTTATATATAGAGCTTGGTACATTTTCATTAGTTGAGTACCAAACTGTAAACTTCAGCCTGCGTACCGGGCAGCCCCGGCAGGCAATGCTGCTTTATTGCCGGGTATGCATATGTTTTGGAACGCCGAGCTGCAAGTGCTGTATAAGCGCTCTTTTGGGCAATATAATATTGATATAGCCATTATAATACCCGCAATACCGTACCAAACTTTTTATTAGCTAATTATATAATAGTAGCGGATTAATTGCAAATTGACACAACGTGCGCCATGTTGACAAGGCGGCGCAAGCGGGGTAAAATAATATAAACAAAGTGAATGATGTCTTCGGGGCAGGGTGTGATTCCCTACCGGCAGTAAATGGCAAAAGCCAAAGCCTGCGAGCCTGTTTTGGGTTGATGTGGTGAAATTCCGCAGCCGACAGTTATAGTCTGGATGGGAGAAGAAATATTTTTTATATTTCCGAAGCGTATTGTTCGCGGCGGAAATTTTTGCTTTTTTGGAGGATTTTTTTATGGGACGGGTTACGGCATCAAGAGAATTAAAGGAGAAGAGAAAGTTTACAACAAAGCAGATGACCTATTTGGGGGTAATGGCCGCATTGGCTGTTGTGCTGGCTGCGCTGGTGCATTTCCCAATATTGCCGCAGGCCGGATTTTTGGAATATGATCCGGCGGATATACCGCTCTTTATAGTGGCGTTTGCCTTTGGGCCGCTGCCGGCGCTGCTTTTGACCGTGGTGGTGTCCGTTATACAGGGGGTGACGGTTAGCGCCGCCTCAGGAGTTATAGGCATCATAATGCATATTGCAGCCACGGGTACGGCTGTGTTGGTGGCGGGCGGCATATACTCGCGGCGCAAGACGCGTAAAACTGCCGTTATTGCGCTGATAAGCGGCGTGCTTTCCATGACGGGCGTAATGATATTGATGAATCTGCTGCTCACACCTATATATATGGGCGTGCCAATGGAGCAGGTCCTGCTTATGATATTGCCGGTAATATTGCCGTTCAACCTCATAAAAGCAGGTATAAATGCAACAGTGGCTTTTCTGGTGTACAAGGCGGTGGGACGCATATTTGGAGACAGGATGGAGCTGGCTAAAAAGAACGCACAGGAGGAAGACCCACGTGCGCAGCAGAGCTGAGGCGGTCATGTGTACCTGAAACGGTTTGTTTAATGAAGTATTTCCCACTGTTTTTGGGGCATAGCGCGGCGGAAGACCCGCCGCAAAGGCGCGGTGCTTAATTAATCGGTGTTTACTTATAAGCCCGTATTGCGGTATAATATTAATACTGGCGTCAAGCTGTCTTTTGTGGAACAGTTTGGCGTGCAGATACGTATAATGTATGGATGGTGTAGATGGCGGAGCTTTATACATACAGCGAGGAAGAAACAATAGATTACGCGCGAAAGCTAGCGGAAGGGTTGTGTGCAGGCAGTTTTATTTCGCTTTCGGGTGATCTTGGGGCAGGGAAGACCGCATTTACAAAGGGTATAGCGCTGGGGCTGGGAATAAACGAAACCATTGTTAGCCCCACGTTTACAATACTAAGGATATACGAAACGGGCAGACTGCCGCTCTATCATTTTGACGTATACCGCATAGGCGTGGATGAGCTTGCTGAGACTGATTTTTATGAATTTGCCTTTGGCGGCGGTGTATGCGTGTGCGAATGGGCAGAGCTTATTGAAAGTGAGCTGCCGGATGTGCGCATAGATGTTAAAATAGAGCGCGCGGGCGAGGATGCACGCAGGATAATAGTGGAGAATATTGGAGCATGAAACTGTTGGGAGTGGATACCACGGGCGGGAGCATGTCCGTGGCGGCGACCGACGGCGATAAGCTGCTGGGCGAAATATTTGTGGATAACGGCAAAAAGCATTCAGTAACGCTTATGCCCGCCATAGATGAGCTTATGTGCCTGGTGGATCATGATATAAATGAAATGGACGCTTTTGCGGTAACCGTGGGGCCGGGTTCTTTTACGGGAATAAGAATAGGCGTAGCGGCGGTTTCTGCACTGGCATATGCCACGGGAAAGCCCGTATATGCGGTTTCCACATTGGATGCGTTGCTTGAGAATGTGAGTGGCTTCGCGGTGAGCTGCGCTATGATGGACGCGCGGCGGGATGAGGTATATACAGCTGCATGGCGTGGCGGAGAACCGCTTTTGAAAGAGAGCGCCATACCCGTAAAGCAGCTTCTGCATGAGCTTATGCTGTATGACGAAGTGGTTTTTGTGGGGGACGGAGCGCTAAGATACAGAGAGCAGATATTGGCCGCAAAGCCAGACAGTGCTTTTGCGGGTGAACAGTTTATATTGCAAAGAGCAGGCTCCGTTTGCATGTGCGCGTTGCGGGGCAGGGCAACAAAGCTGGCGCACGACGGTATAAAGCCGCATTACCTCCGAGAAAGTCAGGCGGAGAGAATGAAGAGGTTGAAAGAGATTGAGCAGTAAAGCGTTGGATTTGCAGGGCAGACCAGTATTCCCAGAGCTTGCGCGCAGGCCGGAATCAGAAAAGCTTGCCGGAAACATAACAATAAGGCGGGCGGAGTTTTCTGATCTTGAACATATATTTGATTGTGAGCAAACCTGTTTTGAGCATCCGTGGACGTACGCAATGCTTTATGAGGATATTGTGGAAAACAGCAATACCGTATATATGGTGATGGAGCTTTCGGGCAGGGTGATAGGCTATGGCGGCATGTGGATAGTGATGGATGAAGCGCACATAACCAATGTGTGCGTGATGCCGGAGCACAGGGGATGCGGCTATGCACGGCTGCTTATGAAGAGGCTGGCCGAAGTTAGCAGGCAGTATGGCGCGCGCAGTATGACGCTTGAGGTGCGCGTTTCAAACAAGGCGGCGCTTAAGCTGTATAAAAAATGCGGCTTCACTATTCAAGGCCTCAGAAAGCGCTATTATCAAAATCGCGAGGATGCTTACGTTATGTGGACGGAAAAAGATACGCTGACCGAACACTAAAGTGCTTTGAAATAAGCTTGCTTAGGCAGGCGGCTATGATATAGTTTCATAAGCAGCTTTTATGGCGGCATTGAGTTTTTTATATAGCTTCAAAGAAAATTTTTTGACTGACGGGGGAACTGATACACTATGATGCATTCAGATTTTTACGCGCTGTCGGCCTGTGCCCTAAGCGTGCTTTATATACCTTTCCTGGTGATAGCTCAGCTTCGCTTTGCTCACATAATGCAAACGGAGGGCTATTCGGCAGGGAGGTATTTTTTGCGGCTGCGTAAATACTTTATGCTGTGTTTTTTGCCGCTGATAGGCGTATGCGCAATAGTTGGGCTGGGGCGCGTTATAATGGATGCATATCTTGTGAACAGCTCGCTTTTTGAAATGGATTATATGTATGGCTTTTTTGTTGTGCTTATGGTGATATCGGCGGCGGTGACCGTTGTTTTTTACCAATATGTAAAGGCCATAAAAATAGAGAGTCAAACAACGCCCATAGTGTGCTCAAACAGGCTTATAGGCGTTTTTGTTTTAAGCGTGGGTCTGGTTTGCCTGCTTTCGCTGATGGAAAATATTGTGGAAAACGGAAGTATGCTGGTATTTTTTGTGCCGCTTACCGCTCCGTTGCTGGTTCCGCTTTCCAATGCGTTGATGGGCGGGCAGAAAACGGCGCGCGCGGCAATATAAAGTTTATACAAAGTAATAAGGAGAGAATTTATGCAGAAAATTACGATGAACGTGCCTTTGGTGGAGATGGATGGAGACGAGATGACTCGCATTATCTGGCAGATGATAAAGGATGACCTTATTACGCCCTTTGTTGAGCTGAAATCTGAATATTACGACCTTGGTCTGAAATACCGTGATGAAACGGACGATCAGGTCACCATAGACTGCGCCGAGGCCATAAAGAAATACGGCGTGGGCGTGAAGTGCGCCACCATAACGCCCAACGCGCAGCGCGTGGAAGAATATGACCTAAAGGCTATGTATAAGAGCCCCAATGGAACTATCCGCGCAATGCTGGACGGCACGGTTTTTCGTGCGCCAATACTGGTAAACGGCATAAGCCCCTCAGTAAAAACGTGGAAAAAGCCCATAACAATAGCACGTCACGCCTATGGCGATGTATACAGGGATACCGAATATCGTGTTCCGGCGGGCTCTAAGTTTGAAATGGTTATAACAACAGACGGCAAGGAAGAGCGGATGAGTGTGTTTGATTATGAGGGCGGCGGTGTTGCGCTGTCTATGTTCAACACGGATAAGAGCATATCAAGCTTTGCGCGCAGCTGCTTCAATTACGCTCTTGATACAAAGCAGGATCTGTGGTTTGCAACCAAGGACACAATTTCCAAGATATACGATCATACATTCAAGGATATTTTCCAGGATATATATGATGCGGAATACGCCGCAAAATTTGAGGCGGCGGGCATAGAGTATTTCTATACTCTGATTGATGACGCTGTGGCAAGGGTGATTCGCTCTGAGGGCGGCTATATATGGGCCTGCAAAAACTATGATGGTGATGTTATGAGCGATATGGTGGCAACGGCCTTTGGCAGTCTCGCAATGATGACCTCCGTGCTGGTTTCGCCGGATGGCAAATTTGAGTATGAGGCCGCGCACGGTACGGTAACGCGCCACTACTATAAGCATCTTGAGGGCGAGGAGACTTCCACAAACTCTATGGCTACTATATTTGCCTGGAGCGGAGCGCTCAAAAAGCGCGGAGAGCTGGACGGAATAGACGCTTTGGTGAAGTTTGCAGACGAGCTGGAAGCGGCCTCTATACGCACTATAGAAGAGGGCGTAATGACAAAGGATCTAGCGCTTCTTTCAGAGGCGCCAAACAAAAAAATAGTGAACACCGGTGACTTCATAAAGGAAGTAGCGTCGCGCATAAAGGTAGCCTGGTAAAATATAGCTGCCCTGCGGCAATGAATAATTCTACAAATAACAAATGCGGCGTATAGCGTATATGCAATTATGTGCGCCGCACAGCAGTTTATGGCGAATGCTGCCTGCACGGCCATTGCATAAACCGCAATAAAACTTAAAGGAGCAAACGAAAAAACTATGTCTCTCTACGAACAATGGCAAAACCTTACCTCAATACCGCAGACGCCTCAGCAACAGCAGGCGTTTTGGGACGATTATTTCATGCAGGAGACCGAGGTATACAAAAAAATACTGGCAGATACTAAGGCCAGACACGAGGGCACTTTGAAGGAAGTGGCTGAAGCGCTGGGGCTTGAACCCGTGGTGATGGTGGGCTTTATAGACGGTGCCAACACCAGCCTTAAAGCGGAGATAGATCTTGAAAAGCTGGAGGAGGAAACTCCTGTAGCGCTGGATTTTGATTTTGAAAAATTGTTTTTCAATATGAACGAGGCTAAAGCAAAGTGGCTATACACACTGCCGGAGTGGGATGAAGTGTTGTCTGCTGAAAAGCGTGATGAAATAACGCGTGAATGGCGGCAGAGCAAGCAGGCGGTGTCGGAAAAAACGGTGGGCAGGAACGACCCGTGTCCCTGCGGCAGCGGCAAAAAATACAAGAAATGCTGCGGCAAAAACGAAGCATGAAAAAGGAGGCCAAACGGCCTCTTTTTTATTTTCGCATCTGGGCAATACCCCGCCCGTCAGGGCGTGCTGACCTGCAAATTCTTCCTTTTGTATACAAAATACCCCGTTGTTTGCGACGGGATTGTTTATTTGCGGAAAAAGTGGATGTGAAAACGGCTAAGCCTCAAGACCTATAGGCGCAAAAAATATAAAAAGTAAGCAGTGGTTTCCCCG
>CAYXBW010000111.1:0-7604 GCA_964463305.1 uncultured Christensenella sp. | reverse complement strand
GACGTTCACGCGCTCAAGGCGCTGCGTTTTGCAGGGCGATTTCAGGATAATATAAAAAGTTTGATAATATAACGGAGGATTAATTCATGTCAAAAGAAGCATTGGGTATGGTAGAGACAAAGGGACTTATAGGCGCAATAGAGGCGGCTGACGCCATGGTTAAGGCGGCTAACGTTTCGCTGGTGGGCAAAGAGCAGATAGGTTCCGGCCTGGTAACCGTTATGGTTCGCGGTGATGTTGGCGCGGTTAAAGCATCTGTAGACGCGGGCGCTGCTGCCGCAAAGCGTGTGGGTGATCTGTACGGTGTGCACGTAATACCGAGACCGCACGAGGAAGTTGAGAATATACTGCCCAAGGGAAAATAAAAACGGCAGTTTCGAAGAAATAAGCTAATTGATGCAAAGGAGAATCTGATATGGATAAGCAGGCATTGGGTATGGTTGAGACCAGAGGACTCATAGGCGCAATAGAGGCGGCTGACGCTATGGTTAAGGCGGCGGATGTTTCGCTTGAGGGCAAAGAGCAGATAGGCTCCGGTCTTGTAACTGTTATGGTTCGTGGTGATGTTGGTGCTGTTAAAGCTGCCGTAGATGCAGGCGCTGCCGCAGCAAAGCGTGTGGGAGACCTTTATGGTGTGCATGTAATACCAAGCCCTCACGGCGATGTTGAAATGATACTTCCCAAAGGCAAATAATATTTGTCTTAAATGAAACATAGGGGACGGCTTTCAAAATAGGCCGACCTTGGTTTGCGCGAGTTGATTCGGCTGTTGAATACGCTTTAGCTGCGCAAAAGTTGTGTTTTGGGATATAGCGCTTTAAAAAATAGGCGAAGGTGATTTGTTATGAATATTGACGAGATCGTAAAGCAGGTTGTTGAGCAGCTTGATATTTCGGGCGGCGCTGATGTAAGGTCGTCTATGATACCGAATACGCAGGGAGCGGCGGGGGAGATAGATATGCCCGTGCATCTTGAGCACGCGCTGCTTATACCCGGCGCCAGCGCCGAAAAAATTCGCGAGGAGTGCGCCAAAGCGCGCAAGGCCTGCGTGGCGGCGGTGAATCTTGCACCATACTTTGTTGCGGACGCGGCCGAGGTGCTGCGCGGTTCCACTGTTAAAGTGGGCTCTGCGATAGGTATACCCAATGCGGCTATGTCTGCTGCGGCCAAGGTTGCTGATGTTAAGGACTGCATAGCAAACGGCGCTCAGGAAATAGACGTGGCAATAAATGTGCTGGCTATAAAATCCGGCAGGATGGACGATGCCAGGCGTGAGATGGAGCAGATACTTTCTGTGGCGCAGGGAAAGGCCATCATAAAGGCCGCTTTTGAGCACTGCCTTTTTACAGAGCAGGAAAAGCAGGAAACGCTTAAAATGCTGAGAAGCTGCGGAATAGAGTTCCTCAAAATCCAGAACGTGCTGAGTGGAGAGGGAGCAAGCGAGGAAAGCATAAAGTTTGCCAAGGATATATTGGGCAGAAATGTGCGCATAAAGATAGACGGCGGAGTGAAAACGGCTAAGCGCGTAAAAGAGCTGGTAGCCGCCGGAGCCGATAGAATAGGCCTTTCTGCCACATTCGCAGTGCTTGCGGAATAAAATATTTTAAAATTCAAAAGAGCGTATCCAAACGGGTGCGTTCTTTTTTATTTAGGTTGTTGACAAATAAGCAACCTATTGCGTATAATGAATGTGCAACAGGTTGCTTATTAGCGCGGATGCATACGCGCAGAGAAAGGAAAGATATGGATAGAAAAACGCAGGAGCAGTATATACACGGCAGTACATTTTTGCTGTCCAACAGATACCAGATAATTGGTGATAGAAAGCTGGGTGGCGAAGTTACAATGAAGCAATGGATATTGCTTATAATTGCCAGCAAAATACAGGGCGAGGGGCTGAGTATAAATCGTCTTGCGGATTTTATGGGATATTCCCGGCAAAACGCAACAAAAATGCTGCTGCTGTTGGAAAAAAAGGGATATGTTCGCCTGCTGCCCTCAAAGCTGGATCGCCGTGCCAAAAATGTGGAGCTGACTGAAAAGACATACGAATATTTCAGAGAGAATAATGACATTGGAAATCGTTTACTGGATAAAACATTTGCGGGTATAACGGACAAGGAAGTGGAGGCGGCGTTTGGCGTTGTAAGCAGGCTTCTGGAGAATACTGAGTCCATTATGGAGGAACTTGAGCATGAAAAAGGCAATAGTGATATATAAATCGAAATACGGAACGGCGAGGGACTACGCAAGGTGGATAGCCGAAGCGCTTGGTTGCGAGTGCAAGGAAGTGAAAGCTGTGAACCCGGCGGAGCTGCAGCGGTATGATGTTGTAATATACGGCGGCGGGCTGTACGCTGGCGGAATAAACGGCGTTAAGTTTATAAAAAAGCAGGCTGCAAAGCTTAAGCGCGTGCTGGTATATATGGTAGGAGCTGCTCCGGCGGGAATAGAAGGCAATATGGAAAATTACGTTGCAAAGAACTTCGGAAATCCGGCTCCACCCAATATGGATTTTTATTATTTCAGCGGTAGATTGGATTATAAAAACATGAGTGTAAAGCATAAGTTTATGATGAAAATGCTGGTAAAAATGTTGAGTAAAAAGCCGGAAGCGGAACGAACAGAAATGAACAAACAAATAATAGCCAGCGTGGAAGGCAAAATAGACAGAGCAGATAAGTCGCTGATCGATCCTTTAGTGGAAAGAGCAAAGCAAATATATTAGGGCAATACAGCGCAAATGAGAGTAGCCGGAATCGTGATGATTTTTTGTGAGAGGCAAGGACAAAAGCGCAAGAATAGCAGAGTTATTTCGAGCATTTTGGACGAAGCATTGCACAAAAAAGTGCGCGATTACGGTTTGCTCAAATTGCGCGGTGTTACCTTAAGCAGAAAAGAGCGCGTAAGCCTGAGGGCGGCCGCGCTCTTTTAAATATGAGGTTTTTTGAAGTACATAGAGACTTTTTTGCAAAAAAGTTTCTATGCCGCCGGAGGCGACCTAGCCGAGTATCTTTTTCAAATCTTCATCCGCTGTGGATATGGGCGATATACCAAAATTCTCCACCAGATAATTGAGTATGCCGGGCGATACGAACGCGGGCAGGGACGGCCCCAAATATATATTTTTTATGCCAAGCGACAGCAGCGTGAGCAGTATAGCCACCGCCTTTTGTTCGTACCAGGAGAGCACCAGAGTGAGCGGAAGCTCGTTAACGCTGCAATTGAACGCATCTGCCAGTGCCAGCGCAACCTTTATGGCGCTGTAGGCATCGTTGCACTGCCCCATATCCATTATGCGCGGCAGACCGCCTATTTCGCCTATATCCAGATCGTTGAAACGGAATTTGCCGCAGGCCAGTGTGAGTATCATGGTATCCTTGGGCGCTTTCTCCACAAATTCAGTGTAGTAGTTGCGGCCGGGTCTTGCTCCGTCGCAGCCGCCCACAAGGAAGAAATGCTTTATAGCCCCTGCTTTTACGGCGTCTATCACCTTGTCCGCTGCGGAGAGCACCGTGCCGTGGCCAAAGCCTGTAGTAACGGTTTTTCCGCCGTTTATTCCTGTTTTTTGCGTATATTCTTTGTATCCGCCCAAGGCCAGCGCCTTTTCTATTACGGGAGAGAAATCCTTGCTGTCATCTATGTGTACAAGGCCGGGGTAGGCCACAACCGCCGTGGTAAATACTCTATCAGCATAGCTATCCTTAACGGGCATTAGACAGTTTGTGGTAAAGAGCACCGCGCCGGGTATGTCCGCAAATTCTTTTTGCTGGTTTTGCCAGGCTGTGCCGAAATTACCCTTTAGCTGAGGGTATTCCCTGAATTTGGGGTAGGCGTGGGCGGGCAGCATTTCACCGTGTGTGTATATATTTACACCCTTGCCCTTTGTTTGCTCCAGCAGTAAATACAGATCATGGAGATCGTGACCGCTTATTACTATAAACGGGCCAGGCTCTATGCCAAGCGGCACGGTGGCGAACGCGGGAGTGCCGTAAGTTTCTGTGTTCGCGCTGTCTAAAAGCTCCATGCACCTAAGGTTCATCTGCCCGGTTTCCATCACTATGGGCAGCAGCGTGTCAACGGTGCTCTCGTTTGCTATGGCTCGCAACGCTTTTAAAAAGAAGGCGTTCAGCTCTGCATCCTTATATCCCAGCATGTAGGCGTGATGCGCGTAGGCGGCCATGCCGCGTATGCCAAATAATATAAGCGATTTCAAGGAGCGTATGTCCTCGTTTTGCGCCCAGATATCTTCCAGCTTGAAAGCGTCCCGCTTGGCGGCGGCTAAAACCTGTGAGGTAAGGGCGGAAATGCTCTCATCATCGAAACTAACGTTAGTTACGGTGGTGAAGAGCGCATCCATTATAAGCTTGGAAGCAGCGTCATCCGGATTTTCTGTACCAGCAGCAAGTGCTATAAGCGCGCCGGTGAGTTCGTCCTGCTTTTTTGCAGTGTGGTCTGCTTTGCCGCAAACACCTGCCTTGCCTGTGCAGCCTGTGCCTCGTGCGGTTTGTTCACATTGAAAACAAAACATTTCAGACATATTTTTATCCTCCGTTTAAATTGATAATATAAACAAATTATAGCCAAGGTAAAAAAGAAAGTATGTTGTAAAAACAACGGATATAATTGTTTTGCAAATAAACCTAAAAGAAATAAATTAGAGGATATTTATGGGACATGATATTAAAACGCCGTTATAATATTTTTTAAAGGCGTATGCCGCAGGAATGATGAGTAATGCAGCTAAAATTGGTTTATATTATTGCAGTGAATGAAGTGAAAACAAAAATGCTGGACAGAGCTACTGGGAAATACTATCATTTATATTGAAATAGAAATATGATTTTGTGATAGGTGGGCTGATGGATAAAGATTTGAGGGGGGCTATAGACAAGCTATGCGCGTATTTGGCAAGGAGGGACATTGCTGAGCTTACGGTTAAAGCTGCGCTGGCTAATGGTGTGCGCCGTTTTGATGCTATAATGGTGCTGGGCGGAGACCTTACCGTGCAGCTGGAGCACGCCGCTAAAGCATATCACGCCGGCATGGGCAAAAAGCTCATTATAAGCGGCGGTATAGGGCATTCCACTGATATATTGCGTGCGAATGTCAAAGAAAAGTATGGCATAGATGCCAAAGATATGGCGGAGGGCGATATATTGGCTACGGTTGGCATGGTATATTTGGGCATACCCCAAAGAGATATACTATCAGAAAATAAATCTACAAATTGCGGAGAAAACGCCGAATATTCGCTAAGGCTGCTTCATGAGCGGGGAGAGCCACATGAGGATATACTGCTGCTGCAAGACCCGTTTTTGCAGCGCAGAAGCCATGCCTCGCTGGAAAAGCATATGAAAAGCGGAAGGGTGTTTAGCTTTGCGCCCATAATACCCACTGCTGAAGCGCTTATTTTGGGCAAACCATGGCGGAGGGAGAGGTTTGTGGAGTTTTTGGAAAGAGAAATACCGCGCCTGCGGGACGATGAGAATGGCTACGGCCCGCGAGGACGCGGCTTTATAGGGCATTGCGAGATTCCGGCGGATGTGGAGCGCGCCTATGCGCTGATTGTTTGTAAGCGGGAGGAAATTTTGCGAAGCATACGCGCGTGAGCCGCAATAAAAACATTGTGAAAAAGGGAGGAATTATTTCAAAAATGAGTGAAAGAAGAGAATTTGTATTTTGTATAGCAGAGCATTCTGATGTAGAACAGCTTGCAGAAATGCGCACGGCGTACTTAATGGACGATTTCAGCGAGCTGCCCAAGGAACGCATAATGGAAATATCCAAGCAGCTACCGGGCTATATTGAAAATGAACTGGGTCGCGATCTGCGCGCCTACATCTGCAAGGACGGAGATAAAATCGTGGCTACAGTGCTTATGTTTATTACAGAGCGTCCGGCTAGCCCAATGGTTCCAAACGGGCTTATGGGCACGCTTATGAATGTATACACGCTGCCGGATTACCGTGGCATGGGTATTGCCAAAAAGCTGGTGAAAATGGCGATAGCCCAAGGCAGAGAGCTGGGGCTTTCCGTGATAGAGCTAAAGGCGACACCGGCGGGTGCGCCGCTTTACAAGCAGCTTGGTTTCAAGGATGAAGCGCCGCGCTACACGGCAATGGATTTGAAGCTGGTTTGACAGAGGATAAACGCAGTGTGCGCATATCGCTTGAGTTTACGCGTAATACGCCTATAGTACGGAAGCATAACTGCTGTGCTTGTTGTGCGGAGTATAGGGATGATCCGTTTACTTTTACGCATAGAATGTTTTAAAAGCAGTATTGCGCGAAGCGGCAGGTAAAAAGTAGCTTACTAAAAAATTAAAGTATACAAAACATAAAAAAAGGCGACCATGCGGTCGCCTTTTAAAATTTGCTTTATATGCCCTTTTTGGCGTTTTCAAGCTGCTTTAGCTCTGTTTGGTTTGTTGTGGCTACGTGACCGGGCAGCGGCATTATGCGCTCGTGTACAGCGTCCACGAGCGTCTCTGCCTGCGGGAAGAAGTAACCCTCCAGCTCGTGCGCAGGTGTTATCCAGTTTTTCGCGCCAACCACCACGGGAGGAGCGTCCAGATAGTCGAATGCCAGTTCGCTTACCGTCTGCGCAAAGTCTTTCAAGTGAGAGCCGCGTTCGCAGGCGTCGCCCGTAACGATTATGCGGCCCGTCTTTTTAACGGATTCCAGCACTGGCTCGTAGTTGAAGGGAACCAGGCTGCGTGCGTCTATAACTTCCACAGACAGGCCGTATTTCTCTTCCAGTATCTTCACTGCGTCCATAACGCGATACAGCGTTGCGCCCACGGAAAGTATTGTGAGATCCTTGCCCTCTTTCTTTATATCAGGCTCGCCCAGAGCTATTTCATAATAATCTTCTGGAACTTCCTTGGCAAACTGCTCGCCTATATCGTATATCCTCTGGCTTTCAAGGAATATAACCGGGTCTGTGCCGTTTAGCGCGGCGTTCAGCATACCCTTGGTATCGTAGGGGGTAGCCGGGAAAACAACCTTAAGGCCGGGTATGTGCGTGCAAAGTGCAGACCAGTCCTGAGAGTGCTGCGCGCCGTATTTGGAACCAACCGACATGCGCAGTACAAAAGGCATCTTTATAACGTCGCCGCTCATTGCCTGCCATTTAGACATTTGGTTGAACACTTCGTCGCCAGCGCGTCCAATAAAGTCCATATACATAAGCTCGCTCATCACGCGGCCGCCGCACATGGCATAGCCAACCGACGTGCCAACTATAGCCGCCTCCGAAATAGGAGAGTTGAAGAAACGGTGATAGGGTATAGATTCGGTAACGTTCTGGTATGCACCGAAAGCGCCGCCCCAATCACGATGATCCTCGCCATAGGCTATGAAGGTGGGATCGAGGTAATACTTGTGCATCGTGGCTTCAAATATGGCGTCACGAATATTGTAGGCACGGTTCTTGGAAACGGGCTTGCCGTTTTCGTCTACAGCGCTGCGAATCTTTTTCTTGAGCTTCTGCACCTTTTCGTTCTCCTCATAAGTAGTGAGAACATCCGGTTTTCTGCCCTCTTCCATACTGGGTATGGAAAGGTTTGTAAACATCATGTTTGCTATTGCGTCAGGATCTTT
>CAYXBW010000110.1:0-7732 GCA_964463305.1 uncultured Christensenella sp. | reverse complement strand
TGCTTAAGGATGAGATGGGCAGATTCAAGCTCAAAAATAGAAACTAGGCTTTAGCGTTTGCTGAAATAATGCCGGTCAAGGTTCATTTAAATATGCTCTCCGCCCAAAAGCGGAGGGCGTATTTTTATGTGCGACCATTCATTTTCAATACAGTGTAAAAACACCCAAATCCGCTTAATGGCGGGGCTTGTGAAGTGCTGCGCGTGCGTATGCGGCTTAGATGCTTGCAAGCCTCTATAAACAAACGGTCAAGTTTGCAAAAAATATGCCCCGGAGATTTTACACCCGCCTGCATATACTGGGCGCACATGCGATATTTTGTGATATAATATTCGAGTATGAAAAAACGTGAAAGGAACTTTATATACTATGAGAGCAATAGTAAGCGTGCTTGGTCAGGATCGTCCGGGCATAATAGCGCAGGTATCCACCGCTTTGGCGGAAGCTAACGTAAATATATTGGATATAAGCCAAACCGTTTTGAGGGACGAAATATTTGCAATGACCATGTTAATAGATATGAGCGGAGCAAACTGTTCTTTTGGCGAAGTAAAGGGCAGGCTGGACGGTGTTTCTGAAAGTTTGGGGATGCAAATACGCCTCCAGCGAGATGAAATATTTAAAAGCATGCACAGGGTGTAGCCATGGCGATGATAGATCAGAGAGACATACTTTCCACGCTGGAAATGATAGACGAGCAAAAGCTGGATATACGCACCATAACAATGGGTATATCCCTTTTGGACTGCGTTTCGGACGATGCGCAGGTTTGCGCGCAGCGCGTATATGACAAGATAACACGTTTGGCAAAAAATCTGGTGAAGACCGGTGAGGATATTGAGGGAGAATTTGGCATACCCATAGTGCATAAACGCATTTCCGTAACACCCATTTCGCTCATAACGCAGGCCTGTGGAGATTATGTGAAGATCGCGCGGGCAATGGATGAGGCGGCCAAAGCTGTGGGTGTAAACTTTATTGGCGGCTACTCTGCCTTTGTGCAAAAGGCATCCACGGCGCGTGAAATAGAGTTTATAGAATCTATACCGGAGGCGCTTGCCACTACGGATATAGTTTGCTCCTCCGTAAACGTGGCCACCACGCGCGCGGGTATAAATATGGATTCCGTTGCAAGGATGGGGCGTATTATAAAGCGTATGGCGAATATGACGGCAGGCAGCGGCGGCATAGCGGCGGCAAAATTTGTGGTGTTTGCAAATGCGGTGGAGGACAACCCTTTCATGGCGGGCGCGTTTCATGGTACGGGAGAGGGAGATTGCGTTATAAACGTGGGGGTTTCAGGTCCGGGTGTTGTTAAGGCGGCGCTGGAGGGAGTGCGCGGTCAGAGCTTTGACGAGGTGGCGCACACAATAAAACGCACAGCTTTCCAGATAACGCGAATGGGTCAGCTGGTGGCGCGCGAGGCCAGCAAGCGGCTGGATGTACCGTTTGGCATAGTGGATCTTTCGCTGGCGCCCACGCCCGCAATGGGTGACAGTGTTGCGCATATATTGGAGGAAATGGGGCTGGAGCGCTGCGGAGCGCACGGCACCACGGCGGCGCTTGCGCTTCTTAATGACGCGGTGAAAAAGGGCGGCATAATGGCTTCATCGCACGTGGGAGGGCTTTCTGGTGCCTTTATACCAGTGAGCGAGGATGCGGGCATGATAGAAGCGGTGCGCGAGGGCGCGCTGAGCCTTGAAAAGCTGGAAGCCATGACCTGCGTGTGCTCTGTGGGGCTGGATATGATAGCCGTGCCGGGAGACACGCCGGAGTGCGTGCTCTCCGCCATAATAGCGGACGAAATGGCAATAGGTGTGGTGAACACAAAAACAACGGCGGTGCGCATTATACCCGTGCCCGGCAAAGGAGTGGGAGACAGCATAGATTTTGGCGGTCTGCTGGGCACGGCGCCAATAATGCCGTACAACGGCAATTCGCCTGAGAAGTTTATAGCGCGCGGCGGCAGGATACCCGCGCCGCTTCACTCTCAGCGAAACTGATATATACGCTGCCGCATATTAGCGGCGCGCGATGGTTTTTTTGCGCCGGAGCGTGTAATTTGCCGCCGCTGAGGGTATAATATAAAGAGGTTTTGTGGGAGCCGTGCTTTCTTGCATCAAAATAGCAAAAAGGGGAATAGATATGGCAGGCAGGGACAGAATAGACGAAAAATACAAATGGAAGCTGGAAGATATATACGCAACCCAAGAGGCGTGGGAGGCGGACTATGAAAAGCTGGAAGAGCTGCTGCTTTCCGCTCCCGATCTGGAAAAAAAGCTTACAAAAAGCGCAAAATCTTTGCTGAAAGCATTGAAGTATATGGAAGAGATGGAGCTTATAGCAGCGCGTCTATATGTATACGCCAAAATGAGGCGAGATGAAAATAATGCCATTCCGATCTATCAGGCAATGACATCCCGCGCGATGGATATAAATGTTCGCCTGTCTACAGCTTTAAGCTTTGTGAATCCCGTGCTGCTTGCAATGCCCAAGGGCGGGCTGGAAGAATTTATAGCCGAGGGTGAGAAAGCCGCCAAAAAAGAAAAGCCGCTGGCAGAGCTGAAAAACTATAGCTTCATGCTTAAGGAGCTGCTCCGCAATAAAAAGCATATTCTCTCTGATAAAGAGGAGAGAATACTTTCCATGACGGGAGAGATATCAAGCGCCCCCAAGGAAATATTCACAATGCTGAACAACGCAGACCTGCGCTTTCGCACTGTAAAAAACGAGGAGGGAAAGCGCGTTCCAATAACGCATGGTTCCTACATCGTGCTTATGCATTCTAAGGACAGGAAGGTGCGAAAAGCGGCATACGAATCTATATACAAAGTTTTCCGAAACAATATAAACACAATAGGCGCCTCATACTATGCCAGTGTGAAAAAGGATTCATTTTATGCCAAGGCACGCAATTTTGGCAGCGCAATGGAACGGGCGCTGTTTTATGACAACGTACCCGTTGAGCTGTATGATAACCTCATAAAAATAATGCACAGCAACATATCTACAATGCACCGCTATGTTGAGGTGAAGCGAGCGGCGCTAAAGCAGGATGAAATAGCCATGTACGATATATACGCTCCGCTGGTGGAGGCGTCAGACAATGAGTATGGCTATGAGCGCGCCATGAAAATGGTGAAGGATGGCCTGAAGGTGCTGGGACCGGATTATGCAAAGCTGCTATCCCGCGCACAAAAGGAGCGCTGGATAGACGTGTGCGAAACACCGGGCAAAACAAGCGGTGCGTACTGCTGGGGCAGTTATGACACACACCCTTATGTGTTGCTAAACCACAGAGGAGACCTTGACAGCGTGTTTACAATAGCGCACGAGCTGGGGCACGCCATGCATTCATACTATTCAAATGCCACGCAGCCCGCTGCAACGGCCGGCTATACAATATTTGTGGCGGAGGTTGCAAGCACGGTAAACGAGGTGCTGCTAACGCGATATCTAATGGATACGGTGAAAAATAAAAATCAGAGGCGCTATGTTTTAAATCATTACTTAGATCAATTTCGAACCACGGTGGTGCGCCAAACCATGTTTGCAGAGTTTGAGAAAATGACTCATGAGGCGCATGAGGCGGGACAGCCGCTTACGCCCGTATCCCTCAGCCAAATGTATGGAGAGCTGAATGCGCGTTACCACGGTCCGCAAATGCAGACGGATGAACTGATAAGCTATGAATGGGCGCGTATACCGCATTTTTATAATGCTTTTTATGTGTATAAATACGCCACCGGCTTTAGCTGCGCCGTGCAGATAGCCTCTGATATACTATCAGGCAAGGAGGGCGCGGTAGAGCGATACATAAAGTTCTTAAGTTCGGGCGGCAGCGAGCATCCTTTGGAGCTATTGAAAATAGCCGGGGTGTATCTTGAGGACGGTACGCCGGTAGAGGTGTGCATGAAAGAATTTGCGCGCGCGCTTTCTGAATTTGAGAGCACCATTTTAGCATAAAAAAGCGGTTTTGCTGTTGCAGGCATATAACGCAGTAGGGCATACGGATTTGTTGCGGTTTGTGAAAAACTGGATATCATTGTGTGTAAGCTACAAAGCGTTTGAAAAAAGACGGAATGGATAGTATAATTTAACTAATCCAATGAAAAAAGGAGTTTTTACATATGAAATTATCATTTTCAACGCTGGGCTGCCCGGATTGGAGTCTTGCGGATATAGTTAGTACGGCAAGCGATATGGGCTATGACGGTGTGGAGATACGCGGCGTGGGGCATGAATTGGATTGCTCAAAAATGCCGCAATTTTCTGATATGGGCGCGCCTAAAACGCGCAAGATGCTGATAGATAAAAAACTGGAGATAGCCTGCCTAACCTCTGCGTGCTATATGCATGACAAAAATCTTGAAGAGGAAACAGAAGAACAGGCCAAGGCCTACGTTGACACGGCAGAGCGTATGGGTGTGAAGTATGTGCGCGTACTGGCGGATTACGGACCTGAGCAAAGCGGGCAGCTTGACGAGGATTATATTTGCGCAAGGCTGCGTGATATAGCCAAGTATGCGGCACCCAAAAATGTGGAGGTGCTTGTGGAAACGAACGGATATTTTGCAAACTCCACAAGGCTGGCAAAGCTTATAGACCGCGTGGGTGAGCAAAGTTTGGGCATACTTTGGGATATACATCATCCATACCGTTATTTTGCTGAACGGCCAGACTTTACTGTGCAAACGATAGGTGATTTTATACGCCACGTACACATAAAGGATTCTGCTATGGAGGAGAACAAGCTGACCTATACCATGATGGGCTATGGTGACGTGCCCATACGCGCCTGTGTTGAAGCGCTGCTGAAAACAGGGTTTGACGGATACTTCTCATTGGAGTGGCTCAAGCGCTGGGATCTCACGCTGGAGGAGCCGGGCATTGCCTTTGCCGCCTATGTTTCCTATATGAGAGATATGATATAACGGAATTACAAAAAAATAGTTAAAGAGCACTCTCTTTTGCAGAATGCTCTTTTTTTGGTATTAATGAGATTTTTTAGGCTGTAATGGGGGGGGCTGTATAAGGCTCAAATTAAAATCAAACTAAAGCGAAGAGCCGTTATATGATAACTTCTAGCAAACCGCCGGTTATGTCAAAAATTTTTTTGTGCCGCATTCGGGGAAAAAATAACTGCTTATTGAAAACAGGAAGGTTAAAATAAAAAAGCTATCAATCTTGCCCAGGGCATTATCACATGCTATAATATATTATCATATATTATCGTATGTTTGTGATATTTTGCTCAAAATGAGGTTTGCGGAGAACGATACGATAATAAACAACAATATTTTGAAAGGCGAAAAAATTATGAAAACAAGAGCGGTACGTATATACGGCAAGGACGATCTTAGGCTGGAAACCTATGAGCTGCCGGACATAGCCTCGGACGAGATAAGGGCAAAGGTGGTTACGGACAGCATTTGCATGTCTACATACAAGCTGGCAAAGATGGGGCAGGAGCACAAGCGCGCGCCGGAAAGCTTGCTTGATACGCCCGCCATAATAGGTCACGAAATGTGCGGCGTAATAACAGAGGTGGGCGAAAAATGGCAGCACAAGTTCAAACCGGGCGATAAGTTTATTATGCAAACGGCATTGCTTTATGAAAATTCGCTCATATCTGCCGGATTTTCCTTCCCCTATGTGGGAGGAAACGCAACCTATATAAATATACCAAACCAGGTTATGGAGAGAGATTTTCTTATACTTTATAATTCGGACGCGTTTTACTTTGGTTCGCTGGCGGAGCCTATGGCCTGCATCGCCGCTGCGTACCACGCAAGCTATCATGTGAATCCCCGCAGCTTTATGCATGAGATGGAAATAAAGAAGGGCGGCAAGCTGGCGCTTTTGGCAAGCGCAGGCCCTATGGGGCTGGGAGCGGTAGATTATGCAATGAACAGCGAATATCGCCCCTCTGTAATGGTGGTGACGGATATTGACGAAGCGCGGCTTGCGCGTGCGGCAAAGGTGCTGCCGGTGGAAAAAGCGGCCAAGCTGGGTGTAGAGCTGCACTATGCCAATACGGCAAAGATGGCCGATCCGGTGGCGGAGCTGAAAGAGATAGTGGGCGGCGGCTATGACGATGTTTTTGTAATGGCGCCCGTGCCTGCTGTTATAGAGCAGGGAAACCGCATATTGGGTTACGATGGCTGCCTGAATTTCTTTGCCGGTCCAACAGACACGGAGCTTGCGGCGCGTATAAACTTTTTTGACGTACACTATTCCGCGCAGCATCTCACGGGTACAACGGGCAGCCGCATAGAGGATATGCGCGAGGTGGTCACGCTTATGAATACGGGCGTTATAGACCCCACGGCAATGCTTACCCATATAGGGGGCTTGGATAGCGTGCCGGAGGCCGTGCTGAACCTGCCAAACATACCGGGCGGCAAAAAAATGATATACAACCAGATAGATCTGCCGCTCACCGCAATAGACGATTTTGCCGAAAAGGGCAAAACAGATCCTTTGTTTGCCAAGCTGGCTGAAATTACAGAGCGCAATGGCGGGCTGTGGAGCGCGGAGGCAGAGCACTATCTTCTGGAGCAAAAGGGCGCGGCTGAGGCGTAGATAAAAACAGATTACATAAACAAAAATAAGCTTTGCACAGCAAAGCTTATTTTTTTATATTGTGCGACTTATACTATTTATCAATTACAGCATTTGCCGGAAACTGCTATCCCCTGGGGGGACTATCTCTTTGCCTTTGCAGGCAAATTCGCCTAGTGCAGCACGCTTTATTGTATCAGCGCTATGCGCCGTTTTTGATTGATTTGCTGCAGGGCTACTCGCCGACCTCGTAGGGCTCCGCGCCGTCCTGCTCCAGGCATTTTTCCACCCAGGCGGAGAGCTTTTCAATGAGCTGCTCGTCTTCTATAAAATATACGTACACCTGATGCTTTTTGTCGTCATCCTGCCGCATGAATTTCACATCTATCCGGCATTTATTCGGATAGATGTCCAAAGACAGCCAGCGCAGGTAGATCTGATCCTTGGGCGCGCCCTTTTTGTGCAGCGCGGGTATGCTCGCCCAGCGGATGGGATAGGGCGACCCCTGCTCATGCTTAAAATTATTGGGGTCAGACAAATATTCTCTGGCGAATTTATCGTAATCTCCGTTGTATTCGGGCGTGATCTTAAGTGCATATAGATTTTGTCCGGACAAAATATCTATCAATTCGTCTATTGAATGCCGCAGGAGCACCTTATCGTTATTGGCTCGCTTTTGGTCAAAGCTGCCTTCCATGCGCTGCCTTTCGTCAATGATCTTGCTGAATGTCATATAATGGCCCAACTCAAAATCGCCGCCGTACTCCATAAGCGTATCAAGCGTGATATAGTCGAACTGCGAAGCGGCGTAATATGTCATTTTGTCGTGGTTTGTAAAGCAGCCGGAGCATATCAAAAATATTGGCAATATAAGTAAAAGGATAAATATTTTCCTCATGGGTTCCCCTCCCAAATTTGCGCCTGAGACGAAAGGCTATCCGTGCTGCGCGGACATATGTAAACCGCCTTTACCCTCTAATGTCAGTATATCCGGCAAAAACCAGGCCATGCTCCTTGGCGTGCTGCTCGGCCTTGGCCGCTGCCTTGGCATTGCTCTGCCCCCCGCCTGATATCATTATGAATTCCACACTGCTGCCCGAGGGCAGGCTCTCCACTATTGTGTTTACGGGCGGCGCGGCATAGCCCGCCCAGATGGGTCCCATTACAA
>CAYXBW010000109.1:0-7749 GCA_964463305.1 uncultured Christensenella sp. | reverse complement strand
CACCCGCAGAATGGGCGCTGCGCTGGCTGTGGGATCAGCCGGAGGTTTTCACCGTACTTTCCGGAATGAACTCTATTGAGATCATAGACCAAAACATAGCCGCACTGAACGGAGCAACGCCGGGCAGCCTCACAAAGGAAGACCACGCACTGTTTGAACGCGCAAAGGATATAATGATAAAGGCCACCTCCGTGCCCTGCACAGGCTGCAATTATTGTATGCCCTGCCCTGCCGACGTGGATATACCCATGTGCTTCAGTATACTGAATGACACCGCTATGACTTCAAAATTCTCAGCAAAATTCAGTTATTATTCGCGCACAAAGGACAGGTGGGCGTCTCAGTGTATAGGCTGCGGCAAGTGCGAGCAGCATTGCCCCCAATCCATAAAAATACGTGAAGAGCTGGCTAATGTCACCAAAAATCTGGAGACTTTCCCCTACGGCTTAATAAAATTTGTATCGCAAAAATTCCTACATATTTGAGTTTTTGGAAAAAATATCTTCACCGCGCCGGACAAAGAGAAAAATTTCTGTTTCGTTCCGGCGCTTTTTTGATATTTTACAAATATAAAAAATATGATATAATTTTGATAAATCGTTTGAGCAAATATTTTCTCAATCATCATACAACTTTATAAGGAGGTTTCATTATGATCAAAGTTGGTATAATCTCGCCCGTAGACGAAAGAAAATGCGTGCGTGAGGCCGGCAGTGAAAACATACTTCGCGGAGAGGCCCGTCTTATTGAGCGGCTTTGTGAACGTGGTGTGGAGGTGGTTCGCGGAGGAGAAGGCCTTGCACGTGAAGACCAGGTCGTTCGTTCCACGGGCATAATGCGCCAGCAGATACGAGCCATAGCAAAGCAAAGCCCGCAGGTTTTGATACTGCATCAAGGCGACTGGACCTGGCCTTACGATTCGCGTGACGCGGTGCAGCTTTTCGCAAACGAACTTTCCGGTGTGGAAAAGGGTATCGCGCGAGTACTGATATACTGCAACAAAGCGCCGCAGGTTCCCGGTCTTGTGGCAGGTATGGCGGTGGGCGGCGCGCTAAGGCGTGTGGGCATACCCTACCAGCTGGTTTTCGGAGATATCGAGAGCGAGACTACCATGTCCAAGATAATGGCTTGTCTCAATTTCTTCGAAAAACGCGCGGCAGTTGCGCAGGAGGTCGCGGAGGCAATAGACCGCCTGCACGGTCAAAAATACCTTGCTGTGGGTGGAATGTCGCTTAAAATGTGCACTGCAACGGCCGATGTTGACCAGTGGGCGAAAATTTTCGGCATAAGCTATGACGCTCTGGATCAATCCGAGTTGACAAAACGCGCGCAAACAATGGTGGATTGGGAAGGCAAGCCGGGCAAGAGCGCGGCCTTGCACATAAACGATACGCGCGTAAAAGAGGCGTATGATTTCATATACGGCGGGCAGCATGCGCAGTTTTTGTTCAACACGGATAAATTTGAGAGCATAGAGATATTCCTTTATCAGCTGTGCTACTATTACGCGGCAGTCGATGTTGTGGCGGAGACGGATTGCGATTTTATGGGCATAAAATGCCAGGACGAGCTGAGCGGTTTCGAATGCACGCAGTGCGTGACGGCGGCATTTTTGAACAACGATATAGGCCCGGATGGCAAGCCCAAGGGCACTATTCCCGTAGCCTGCGAAAACGATATGGATTCCTCTCTCACTCAGCTTCTGCTCAAAACATTGAACGGCGGAAAACCTGCCGGCTTCGGCGATTTCCGCGATATAGAGGACGGTTCACTCGCCATTGTGAACTGCGGACAGCATCCGCCCTACTTCTTCGGCAAGCCGGATGAGGATGGCATAGCCAAGCTCAAAAACACAGAGTTTTGCGGTCAGGATCTGTATTACCTCGCAGGCGGCGCCACCGTACGCGGCAGAACACCGGGCGGCGAGATAATGACTATCGCGCGGCTGCACAGGGAAAATCTGCGTTACTCCATTGTGGCAATGGCCGTTAAAACGGAGCAGGTGGATGCGGCACTGCATGAAAAATACACATTGGGCTGGCCCATAATAATGGTTAAACCTCCGGTGGATGACACTACCGTTATAGACCTTTGGCCGTGCAACCACCTGGGCTTCACATATGGCGATTATACGCCGCAGATAGTGGAGCTGGCGGAACGGCTGGGCATAGGCTATACCGTGTACGATGCCGATGGTAATCTGTATAAGAGTTTTAGCTGAGCCAAAGGTCGTTTGCAGTCCACTATTAATATAGGCTCTTTATGCTTTAAGCATTACGGGTAATATTAACACACCGCCCCCGGCGCGGCGGCAACGAAGCTAATGTATGAAAAATCAATGTTTATAAAAAAATTAATATCATTTGCAGCTATGCTCGCACTCGTTTGCGGGCTGGCTGGCTGTGCCTTTGCCGCGGACACTCCGGACTCTGCTCCGGCAGCGTCCGCGCACGGCACACAGGCTGCAGAAGGCGCAGCAATCCCTGCAGCCGAAATGCGCGAAGATGCGGCAAATGCGCTTGAGGAGCTGCGCGAAAGCGCCACCTACGGCGAGGAGCTGGCCCTTTTTTTAAAAAAATACGGCAGTGTACTCTCTAAAGAGCAAGCGGATGACGCACTTTCATTGCTGGAGGACGTATTGGAGCGGGAAAAAAAATTGCTCGCGCCAGATTATGAATATGCAAACGCGGACGACACGTTCAAGGCGGCTTTTAAAAATGGTTTTTTTCGGCAAAATACCTATCTTCTGAGCGAAGAACTCCGCGCACTTGTTGAGGGAACGCTTCTGGATGGCTTCAAGCTGGTAAAATCAGATGGCAAACTTGTTCCGCAGGTTGATTACGCCGCTTTGCTGGCAAGATATGGCGAATTGTGCTCCCAGGAATATAAAGAATATTTTGAGATGTGCGCAGAGCTGCCTTCCTTTGTGTTTGAGCCGAACGAAGCAGTAGATGCCAAGGCTCGCAAAAGCTCTATAGCCGCGTTTGAAGCTCACGCAGAAAAATATTCTGATGGCATCACGTCAACCCGCGTCAAGGCAATATTGGATATACTTAAAAGCACTAAGGCCAATTGAAATTTCTTCCCTTACTTATTCCTCTATTCTGCATCAGCATACACTCCGGCAGTTTGAAGCCTATGCCCAAATTGCCGGCAGTTATGCAGTCTGTCTGCACCGTTCAGCACATCATTTACTATCTGAACTGTTTTGGAGCATTTTAGACAGGACCGCAGTATGGCAGGATACCATTTTATATATCTAAGCGCGAATATATCACGGCAGTTACTGCGTACAGGTCCAATTGCGCATATGCTTATTTTGCCCAAACTTCATACTATATGATTGAGTGATTTACCTATGTGCAAATAGCCTGCAAGGCAGCAAAATATGCTGTTTGAATGTCTCTACAATACCATAAATACCAAAACCGCTTGGGTACAATATATAGCCAAGTGAAAAACACCCGCCAACCACGGGTGGATATTATCAACTATAAAAAAATAAACTGTAAAGCGTATTATGCAAGTGTAATACAGCCATGTGTAAACAACCATTTGGATAAATCGGTTTTTCTTGCCAACGTAAATTATTATTTATGGAATTTCTCCATAATCTTACTTTAGCAAAAACAAATGAGCTAATAAGCTAACATCTAACCTTTTATACACATTCTAGTTTGCAAATAGCTCCGTTATAATTTATTTAGGCATGGCGTTCAAGCTAATTCTTACCCAAAATTGAGCTGAATACACTGGCGGTTTTCACAAGGTATATTGCTTTCGGATTTGGAGGGCACAGGTTTGACTGAGTTTGAAGAATTAGCTTTGAAGAAAATAATAAAAGACTACCTGATAGATTGCGTATACTACAACATAAACCTGCTTATAGGCAAGTACGGTATAAGCAACGCCGAAATAAGCAAAAAAATTGGCTGGGATCAGGCGGGCTACAATCAAAAATACAATCGCAGCAACGATTTGCGTATAACCACATTCATAAAGATATACACCGCGTTACTGGAGCTTGTGAGGGAAAAAGAAGCAGAGTACGGCTTTGAGGAACTCCACTTAAGCAACATAGACCTAAACGAGCTCATAACAAAAAACGAGCTGGATCTGGGGCATCTATTCAACCATATCAGCTCCGTGGCTGAGGGAAAGACGGAATTTTTAAGCGATAAATCTTTGGCAGACACTTTTTTATCATTGAAATCGTTTGTGCTCACAGGCAGAAAAAACAAAAAGTTCAACGACAAAGAAATAGACGTTTACATCAAATATTATAAAAAGCTATGAGAGTTTTGTATGGAAGAGAGAATGCAAAAGTTTGTAAACAGACCTGAGGATATGGCAGCTGAGGATATCCGTGGTTTTGTAAAATGTTATCCCGGTCTGGTAAAGAGCAGCGGCACAAATGTAGTTTTGAGCTACAAGTACGCTCCCGTACCGGGCAAAGTGGGCATAGTAACGGGCGGCGGCTCCGGTCATGACCCAGCTTTTGCCGGATATATTGGCAAAAATCTGGTGGACGCGGTAGCCGTGGGAACTATTTTTGTTCCGCCTCAGCCTGAAATTTTTTACGAAGCCTTTCGGCAGGCGGATGCTGGCAGCGGTGTTGTTTGCCTGTGCGGAAATTACGCAGCTGATCTAAACAGCATAGAGCAGGCCGTAAAAATGGCCGCGGCAGACGGCATGACCGTTAAAACCGTAATAGCCAAGGATGACGTTTCCATGATAGAGGAAGATAAGCGCCGCGGTCTATCCGGCGAGATATTCATGTGGAAAATAGGCGGAGCGGCGGCGGCGGCGGGCTACAGCCTGGATGCGGTGGCGGCCGTTGCACATAAGGCCATAGCAAATACGCGCAGCATGGGCGTGGGGCTTTCCTCCTGCATACTTCCGATAGAGGGGCGGCCAAACTACCTCATAGAGGCGGGCACTATGGAGATCGGCGTGGGGCACCACGGCATGGCCAGCCTTGATACCTGCAAGCTAAAAACGGCCGATGAAGCCGTGGAAATAATGCTGCATAAAATATTGGAGGATATGCCTCTTAAAAGCGGAGACCGCACAGCCGTGCTGGTTTCAGGCCTTGGCAACACAATGCTTATGGAGCTGCACATACTCTTTGGCAGAGCCTACGATATATTAAAAAGTTTGGGCGTGGAAGTGCTTTGGTCAAGAGCGGGAAATTACTTCACCTCGCTTGATATGATGGGAGCTACCATATCCGTAATGCGTCTTGACGATGAGCTTGCCGGACTGTTGGAAACACCCTGTGACAGCGCCGCGCTCAAACAGCTGTAATATAGAAATCTATTTTGCCCGCGTGATCGGGCATGAAAATAACATAACAAAAAAGGAGAGAAACATGAAAAAAATTTTGACGATTGCTCTTATCACCGTTCTGGTCGTGGCTATGCTTGCGTCCTGCGCGGCTCCCGCAGCTCCCGCTGCCGCTCCGGCGTCTGAGGCACCAGCTGCAGCCAGTGAAGCCCCGGCTTCCGCAGCTCCCGCTGCAGCTCCGGCATCTGAGGCACCCGCTGCAGCCGCACCCGCATCAGACGCGCCCGCCGCAGAAGGCAACGGCAAAACAGCCGCAGATATCACAGTTGGATTCTCTGTTCACTTCAAGCAAGATGACTATGGCGTGATCTGCTCTGAGGGTTTCCAGGAAGTTTGCGATGCAGCCGGCGTTAAATGTGAAATACTGGACGCCAATGGCGATCCCGCTAAGCAGCTTGCAGACATCGAATCATTCATAGCCAAGAAATACGATGCCATCGCCATCAGCCCTATGGACGAGAGCGCGCTGATAGACGTATGCAAAAAGGCTAACGAAGCCGGCATTCCGCTGATATCCATAACAACAATGCCCGATGCTACAGTTGCTACAACTGTAAACGCCGGAAACTATGAATTCTCTGAAGAAGTTGCCACCATACTTGCAGACCTTATGGGCGGCAAGGGCAAGGTTGCCATACTAGACATACCCACCAGCCTGTGGAGAACACAGCAGCGCCTTCAGGCTTTCAAAGACGTTATTGCCACAACAGATATAGAGATAGTAGCCGAAGAGAAAAAGGGTACGGTTGACGAGGGCGTAGACGCCGCTTCCACAATAATGACTGCAAACCCAGACCTCAACGCCATCTGGGGCACATACTCCAGCGTGCTGCAGGGTGCCGGCCAGGCGGCCAAGACCGCGAATAAAACAGACCTCATAATAGGCGGAGTAGACTGCGACGCGGCTATACTTCAGCTCATGAAGGAAGGCTATGTTCAGGCGGCAGCAGCTCAGTTCCCGCGCGCTCACGGCGAAGAATCTGCCAAGGCCGCTATAGCCTGGGCTCTCGGCGAGGGCTATCCCGAAGTTGTAGACGTTCCCTACAAGGTTTATACAGCAGATCAGTATGCAACAGCTTCTATGGAAGTTTGGGGCAAGGAGATGGAATAGACCCCAAATACCATACTGATTTAACCACAAAATGAAATAAAAAAACAAGGTTGCGGCAATACACCTGCTCACTTTAGGCGGGTGTATTGCCAATAATGCCAATCAACTATCAAAAAATATGATCCTTTTACCAGCTTTTGGCACAAGCCGCAAATGCGTGCTGTTTTCAAAAGTTTTGCATAACTAAAAATCAAGTTTTTTTGCTGTAATATAAATCAAATGTTTAACCATACAGGGAAAGAGGGAGGAACTGTTTATGAACGCCTTACAAAAAGCCTCGGCGCAAAACGGAAAGGGAGTGCGCGCGTTTTTCCAGAGGTATCCGCAAGTTGCCATACTTTTGGCATACGTTGTCATCGTCATTATTTTTTCCGTTTCCAGCGAGCATTTTGCCACCGCTACAAACGTTGTAAACATTGTAAATCAAACAGCCACAATATGTATTTTGGGCTTTGGTATGACCATAGTGCTGCTCATTGGCGGCATAGATCTTTCAGTTGGCGGTATAATCGCCTTTGTGTCCTGCATGTGCGCAATGATGCTGGATGCGGGCTATAGCGCTGTTTTTACTGTTATGGCAGGCCTTGGTATGGGGCTTCTATTCGGCCTTTGCAGCGGTCTTGCCGTGGTGGGTTTCAGGATTCAGCCATTTCTGGCTACGCTGGGTATGATGAATATCACGCGCGGCCTTTCCAAATATATCACCGAGGGAAAGACAGTAGTAGTATTGGACGAAAAATTCAAGGAAGTATTTTCTCAAGGCTCCATAGGCCCGGTCCCCATACTTATAATATGGATAATAGCCGTACTTCTGGTGATGTTCTTTATTGTGGGCTATACCCCGCTGGGTCGCAGGATCCAGGCGATCGGCGGCAATCAGAGCGCGGCGGCAAATTCGGGTATAAAGGTTAAAACTATAAAGGTAGTCGTTTTCATGTTGAACGGCGCTCTTGCGGCTTTGGCCGGTTTTATACTCATGTCACGCCTGGGCAGCGCTTCGGGCACGGTGGGCGTTGGCGCTGAAATGGACGGTATAACGGCCGCCGTGCTGGGCGGTACCGGTTTTAACGGCGAGGGCGGCAATATGTTTGGCACACTGCTGGGCGCTTTCGTAATAGGTACCGTCATAAACGGCATGACCATACTAGGCGTGGATTCCTACTTGCAGGACGTTGTGAGGGGCATAATAATAATAGCCACGGTAGCGTTCACAATGGCAATAAATAGGCGCGCGGACGAATAAGCCGGAAGGCGGAAGGGAAATACTATGGACAATACTATTCTAAAGATGG
>CAYXBW010000108.1:0-7786 GCA_964463305.1 uncultured Christensenella sp. | reverse complement strand
CATAAACAGCTTACTTCCTTTTTACAGATAATATGATCATACATACTGTATAACGTATTATACATCTTGTATAATACGCCGTCAATAGCTTTTAGCAAATTTTTACTGTAAAATTTTGCGGTGCGATTTATAGCCGGAAAGCTTTATCTGCGCGGCAATTCTTGAAAAACACTCGCCTTAATGCTATATTATATTAGTTAGGGCGCGAAAAACCGCGTCCGGGTGTTGATATTGAATGGAGGAACCATCATATGATAGATGCCAAGCAGCTTGGTTTTACCGTGCCGGAGGTGCTTTTGCCCGCCGAAAACGTAAATCTCAAAAAGTGGGCCTGCGTGGCCTGCGACCAGTTCACCTCCCAGCCCGAATACTGGGCGGAGGTGGAAAAACAGGTGGGCGCGGCGGGCAGCGCTCTGCACATAATGCTGCCCGAAATATATCTGGAGCGCGAGGACACGGATGACAACATCGCCCATATGAAGCAGGTGATGGCGGATTATCTAGCGGACGGCGTGCTGGAGCTGCTGCCGCGCGGCATCGTTTTAACGGAACGGCACATAGGCGGCAAGCTCAGAAAAGGCATACTGCTTGCGATGGATCTTGAGCAATACAGCTACGAGGCGGGAGAAAAACCCATGATCCGCGCAACGGAGCAAACAGTGCTATCCCGCATACCCCCACGCGTGAAGATACGCCGGGGCGCGCTGGTGGAGATGCCGCACATAATGCTATTGATAGACGACGAGGCGGACGAGGTGATCGGCGGGCTGCACATGCAGCGCGGCAGCCTCAAAAAGCTGTACGACTTTGAGCTCATGATGGACGGCGGCCGCATAGAGGGATTTCTAGCGGACGAGCCTAAGCAGATACAGGGCGTGGTTGAGGCGATAGCGCGCCTTCCCAAGAGAGATAATATGCTGTACTGCGTGGGTGACGGCAACCATTCTTTGGCCACCGCCAAAACAATATGGGATGAAGCGAAAAAAAACCTCTCTCCCGAGCAGTGTGAAAATCATCCGCTGCGCTACGCTTTGTGCGAGATTATAAATCTGCGTGACAGGGCGGTTGAGTTTATGCCCATACACCGCATGCTATTTGGCGTGAACCCCTCTGCCTGCGCGCAGTTCGTGGTGGAGAAGCTCAAGGAACGCGGGCGCGATGCCAAGCTGGTTTTTGGCAGGTGGAACCCCTCCACCGCCACAGAAGAGGGGCATTTCATAATACCCTTCATATACCACGATGGCGCAGGCAAGATAATAATAGAAAACCCATCCCACCCGCTTGCAGTGGGCGAGGTGCAAGATATACTGGAAGAGTTTGCTTCTCAGTCCAAAAGCAGCAGTATAGACTATATACACGGCGATGAAACGCTCATAGACATGGCGCGTACAAAGTACGACGCCGTGGGCTTCTTCTTTGATGCGCTTGACAAGGCACGCTTTTTTGACCTGCTTATACAATGCGGCGTGCTGCCCAAGAAAACATTTTCGCTGGGCGAGGCTGAGGAAAAACGCTATTATATGGAATGCCGTATGCTTACGGAAATCACGGCAGATGACGAGGCGCAGGAGAGCGCGCAATAAAAACCACATGGATTTTTTGGGTCTGCGCAATGGGCGCGGCCCCATACTATATCAAAATTAAGGAAATGGTGCTTACAAAATGAAGGTGACAGTAACAAAATTCGGGGGAAGCTCTCTTGCGGATGCTTCACAAATAAAGAAGATGGCGGAGATAGTGCGCGCAGACGAATCGCGCCGCTTTGTGGTGCCCTCCGCGCCCGGCAAACGCCACAGTGACGACGTTAAAGTAACAGACCTGCTCTATATGCTGTACAATGAAAACGCCAGCCTGGAGCCCACTGAGGAGATTTTCAAGGCCATATATTCGCGCTATGTGGGCATTCGTGACGAGCTGGGGCTAAAAACGGATATAGAAAGCGAGCTTCAAAAAATATACGAGGATATAAGGCTGGGTGAATCTGCCGACTATGCCGCTTCGCGCGGCGAATACCTCAACGGCCTGCTCATAGCAGATTATTTGGGCTACGATTTCATAGACGCGGCGGATGTAATATTCTTTGATACACACGGGCGCTATGACGCTAAAAAGACTATGTCTATACTTCCGGGTGCGCTGAAGCTGCACGAACGTGCCGTGGTGCCCGGCTTTTACGGCAGTATGCCAAACGGCAAGGTAAAAACATTCTCACGCGGGGGCAGCGATATTTCCGGCTCCATAGTGGCCTGCGCAGCAAAAGCCGATATGTACGAAAACTGGACGGACGTTTCCGGCTTTTTGATGGCAGACCCGCGCATTGTGAAAAATCCCAAGAAAATAGACGTGATAACCTACCGCGAGCTGCGCGAGCTTTCATACATGGGCGCCACCGTGCTGCATGAGGACAGCGTATTTCCCGTAACGGAGGCTGCCATACCCATAAACGTAAAAAACACGAACGACCCGCAAAACTCCGGCACGCTTATAGTTCCTGAGGTAAAGCAGCGCGAGGGCCTAACGGGCATCACGGGCATAGCGGGCAAAAAGAACTTCACCGTAATAACAATAGAAAAAAGCGGCATGAACGCGGAGATAGGCTTTGGCAGAAAGGTACTCACCTGCCTTGAAAAATATGATCTGTCATTCGAGCATATGCCCTCCTCCATAGACACTATAAGCGTGGTGCTGGCGGATAAAAAGGTGCGCGGCTGCATATCTGAGCTAATAGACGACCTGCACGCGCAGTGCAAGCCGGACAGTGTGGAGGTCTCCTCCAACATGGCTCTCATAGCCACGGTGGGGCGCGGCATGATACGCCGTATTGGCGTTTCGGCAAGGCTGTTTTCCGCGTTGGCGCAAAACCGTATAAACGTGCGCATGATAGATCAGGGCTCCAGCGAAATAAATATAATAGTGGGCGTAGAAAACGACGATTTTGACGAAGCCGTTTGCGCTATATACAACGCACTGGTGTGATTTTTTTGCGGAAATCCAACCAATGAAGAATGCAGAAATATATGGATCGCCTGCGGCGATAAGCATATAGATTCTACATTATAAATTAGACCAAAAGGGGTTCTTGGGGTTGATACTAAACGCATTTCAGGCTGTGCTTATGGTGTTGGTGCTTATAGCCGTTGGCTATCTTGTAGCGCGGCTTAATTGGGCAAACGATAACGTTCAGGCCTTTTTGCCAAAGTTTATAACAAACGTAACGCTTCCCGCTACTGTTGTCTCTAATATAGCGGGAAGTCTTTCGCGTGACGATCTGCCGCAGGCAGCTTCCTACCTTTTGGCGGCGGTAATAGCAATGGGCATAGCCTTCGCTTTGGGCTATGTAGTAGCAAAAGCCGCGCGCATAGACAAGGCGCGGCACGGTGTTTTTTCCGTAATATTCTCTCTTTCCAACGCGGGCTTTATGGGTCTTCCCGTAGCAATGGCAATATTCGGCGACGAGGGAATGATATTTGCCATATTCTATTTTGTGGCAAACGCGGCATTCATGAACAGCATAGGCTATCTAGGCATAGAACGGGACGGATCTCTGATGGCGGGCGGCAGCGCAAAGCGTAAAAAAGGGGGCATTTTCAAGCAGGTGCTCACCCCGCCGCTAATTGCCGTGGTACTCAGCTTTGTGCTGGTGCTGCTTGATGCCACCACAGATAAATGGCCGGAATTTCTCTCCTCCTCTGTTGGCATGCTGGGAAATGTAACATCGCCCTTGGCGCTTGTATTTGTGGGTATGGCGCTTCATAGCGCGGGGCTTTCCTGCATAAAGCGCATAGACAAGCCGCTTTCCATAGCGCTGATGGGGCGTTTTATCATATCCCCGCTCATAATGTGGCTTGTGGCGCTGCTGTTCGGCTTTTCGCCCTATGCCACAGGCGTGCTGGTGGTGCAGACCGGCCTGCCCGCTATGGTCGCCACAACAATATTTGCCAAGAGTTCGGGCGCAGATATGGATCTGGCGGCGCGCGGCGTTGTTGTTTCCACGCTGCTCTCCTTCATAAGCATACCTGTTTATATTGCGATTCTGGGAATGTGATAGTATAATACAATAGAAGAAAACCCGTAGCAGCCATGCGCGTTCATATCCAAAAAAAGCGTATGGCTCCTGTATTTTTTGAAAGGAAATTCCGTTTATGGTTAGAAGAGTTTATGTGGAAAAAAAGTCCGGCTTTGATGTTGAGGCGCAGCGACTTTTAAAAGATTTCAACGACAATCTGGGCGAGAGCGTTAAAAGCGTGCGCATAATAAACCGTTATGACGCTCAAGGGCTTTCCGATGATGATTTTGCCGCTGCGGCGGCTCAGATCATGAGCGAGGGCGCGGTAGATACGTTGAGCTTTGACATGCCCAAAATACCCAAGAGTGCCAAGCTCTTCGCCGTGGAATACCTCCCCGGCCAGTACGATCAGCGCGCAGACAGCGCGGCGCAGTGCGTGCAGCTTCTTACGCGCGGCGAACGCCCGCTCACCCGCTATGCCAAGCTATACGTGATAGAGGGCGCAAAGGATATAGATAAAATAAAAAGATACGTTATAAATCCCGTGGATTCCCGCGAAGCCTCGCTGGATGGATATGAAACGCTGGAAATGAAGCTGGCTATGCCGGACAGCGTGGAAACAGTTAAGGGCTTTATAAAAAAATCCGCGGAGGAGATAGCAGCTTACGCTGCCGAGGGCGGCTTTGCAATGACTGCCGAAGATATGCTGTGCGCGCAGGAATATTTTAAATCAGAAAAGCGCGACCCCACAATAACAGAGCTGCGCGTGCTGGATACATACTGGTCAGACCACTGCAGGCACACCACCTTTCTCACCACACTAGATAACGTGAGCTTTGCCAACGATGATATTTCCCAATGCGCAGAGCGCGTATTTGCTGACTATATTGAGGCACGCAACGAAATGGGCAGAAAGAAAGACGTTTGCCTTATGGATCTGGCAACCATGTACCCGCGCGAAGCCAAATTTGCGCGCGGCCTGCAAAACCTTGACGAGAGCGAGGAAATAAACGCCTGCTCCATAAAATGCAAGGTAAAAACGGAGAACGGCGAGGAAGACTACCTCATAATGTTCAAAAACGAAACGCACAACCACCCAACGGAGATAGAACCCTTCGGCGGCGCGGCCACCTGCCTTGGCGGAGCCATACGCGATCCGCTTTCCGGGCGTTCATATGTGTATCAGGCAATGCGCGTAACAGGCAGCGCCGATCCGCGCGAAAGCCTGGAGGATACGCTGGAGCACAAGCTGCCCCAGCGCAAGATAACGCGTGAAGCAGCCCACGGTTATTCATCCTACGGCAACCAGATAGGCCTTGCCACAGGCCTTGTGGACGAGGTTTACCATCCCGGCTATAAGGCAAAGCGCCTGGAGATAGGCGCTGTAATAGGCGCGGCTCCTGCGGAAAACGTAGTGCGCGAGGTGCCCCGCTGCGGTGACGCTGTGCTGCTGATAGGCGGGCGCACCGGGCGCGATGGAATAGGCGGCGCTACCGGCTCCAGCAAGGCGCATGATGAAAAATCCATAGAGGATTGCGGCGCAGAAGTGCAAAAGGGCAACCCGCTCACAGAGCGCAAGCTGCAAAGGCTGTTCCGCAACCCCAAATTCACTAAAAAAGTCATCCGCTGCAACGATTTCGGCGCAGGCGGCGTGTGCGTTGCAATAGGTGAGCTTTCGCCCGGACTGGATATAGATCTGGATGCGGTCCCCCGCAAATACGAGGGTCTGGATGGCACGGAAATAGCCATATCAGAATCTCAGGAGCGGATGGCAGTGGTGGTGCGTGAGCGGGATGTGGACGCCGTACTGGCTCTTGCGGCAGAGGAGAATCTGGAAGCCACGCGCGTGGCAAAGGTCACAGACAACGCACGTATGCGGCTTTTCTGGAAGGATAAGGCCATAGTGGATATTTCGCGCGAGTTTTTGGATTCAAACGGCGCAACACAGCATACTGACGCAAAGGTGACCCAATTTGGCGCGAAAAACCTGTTTGACGAAGCTCTAAGCGAAAATTTTTCAGACACATTGAAAAATCTGCTTTCAGACCTAAATATATGCTCTAAAAAGGGTCTCATAGAGATGTTTGATTCCACAATAGGCGCGCTCAGCGTAACAATGCCGCTGGGCGGAAAAAACCAGCTCACGCCTGTGCAAACAATGTGCGCGCGTGTGCCCGTGCTGGGCGGTGTGTCCAAGACGGCCACACTGATGAGCTACGGCTTCGACCCCTATTTGATGGAGAAAAGCCCCTTCCTTGGCGCGGCATATTCCGTGCTTGAAAGCGTTGCCAAGGTGGTGGCGGCGGGCGGCAGCACAAAGGACTGCTGGCTCACCTTTCAGGAATATTTTGAGCGCATGACTGAAGACCCCGTTAGCTGGGGCAAGCCGCTTGGCGCGCTGCTGGGCGCGTACTGGGCGCAAAAGCAGCTAAAAATAGCGGCAATTGGCGGCAAGGACTCCATGAGCGGCACCTTCCGCGATATAAACGTACCGCCCACGCTGGTTTCATTCTGCGTGGCTCCGGTGGACGCCTCCAATGTGATAACGCCAGAGCTAAAGGCAGCTGGCAACAAGCTATATCTCATGCGCCTTGAGCGCGATGAGGACGGTCTGCCAAATTTTGATGACGCTATGCAAAAGTATGAGCGGCTGGAAAAGCTGATTCTGGACGGCGTTGTCGTTTCCGCCTGGGCGGTGGGGCGCGGCGGCTACCTGCTGGGCGCTGTTAAAGGTGCCATAGGCAGCGGTCTTGGAATAAAGCTTTTCAGTGAAAGCCAGAAAAGACTAACGCAAAAACACTATGGCGAAATACTTGTTGAGGCCGCTGATCTTAACGACCCAGCTTTCAAGCTAATGGGCGAGATCAGGGAGGAAGCTGTAATAGAGTGCTGCGGTGAAAAAATATCGCTTGCAGAAGCAACGGAGCAGTTCACCGCACCGCTGGAAAGTGTTTTCCCCACCAAAACAGCAGACGAGGGCGAGGTGAAAACGCCTATAACCAAAACAAAGGCATTTTCCTTAAACCGCTATCCCACAGCACTGCCCCGCGTGGTGATACCCGTTTTCCCGGGCACAAACTGCGAATATGAAACAGCGGCGGCCTTTGAGCGCGCTGGCGCGATACCCCGTGTGGTAATAATGAAAAACCTGGGCGCTTCGGACATTGAGGACAGCGTGACGCGCCTTATTTCCGAAATAAACAACGCACAGATGATAATGCTGCCCGGCGGCTTTTCCGGTGGTGACGAACCGGACGGCAGCGGTAAATTTATAGCCACCACATTCAGAAACAAGGCTGTTGCTGACGCCACTATGGATCTTCTCAAAAACAGGGACGGCCTGATGCTGGGCATATGCAACGGTTTTCAGGCGCTTATAAAGCTGGGGCTGGTGCCCTACGGCGAAATACGCGATATGGAAGACCAAAGCCCCACGCTGACCTACAACACAATAGGCCGCCACGCCTCCTGCATGGTGCGCACAAGGGTAACCAGCGCCAGCACGCCCTGGCTGCAGCTCTGCGAGCCGGGTGAGGTGCACACGGTGGCAATATCCCACGGCGAGGGCAGGTTTGTGGCAACCGAATCCGAAATAAAGGCGCTCATAAAGAGCGGGCAGGTGGCTACGCAATACATAGATGAGCGTGGCAATCCCACAATGAACATGCCTCACAACCCCAACGGCTCCATGTATGCAATAGAGGGAATAATGAGCCCAGACCGCCGCGTATTCGGCAAGATGGGGCATTCAGAGCGCGCCTCCTACCGCACGGCAATAAA
>CAYXBW010000107.1:0-7843 GCA_964463305.1 uncultured Christensenella sp. | reverse complement strand
GCAAAAAATATAAAAAGTAAGCAGTGGTTTCCCCGCGAAAAATTTTAATAAACATAATAAAAAGTTATCAAAAATCTATGGCTTTGTTTGTATCGGTCTGCGTTTGTGTATGTTTGTCACAAATGTGGAAATTATACAGCATATTTATTAATAAAATGCATGGGGTATATACGGCGCCGTGCGTTGAACACAATATAAGCATCCGGAATATAAGCAGTATGGTGTTGCCCGGCAAAGCAGAAAATGCCGCGCTTAAGGGTTTGAGCGGGTGCATACACATTTTTACAGCGTTGACAAACATAAAAAATACATGATAGAATTAGTATGTATTTTTATAAGCTATATATGAAAAAATATATGCAAATCAAGAACTTTCATATAAATTCTTGATTTTAAGAATCGCGCAAAAAAATGTTCGTACTCCATGAAAGGATACACACATATGGATGGCAAAAAAATGGAACCGCGGATATTGCGTGCCATATCAATAGTTATATTGGTGATATTTTCATTTTTTATAGGCCTGTGTGTATTCAATGAGGCTGCGCGTTTTAACGTATCAAGCGAGAAGAATGTTTTTGATGGGCGCGCTGCTTTGGACAAAGTGGATTTTGCGAATGACAGACCGGCAGCTCTTAACGGTGAATGGGACGTATATCAAGGGCTGTATCTTGATGATTATGATTCGGCGGCGCTTTTGAACCCTCGGCGGGAAACGCTTCCAACAGGCAAAATAACACAGATAGCACAGCCCGCCACCTATCGTGTGGAGCTGGAAACTATGCCGGGGCTATCTGGTCTTACGCTGTTTATACCAAACTTTTCTTCGGATATAAAAATATACGTTAACGGCAGGCTGCAAAAGCAGCCGCACAGTGGTGCCGGGTATTGGTCTTTAAAGCTGCTGGATGCCAAATTTTTTGATATAGGCCTGAACGGCGAAAAGCTAAATGAGCTTGTGATATCTGTGGGCAGGGACGCAAAGGAAGATCCCCTTTATAAGCGCAATATACTTATTGGCTCCTTTGACAGCGTATACACTTATGCATACCTATCCATGGCAAATACCATGTTTATATTTGGTCTGCTTATAATACTTACAATAAGCGGATATATGTTTTTGTTCCTCTACCCCAAAAACAGGATAATTTCACTTATAACTCTGTTAGACAGCTTTATAACGTTCAGAGTACTGTTTGGGCTGGGAGACATATTTGATTATCTGGGTGATATGACCGGCGGTCTTGTTATTAGCGACGTAACGCGTATGGCATTTCAAATATTCTTGCTGATGGTGGCGGGAATATTTGGCTGCTTGCTTGCGCATTATCTTTTTGACAAAGAGGGGAAAGCGCCCAAGGTATTATGGCGGCCGCTGCCATATATTTACGCCGTTTTTGCTGTAGTTTTTGTGCTGCGGCTGGATTGGCTGGAATCTTTTGGGATCTATTGCATACTGGCGGTATATCTGCTTACAACGGTGGCGCTGTTCTTTCAGATGAAGATATACTGGCAAAAAAATAAAAATGCGTACGCCATGTTTCAAATATTCAAAACAACTTATTTTGGCGTTATAGTGATGCTGGATGTATTGTATTTGCCGCGATCCACAAACGTTATGTATTTTGCCTACGCTTACATGATGTTTTTATTGATGCACCTGTTTATAAGGCTATACGACAGCCGAACAAGCTATAACAGCGTGGATAAGCTGAACAGAAATCTGGAGCAGCTGGTGGAGGAGCGCACTACAGAGCTGGTAAGAACAAACAAAATATTATCTGAAATGTCAATAAGGGATGCGCTCACAAATACATACAATCGCCTGTATTTTGAGCGATGCATAGAGGATGTTATCTCTAAATTTGATCCTGCGCGTGATGCGCTGCACATCTGCATGTTTGATTTAGACTATTTTAAAGAAATAAACGACCGCTTTGGCCACGACGCCGGTGACCGCCAGCTTATACAGGTGGTAAAGACAATAGACGGCATAATAGATGACAGTGCAATGCTTGCCAGAGTGGGCGGTGAAGAATTTATGATAGTATTTTCAGATTGCACTACCCAAACGGTAGTGGATACTATAGAACGTATACGCAAAGCGCTGGAGGAGGCGGCAAAGGACGACCCCAAAAGCACCACGGCCAGCTTTGGACTTGTAAGATATCATGAGGGAATGAAGCAAAAACAGCTGCTTAAGGCTGTGGATAAGTGCCTTTATATGGCCAAGGAGCAGGGGCGTAACAGGCTGGTGGTTGATGATGATGTATAAGGCGGGCGCGCTGGCTGAAGCGATATTACCTGTTCTTACCGCAACTGGTTATGCCTGACGGAAGAATGGATGCCATTAGATACCAGAAAAAGAGCCGTCAACGTTTTGGCGGCTCTTGGTGATAGCGGCAGATAATGCGCTGTGATTTTTTGTATTTGCGGCTTGAAACTTACCAGATGTGCAGCAGATGCTGCATAGCCAGGCTTACAACGGCTATGCCCACCCAGCATACCAAACCCATAAGTATTGGCTTGCCGCCTGTTTTGATGAGCTTAACTATATTCGTATTCAGGCCAATTGCAGCCATTGCCATTATTATGAAAAACTTACTGAGGTCTTTAAGCGGTGAAGTAACCGCGGGCGGCAGGCTGAAAACGGTTGTGATAACCGATGCCAGTATGAAGAACAGCACAAAGAAGGGAAATATCTTCTTAAAGCTGACTTTTACACCGGCTGTTTGCTCCAGCTTTCTCTCATTGCGCGTGCGCATAAATGCCAGTGCAAGCGTTATGGGTATTATGGCAAGCGTACGGGTGAGCTTAACTATTGTTGCGGTATCAAGGGTGTTGCTGCCGTGCATGCCATCCCATGCCGCCGCCGCCGCTGTGACAGATGAGGTATCATTTATTGCCGTACCTGCAAAAAGTCCAAAGCCGTCATTGGAAAGCCCCAGCGCGCTGCCCAATGTGGGGAATATGAGCGCGGCTACCACATTAAACAAGAATATTACGGATATGGATTGCGCGATCTCCTCATCGTTTGCGCCAATAACAGGCGCTGTAGCAGCAATGGCAGAGCCGCCGCAGATGGATGAACCTACGCCTATCAATGTGGATATGCGCGAGGGCATTTTCATTGCGCGGAACATTATGTATGAAAGTATAAGCGAAGTGGCTATGGTTGAAACTATTATGGGCAAGGATTGGCTGCCGGTAGCCAATATGCTGGATAGATTCATGCCAAAGCCAAGCAGCACCACAGCCCATTGCAGTATTTTTTTTGATGTGAATGTTATTCCGGGCAAAAAAGCATCGCGGCGCTTTATGAGCAGTGCGAGCACCATGCCAATCAAAATGGCGAAAACCGGTCCGCCCACCACGGGCGCCAGTATGCCTAAAAAATATGAGGGCAGGGCTATTGCCAGACACAGCGCAATACCCTTCCAATGTGTTTTTATATAGTCCATTATACCATCTCCAACTTTTTATGATTGCGGTTTTCCGCTGTTATGCCTTGATTATATCACAGTAAAGTTATAAAATATAATTATAAATATTTATATAATGATAATAAAAAATTATTGATTGGCGCTGCGGGAGGAACAAAAGATGCTTGATTTTAGAATGCAAACATTTTTGACGGTATGTAAATATATGAACTATACGCGGGCCGCGGAGGAGCTTAACGTAACTCAGCCTACTGTTTCGCAGCATATACGCTCACTTGAAGAGTATTACAGCGTCAGGCTTTTTTGCCAGAACGGCAAGCGTATGTATATAACGGAGGCAGGAAGCCTGCTAAAAAGTGCGGCGACCTCCATGCAGCATGATGAGATATACCTCAAAGAAAAGCTGTGCGCGCTGCCGGGTAAAAATATGCTTGTTTTTGGCGTCACTCTCACTGTGGGTGAGTATATTTTGCCTGAGGCCGTAGCCGCGTACCTTCTCAGCAGGCCGGAAGCAAAGATGAAGATGGTGGTTTCAAACACAAAGGAGCTGCTGCTGGAGCTTGACAGCGGCGAAATAGACTTTGCGCTGGTAGAGGGATACTTTGCAAAGAATGAATATGACCACATGGTTTTTGCCACAGAGCCATATATTGCGGTTTGCGCGCCGGGCTATGAATTTTCACAAAACCCAAAAACAATAGAAGCGCTGCTAAATGAACGTATAATTGTGCGTGAAGAGGGATCGGGAACGCGGGAGGTGCTTGAAAAATACTTGGAGGAAAAAAACCTCACAATATCTGATTTCTCAAATATTATTGAAATAAGCGATCTCTGCGCAATAAAAAAGCTTACGGCCTCCGGCTGCGGTATAACATTTTTATATGAAGCGGCGGTGCGTGAGGAGCTTTTGGCAGGCAGCTTGAAAAAAATACCGCTGGAAGATTTTAATCTAAGCCATGATATAACCTTCATATTTAGAAGAAACAGCATATTTGCAGAGGAATACCGCGCGCTTTTCTTTGAGCTGCATGGTGGGGCAGGCGCGTAAAGAGTATAGCAAAAAAATAGCATAACCTGATTACAAAAAAATATTGATTGGATACAGTTTGGATACAAAGGGTATCATCGTTTTTCGCGATGTCCCCAAATGTAATAGGGCGAATCTTCGCCCATATTGAAAAGCAGGTCTATTATAGATACATTGTGGTCAAACTCGCCGTAGAGCTGCGGGTATTCAGGATAATCTGAATAATCCTTGAATATTACCTCTATGCCCTCGCTTTCAAATTCGTCTACATCTATATAGTCCTGTGCGGACGGGCCGGAAACATATATATCTGTTCCAACGGATTTCAGCAGGCTCAGAAGCTTTGCCTGTTTAACGCCCTCCGAAAAGAAATTTTCACTGTCGTCCAGTACCGTTTTTATACCCAAAAATTCCTGCGCTATATGGGTTATAAGGAAACGGTTCAGCTCATGCAGATAATTCCACTTGCGCTCCATATACACATGTTCAAAAAAGCCTATATATTTGCCAAAGTATGGCGCAGTGTTATAATTTCGTTTTATTGCGTTGAAATGAGAGGCCTGCCAGTCTATCTGGTCGTTAAAATATACATCCTTTATGGCTTTATTAAAATTGTAGCCGCAGGGCAGTGTAAGCCACTTTGTGCCGTGCGGCGTAACTATTTTGTTGCGGTTGCGCCAATCATTTTTGGTGTACTGTACCTCGTCATATAATAAAAAAACATCGACATCGTGCATAATGTCGAAATAGCCCTTCCAGGGAATATAGTTTGATTGCAATACGGCAATACGTCTCATAAAAAACCTCTGTGCTCTTTGCTGCGAACAACTACCATTTTAGATGAATACTGTATAAAAAGCAAGATAATGTTGCGCACTAGGCGGCCTAAAAAGAGCGGTTTTTCGTTTACGAAAGTTTGACTGCATGATATAATTACACAATAATAAGATGTGCGGCTAAGAGGGGATATCGGAATTTGTTTTATGGTGAGATCCAGACGTTTTGAAGGCATAAAAAACTATATACCGGAATTTGTGCTTATACTGGGGTTGTTTTTTTGGTATTTGATATGGGCAAATTCTATTGAATTTTGCAACGCGCCAGATGAATGGATGAAGTGGCAGCTTATTGATTATGTTTTCAAAACAGGCTTATACCCGCCCGGTTACGAACCTTCGCTTATAGACCCGGTGTATGGCAACACCTATGCCTTTGAACCGGCAATATCCTATCTGCTGGGCGCCGGTATGGTAAAGATAACCAGTTTATTTACGCAGGATCATGCGGCGTATATAACCGCAGCGCGTATGGTGAGCGTGCTTTTTTCCTGCGGCACGGTTTTTCTGCTTTTTAGAATAGGCAAGCGCCTCTTTCCAAAGCCGGTGGCCTGGCTGATGGTTTTGGCGGTGGCGTTACTTCCGCAGTACACATTTATGTCCTCGTATATAAATAATGATATGTTCGGAATATTCTGCGGAGCGCTTATAGTATATTTTTGGATATGCGGTCTGGATTCCGGTTGGGCCGCAAAGGACATAATTGGGCTTGCGGTGGGCTGCGGACTTTGCCTTATATCCTATTACTTTGCTTATCCATATCTTCTTATGTCTATAATATTGTTCATGGCGTCAATCATATATTTCATGCGAAAAAGGCGCTTTGGCCTTACGGGAGGCGGAGTTGCCAAGAAGCTTATAATAATACTGATTATAGTGTTTGCAATAGCCGGATGGTATTTTATAAGAAATGCCGTACTGTATGACGGAGATATATTTGCAATGGATTCATCAAGTGCGCTGGCAGAGCGTTACGCCGCGCCGGATATGCGCCCGTCAGTGCGCCCCACGCCGCAAAACATGGGCTTATCATTGCCGGAAATGATTTTTGGCATGCATTGGGCAGACACTTCGCTTCAAAGCTTTTTTGCCGTTTTTGGCAATATGAATGTGGCTGCGGCAAAGTGGCTTTTTGTGATCTTCCTGATAGTGGCTGGAGCCGGCGCTGTGTTTTCGCTCAATTTTAAGCGAATTGCGGCGGCCAAAGCGGAAAGCAAGCTGTTTATGACCGCGTTGATACTTTCTGCCGTGGGCGTGGTATTAATAAGCCTATACTATTCGTATACAGCAGATTTTCAGCCGCAGGGCAGGTATCTTATGCAGGCGGTGATACCTTTTGCGGTTGTTTTTTGCATTGGATGGCAAAATATTGGAGGGCTGCTGCAGAAAAAGGTTAAGTTTGAGATATCATATGCTTTGATTGCATTGATAGTTTTCATAAATATATACTGCTACTTTGCCTATATACAGCCCGGTCTCAAAACGCTTGCATTTGCATGATAAGGCCAAAAATTTTGCTTGAGTCACGTTTGACTTTAAGTGGTATCTATGCTATTATTTCTTAGTCGGATTTATGCCGAAGTGGTGGAACTGGCAGACGCGCTGGACTCAAAATCCTGTGGTAGCAATACCGTGTGGGTTCGATTCCCACCTTCGGCACCATGTAAAACTCGCTTATATAGCGGGTTTTTTATTTTTTGTGCTGCAAGCCGTGCATAAAATTTAGTATATAAGCAAATAAATAAATAAAATTCATACAATTTAGGGATGAAAATACATATCACATTAAGCTGTCTTTTGTGTGCATCGTTAAATAGGCATTAAAGCATTTTTTTAACAGCAGAGCACATCTACAGAATATAGTACACAGTAGAGTTAAACATCAAATGTACGATACAAAATTTAACAAAGCTAAAAATTATAGATTATACTAATATATAAAAACGAAAAGTTGCCATTGCATGGATGTGATGTTTTTTGTGGCAAGGAGAATTCTGGTTCTCTTTGATAATGCGGTATTTTAAGGAAAATTCATGAATGTGAAAATATGAATATACCTATAAATATTAGGCGTTCACAATATTGGGTATATAAAATACAGGTAAATGGCGAAAAAATAAATAAAATTAACTAAAATGTTGACAATAACTAAATATAATTATATAATTTGAGTAACATAATACATGTAGACATTTATAGGTGCAGCAGAGATCACAACAATATATGCATATAGATTATAATCGCTGACAAGCTGAGGAGCTTTTCATAAATATTTAAAAAATCAAATAAAGAGCTTTGGAGGGAAATTTAGTGAAAAAGTGCAAGTTCAAGGTAGCTTTTATTGGGGCAGGAAGTATTGCGTATACGGGAAAGGTACTTTATGACATACTTTCTGTGCCTGAGTTTGGTAGCATAGAAATAGCCTTTCAGGATTTAGATGCAGAGAGGGTAGAACGGTCGCGTGAGGTTTGTCAGGAATTAATAGACAAAAATGGTCTGGATATAAAAATTGTGGCTACAACAGACCGTGTAGAGGC
>CAYXBW010000106.1:5495-7916 GCA_964463305.1 uncultured Christensenella sp. | reverse complement strand
GAAAAGAGTCTGTCAACAAAATGAGAAAACGTTACACGTCACAAGACATTGCGGATCGTCTGGGAATATCCAGAGGCACGGTATATAGAGCGCTGAACGATAAGGGGCGCATCAGCGAGGAGACCCGAAAAAGGGTATTGAAGGTTGCCGAGGAGCTGGGATACAAGCCAAACAGATTGGCGCAGTCGCTGGTGATGCGTAAGGAAACCACAATTGCAGCAGTTTTGCCCACGGTGCCCGAATACTTTTTCGGAAAGATAGAGGACGGGGTGAGGGCTGCGGAGGAGCGGCTCAGAGATTATGGTGTATCTGTAAAGTATTATCATACCAATGCCGTAAATGACGAATATGCTCAGGTAGAAATATTTGAAAATATAATAAACAAAAACTTTGGAGGTATACTGGTAATTCCCGCAAATCCAGAGCTGCTGGGGCCGCAGATAGATCTTGCGGTAGCGAATGGAATACCGGTTGTAACGCTGAATAACGATGCACCGCAAAGCGGAAGGTTGTGCTTTGTGGGCGAAGATTCTGTTAAAGCAGGCAGAGTGGCGGCGGGGCTAATGGTGGAGTTTATTGGCGGCAAGGGAAGCGTGGCAATACTTTCAGGCTCGGCGGCATCAGGTATGAAGGACAGAATAGAGGGATTTACAAAAGTAATAAATAGCAATCCCCAAATAAATCTGCTGGATATTTGCGAATATTCCGAAAATGAAGCGGAAGCGTACCAGATCGCCAAAAGGCTAATTAAAGAGCAAAAAGACCTAAAAGGTATATTCCTGACCACCACCACAGGGCTTGAGCCTGTGGCACAGGCAACTATAGACAGCGGAATGGCAGGAAAAATAAAGCTGATTGGCTTTGACACCAATGAGCAGATAGAAAGATTGATGCGTGAGAATGTTATACACGCCACAATACATCAAGATCCATATGCGCAAGGCTACTACTCATTGAGGATACTGGCGCAGCACATTTTAAATAACGGCAGTCACGAAAAAGATCAAGAAGAATATATGTACACCCGACTCGACATATTGTTGAAAGAGAAGCCTAAAATGGGTGTTTACCCATTATACACATATTAATATAATTTTTGCAGAATTCGGCCAGAACGGAGTGTTTTAATGCGCCTTGCGTTCACGTGAACGCAAGCTGAGATGAGCGGTTTGTGCTAAGGCCGAATATGGGCTGAAATGATTGAAAATCTGTTGGAAAAATAAATTTGCCGGCTGAGAAGAATATTGGGCGGCAATAAATATAACTTAATTTAGGAGGAAATGTAGAAATGAAAAAAAGAGTACTTTTAGTGGTTCTGGCACTGGTGTTGGCTGTATCGCTCGTAGCATGCAGCACAGCGGCTCCCGCTGCTTCCGAGGCTGCTGCCGCGCCCGCTTCCGAGGCTCCGGCTGCGGCGCCTGCATCTGAGGCTCCCGCTGCTGCGGATGCGCCTGCATCTGAAGCTCCCGCTGCTGCCGAAGCGCCTGCTTCCGGTGAACCGATAGCAAACACCGGCGGCATAGTGGGCGGTCTTGATTATGTTACGGATACCAGCCTGGACGGTTCCGGCCAGACATATTACATGATCACATTCGCTTCAGGCCTTGATTTCTGGAAGGGTTGCTACGCCGGATTCCAGCGTGCGGCAAACCTTGTTGGCGCATCCACAGAATATACCGGCACAGAGGGCAACGACCCTACAGACCAGGCCAGGATACTTGAGCAGGTTGCCGGAACAAAACCTGCGGGCATAGCCATAACAGCTGTTAACAGCGAAGCTTTGGCAGAGCCAATAAACAATGTAATGGCGGCCGGTATACCGGTAGTGACATTCGACTCTAACTCAACACAGAGCAACACGCTTTCCTTCCTCGCCTTGGACAACTATAATGCAGGCCGCGTAGCCGGTGATGCGCTGGCAGGATTCGTTGGCGGCAAGGGCGTTATAAGCGGCACGCTGGTTCCCGGCGCGCAGAACCTGGAAGACAGGTGGAGAGGCGTTCGCGATATAATTGGTGAAAAATATCCCGACATAACAATAATAGACCCCGTAAACGGTGAATATTCTCAGGAAACAGGCGCTGCGCAGGTATCCGCGCTGCTGGCTGCAAATCCCGAAATAACAGGACTTTTCGCAAGTGACGCTTCTGCGGGTGTGGCCGTTGGTACCGCTCTCACAGAGATGGGCAAAACAAACGCAGACGTGAAGGTGCTGGCGTTTGACACAGAACCCGGAACGATGCAGATGCTGAAAGACGGCATACTGGCGGGTGCGCTGGTGCAGGGCCGTGAGTCTATGGGCTTCTGGGCATTCCAGTTCCTGTTCGCTGTAAACAACAATCTCATAGTAGGCGCTAAAGACTGGCAGGCAAACAGCCCGCTTCCGCCAACAGTTGATACCGGTATAACGGTAATAACGCC
>CAYXBW010000106.1:2718-5395 GCA_964463305.1 uncultured Christensenella sp. | reverse complement strand
AATTGAGTGATGAAATAATCTTGTCGGTTAAAAATATTGTAAAACAGTTTCCCGGAACAAGGGCCTTGAACAACGTAAGCATAAGCGTTAAAAAAGGCGAAGGACACGCGCTGGTGGGGGAAAACGGCGCGGGAAAATCCACCCTGATGAACATAATTGGCGGGGTATACCCGGCAACCTCGGGGAGTGTGGAGTTTTTAGGGAAAGAGGTTAAATTTCACGATACAAAGGAAGCTCAGGAGGCCGGTATTGGGTTTGTTCATCAGGAACTTAACCTGTGCCCGCATTTGAGCGCTGCTGAAAATATATACATGGGCAGAATGCCAAAGAGTACGGGCGGTATAAACTGGAAAAACCTGTACAAAGAGGCTGACGAGCTGCTCACAAGGCTAAATGCTGATTTTAAATCGAACGCAATAATATCTTCGCTTACGGTGGCACAGCAGCAGATAGTGGAAATTGTAAAGGCGCTTTCACTTGATGTAAAACTGCTGATATTGGATGAGCCAACATCCTCACTTACAGAAAAGGAAGCGAAGCTTTTATTTAAGATCATAAAAGAAATAAAGAGCCAGGGGATAAGCATACTCTATATAAGCCACAGGCTGGAAGAAATATTTGAGGTGTGTGATTCCATGTCTGTACTGCGTGACGGCGAAAAGGTAAACGATGTAAACGTGAGCGAAGTAAACACAGACCAGATAGTGCAAATGATGGTGGGACGCGAGATAAAAGATATGTATCCGCCAAAGACTGACAGAATTGGCGATGTATTTATGGAGGTAAAAAACTTCACGCGAGAAGGTGTGTTTAAAAACGTTAGTTTTGAAGTGAAAAAGGGCGAGATACTTGGCTTTTACGGCTTGGTTGGCGCTGGACGCTCTGAGGTTATGCGCTCTATTTGCGGAATAGACCCGCATCAGGGGGGCGAGGTTTTCATAGAGGGTGAAAAGCTCAGCATATCAAGCTATAAGGATATCATAAACAAGGGCGTTGGCTATATCACAGAAGACCGCAAATCTCAGGGGCTTTTCCTCTATAAATCAATAATGCAAAATGTTTCTGCGGCTATACTGGAGAAGGTTTCCAAGGGGGCTTTCATACAGGCAAGCAGTGAGCGGCAGGTGGCAAAGGAATACTCCGAAATGCTGGCGGTAAAATGTTCCTCGCTGAATGAGGACGTAAACGACCTTTCGGGCGGAAACCAGCAAAAGGTGATGATAGGCAAGTGGCTGGCCATAGGCCCTAAGCTGCTTATACTTGACGAGCCTACAAGGGGCATAGACGTAGGTGCCAAATCTGAAATACACAAGCTTTTGCGCAAGCTATGCAATGAGGGAATGTGCATAGTGATAATTTCATCCGAGCTGCCCGAAGTTATGGGTATGAGCGACCGTGTAGTGGTGATGCACGAAGGCGTGGTTTGCGGCGAGGTCACCGGCAACGAGATAAACGAAGAAAACATCATCATTTACGCGTCGGGCACAAGTAGCGCAAAAGATAGAGCGAGGGAGGATATGTAAGATGGAAAATGAAGCTGTATTGAAAAAACAGAGCGGCATAAAAAAATTCTTGGCACGCAGAGAAGCTACGGTAGCGGTAATAGTGGTGATATTGGCTATTATACTGGGCTTTACCACAAACGGTGTTTTCTTTACCGGGCAAAACTTGCAGGCAACGTTTATGGGTCTTTCGGCAGAGGGAATAATGGCGATAGCCATGGCCTTTATTATGATAACGGGGGGCATAGACCTTTCCGTAGGCGCTGTATACTGCCTGGCGGCAATGACCGCCTGCGCGCTTACAAAATATTATGCCTTCAATATATGGCCGGCGGCTTTGGTAGCAATTGCGCTGGCTGCGGGCATAGGCGCTATGAACGGATTTTTCATAGCAAAAATAAGGCTGGCGCCCATGATAGCAACAATAGGCACAATGAACGTGGCGCGTGGTCTTGCAATGGTTATATCCAAAGGCTCCACGCTCACTCCCAACAACACGGACGAGGTGTTCCGTTTTCTTGGCTCCGGCATAATAGGCTTTATACCGATGTTTTTCATAATATTCATCGTGCTTGCCATAATAGCGGAGGTGCTGCTGAAAAAATCTGTTCCCGTGAGGAAGGTGTTCTATACGGGTTCCAATGAAACGGCGGCTAAGCTATCGGGAATCGACACCGTAAAGGTGAAGTTTTCCACATATACGCTGGGATCGTTGCTGTGCGGTATCGCCGGTATACTGTATCTTTCCCGCTTTAATACGGCGGCTGCAAAAGCAGGCGAGGGTTCGGAGATGAACATAATAGCGGCCTGCGTTATTGGCGGCGTGAGCATGACGGGCGGCGAGGGCACGGTTATGGGCGCTGTGCTGGGTACTATACTGATGAACTTTTTGCAAAACGGACTTGTTTTGTGGAAGGTATCCGTGTATTACCAAAGCCTTATAAGCGGCCTCATACTGCTGCTTGCGGTAACGATAGACGCTATATCCCATATGAAACGAAAATAGTTTTAACGAAAGAGCGGTGCGCCGCCGTTGCTGAAAACGGCGGGCGGCCGCTGCATAAAGTGAGGAACGAACCGTATTTTCGGCGGTCTGATGCCGCCGGAGCGGAATTATAAATAATAAAAGCATGGAGGAGAAAAAATATGCTTACAAAAACTAAACCCAAAATAGG
>CAYXBW010000106.1:0-2618 GCA_964463305.1 uncultured Christensenella sp. | reverse complement strand
AACCCAAAATAGGCCTGCTGGCTATAATGCACGGTCTGTATGATAAATCTCAGCCCGAGATACCCGCGAATCAGGAAAAATTCCTGCGCGATGTTGTAGCGCAACTGAGTGATGTGGTGGAGATAGATTTTCCCGGAATATCCAAGGAACGCTGGGACACCGAACGCATAGTAAAAGGTTTCAACGATAAGGAACTGGACGGAATAATGGTGGTGAATGCGCTTTATTCGCCGGGAATGCGCATTGTGCAGGCATTCAAGAAAAACATACTGCCTGTGATGATAGCAAATATCCAGCCGTTGCCCGACGTTACGGATGACTGGAATTGGAGCCTGCTGACCACAAATCAGGGCATACACGGCATACAGGACACATCCAATATGCTTATGCGCCTTGGCGTGGAGCCCGCCATAATAACGGAAGATTGGAAAAGCGAGGCTTTCAAAAGCTTTGTGGAGGATTGGGCGCAGGCGGCAAACACCGCAAACAAGCTGACAAAGGTTCGGCTGGCCGTTATGCAGAAAATGCAGAATATGGGCGACATAATGGGCGACGAGGTTGCCTACTTCCGCAAGCTGGGCATAGAGGTGCTGCATGAGGGCATAGGCCTTATTGTAAAGCAAATGGAAACGATCTCAGAAGCGGAAATAGACGCGCAAATAGCGGAGGACAAAAAGAATTTCGAGATACAGGCAGATCTGCCCGAAGCAAGCCATCGCTATGCGGCAAAGCTGCAGCTGGCATTTGAGAAATTCATGATAGAGAATGAATACGACGGTTTCTCTGCGAACTTCACCGTTTTTGGCGAGGATGGCCGCATAGATCAGCTGCCCATACTGGGTGCGAGCAATCTTATGGCAAAGGGCTATGGATATTCGGCAGAGGGCGACGTTCACATAATGGCGCTTATGGCAATGGGTCATCTGCTGGTGGGAGATCCGCACTTTACGGAGATGTATTCTTTAGATTACGGCAGAGACGCCTGCATGTTCAGCCACATGGGCGAGGGCAACTGGAAGGTGGCGCGCAAGGATCGGCCGGTAAAGCTGATAGACCGCCCGCTTGATATAGGCGACAGGGACAACCCGCCCACGCTTGTTTTCAGCGCGCAGCCGGGAATAGCCACCGCGGCATCGCTTGTGCCTGTGGCGGGAGACTATTACCGCCTAGTGGTTATGCGCGGAGAGGTGCTGGATTCGGGAGAAATACCCGGCATACCCATGAACTACACGTTCTTCAAGCCGGATACGGGCATACGCTCTGCCATGGACGAATGGCTGCGCGCCGGCGGTACGCACCATCAGGTGCTGTGGCTGGGAGATCACATGCGTAAACTGGAATTTTTGTGCGACATACTGGGCATAGAATTTGTGGAAGTTTGAGGTGAAAAGTTATGAGTAAGCTTTCGGCGCTTAAAAATGAGCTGGAGAAAAACGGTGGCGTGGCTCGCATGAAGCCCACCTGGCTGTGCAGGACATTCCTGCCCCCCGGACGCAGGCTGAAGCTGCACCCTGAGGATATGTATCCAAACGGTGTGGATGCTGGCGGCGTGGCAGAACGTTGGTTTTGCTCTATGGGTGTTGCGGAAACGGGCAAAAAAGAGGTATCTGCAGATACCATGAGCTGGTTTTGGACGGCGGAGGATGCGGAGGGTATTTCCTTCCGTGAAGCAATAGAGCAGATGGGAGACGAGCTGCTGGGCAAGGAAGTGATGGAAAAGCTGGGCGGTTACGTTATGTTTTCCAAGTTTTTCGATTACGGAGCCAAACTGCCCCACCATATGCACCCGCTTGAGGAGCACGCCAAAAACATAGGCATGAACCGCAAGCCGGAGTCATACTATTTCCCGATGGAAATGAACAACGTTGTATATGACAGCGATTATACATTTTTTGGATTTGTGCCGGGCACAAAGAAGGAGCAGATAGCAGACTGCCTGCGAAACTACAACAAAGCGGACAATCAAATACTCACGCTCAGCAAGGCGTATAAAATAAAGCTGGGCACGGGCTGGTTCCTGCCCGCGGGCATAGTTCACGCGCCGGCTTGCGTGTGCACATACGAGCCGCAGTATTTGAGCGACGTTTCGGTATTCTTCCAAAATGTGGTGGAACGCAACTATTTTATAGATCAAAACTACAATAAGAGCGTGATACCCGAAAGCTACAAGGGCGATCCGGTAGACTATCTCGTGAGCATGATGGATTGGGAAAAGAATCTGGATCCCGATTTCCACGCGAAATACTATCACGAGCCAATACCGGTTAAGGATATAGCCGAAATGGAGCGCGAGGGGTATTACGAGGAATGGATATCCTACGGCAGCGCAGATTTTTCTGCCAAGCGGCTTGTGGTGCAGCCGGGCAAAAGCGTCACTATAAAGGATGCCGCGGCCTATGGTTTCATAATGACGCAGGGCACGGGAATGGTGAACGGCCTTGCCGTGGACACGCCCTCAATAATCCGCCACGGACAGATGACGGCGGATGAGTGCTTTGTGATAGAGGGCGCGGCCAAGCAGGGCGTAACAATAAAAAATCTCAGCGAATTCACTCCGCTCATAATGATGAAGCATTTCAACGCGGGCAACGCGGATGCGGAGAAATACGTGCAGGAGT
>CAYXBW010000105.1:0-7931 GCA_964463305.1 uncultured Christensenella sp. | reverse complement strand
GCCTCTTTGCACGTTGTGCGTCAAATTAGGGCAGTCGGCGCTAGCGCATCTCAAAGCCTCCGGTAACATTCATGCCCTGACCTGTGATATAGGAGGCTTCGTCGCTCAGCAAAAAGGCCATCATGTTTGCCACGTCCTCATATTCGCAGCTTCTGCCAAGAGGTATTTGGGCGTTGTAGAAGGCGCGCACCTCATCCTCTGTCATACCCCTGTTTTGCGCGTACTGGTGGCAGAGGCTCTCCGTCCAAAGCGGCGAGTTCATAAGGTTGCCGGGGCAGATGGCGTTCACTCTTATTTTATGCTCCGCAAGCTCCAGTGCAAGGCTTTGCACCAGCCCTATGCCGCCAAACTTGCTGGCGGCGTAAGCGGAATTTTTGTAAGATCCCTTCTTACCGGATTTTGAATTTATCTGCACTATGCTGCCGCTTCCGCGTTTTTTCATGTAGGGAACTACGGCTTTGCATATGTTGAAGCCGCCCAGCAGGTTCACCTCTATAACACGGCTCCAAGCTTCATAGGAAATCTCATCTATTGCGCCGGATATAAGTATGCCCGCGTTGGAAACAAGGCAGTCTATACCGCCAAACCTTTCGTATGCGGCGGCGGCCAACGCCTCGCAATCTGCGGGAGAGGAAACATCACAGCGCGCAAACTCCGCGTTGGGAAGCGCCTCCGCCACGGCGCGCGCGGCAGAAATATCCACATCGCTCACCATTACCATGCAGCCCTCTTTTGCCAGCCTGTGCGCCAGCGCCTCGCCTATGCCTCTGCCCGCGCCTGTTATTATGGCTGCGCGCCCGTCCAATCTCCTGCAATCTAAAGCCATATACCCTCCAAGGAAATAGTTTTATATTATTTCTCCAATGCTGAGTTTTTTTGCTGCATTATCGTACGCCCGTAAATTGGCGGCGCAAAGATAAATGATGTTTTTTGCCGCAGTGCCAAAAGCCGATTTTTCTGATTACAGTATAGCACCGCGCGGCACATCCGGGCAACCGTTTTCCCAGGCGCACACAGGCGGGCGGCTTGCCTAGGAGTGCGTTATCTGTTATACTAATCCGCATTAAAAAGCGCAATGTTTTTTATTGCAAATAAATACTATTATTTTGAGAAAATATCTCAGGGAGGGTGCTTTATCTCTGTGAAGGTTGTTTTGATAGTGCTGGCCGTTATTGCCGCCATACATATAATATCTATGCTCACGCTGGACAGGCGGGTGCAGTATACGGAAAGTGAATACACAAGCCCGCGCGTTCCCGATGCGCTGGATGGCTACCGCATTGCCCTTGTTGCGGATACGCACGCCGCCAAGCGGGAGCTGCTGGAAGGAATAGCCGCGGAGATTTCTGCGCGTGGAGCAGATGTTGTATTGCTGGGAGGCGATATTGCTGATGGAGAGGGCGGTTACCCTGCCGTTTCCGTACTTGGTGGCGTTAAGGCTGCGGACGGTGTTTTTGGTGTGGACGGAAACCACGACCGCGCCGAAAAGCTGCTTGCCGTAATGCGGGAAAACGGCGTGAAGCTGCTGGCAAACAGCGGTGTGGAGCTTAAAACGGGTATGTACCTTGCCGGCGTTGAGGATGTATACCGCGGCACCCCCGACCCTGCCCGTGCCATGGCGGGTGCAGCGCCCCAAGATTTTGTGCTGCTGCTGTGCCATAATCCGGATATTTCTATGGAAAGGGACGTTTCACGCGCAGACCTTATGCTGTGCGGCCACACGCACGGCGGCCACGCCACCATATTCGGTCTGTGGTCACCTCCGCTTACGCTTACCAAGCATGTTTCAAAGTATGGGCAGCGCTTTATGGGCGGCTTTGCCAAAAACGAGAGCGGAACGGACGTGTATGTAAGCAGGGGCGTGGGCTATCATCACAGTGTGCCGCGCGTATTTGCCCGCCCTGAGGTGGCTTTTATAACACTGCGTCAGCCAAAATAGCAGAAGTTGATTTAAAACACTTCCGCTGCAATATAATGGTGAGTTTGCTCATAGGTGCGGCAAAACTGATTTTTGATGCTGTCTGGGATATGTAGTTTTTTATGTGAACAACAAAAAAGGCTATATTACGCCCGAAATATACCCCAACAGGAAGTTGTGGGTGTAAAAATAAGAGGCTATTGAAGAATCAAATATCATGTCTGAGAACAGCGGTATGTTTACCGGCATAGATATCAGCAGCACGGGTATCATCATTGTTATTGTAAACATGTCCAGTACACCGCGCGCCAGCCCCACGCCGCCGCCCGCAAGACCGTCACAGTATTTCAGTATGGGCATGGGCGAAGCGTAATTTACCGTATTTAGCACTATGGATATTATTACTCTGGCTAGTATATATATTATTAAAAAGGCCAGTATATTCACAACCACATTGGCTACCGTATAGTCAAAATAATCAGCAACTGTGGAAGCATATGAGGTGGATTTGAATGCGAGGCCGTGCATGTTTTCTTCTATAAGAGTTTGAAAGGGAACGGGCAGCTGGCTTGCAGACTGCGAAACTATATCGTGTATTTGCGAGGAGGAGAGCTGAGAAACCAGCTGATGCCCCTGCGTTTGGTCGAATATACGGGAGGAGCCTTCTGTGAAGTTAAGCAAAAACTTGTAAAAGGAGCCTTTTTGTATAGCCTCTGAAAGCATGGGGCTGAAAAGAAAGCTTATTGCCCAGGACACCCCAAGGCCAATAGTGTTGCCGACAGAAACAAGGAATCCCTTGTGGAATCCCTGAAGCACGTAGACGCCTATCAAAAATATTAAAAAGATATTTAAATAGTTCATCTAAAGCCTTTGCACCTCCCTGCCATACTGTTTGACGCGGCTGCGCTGCCACGAGTTCCGTTATTTTTATAATAAACTAAAAAATACGCTTTATTTTGCTGTGTGCGCTGCGCAGCTTAACGGTCAGGATATCTCCATTATATAGCTTTTTTGATTGTCCCAAAGCACTATCACCTTATCTGAGACCTGCTTTGCCCTTGTCATATTGGAGCCAAGCGGCATCTGCTGCTGCAGACCGCCGTCCATACCGTATACATAGGCTGTATCAGATGTTATGGCATAGAGCTTGTTTTGCGTTACCGCAAGCGAAAAAACGTTGCGCGGCAGCCGCACCTGGGTCATGGAAAGATCGGTAGAGTATATGCGCGCGGCATCCATCTCTGTAGATTTTGAGCGCGGCGCGTAGGCCAGCTTTATGGCGGCAGGCTCCACGCTGGCGGCAGCCTCTTTCCAGCCGTATATCGCCTGCTCTGCCTGCTTGGTGCTAAAGTATGTGTAAGAGGCGAGCGTGCTGGTGCCGCTTGCAAATATGGAACTGTCCGTAACAAACACATTTTCCACTATTTCAGAGTTTATTGGTATGCTGGTGGTGGGGCTGCCGTCCGGCTTGAAGGTGGTTATGCTGGAGGTGGGCGTTACGCCGGAGGTGTCAAGCGAGAGCACCCAAAACATATCAGAATCGCCGTGGAAGCCAAAATCCAGCACCTGCTTTGTGGATGAGCCGAAGGAATCTATCTGGCTTATCTGCTCCCAGCGTGATTTATCTGCGCTTGTGCCAAAAAGCTGCAAATAAGATATATTTTCGCCGGTTTCCGCAGAAACTGCGTCTGAAAGCACGGCAACGGCTCCCTTGCCCGCCGCCACCCGCTTTATATCATTATCAAGCGAGGTGGAAAAAAGCTGCTCTTTGTTGAACTTCATCACCTGCATAGCGCGGCCGGAGTAGTTTACAATGAGATCCTTAGATGTTTCGGTGGTCGCGCCGGCAATATCTAGGTTTAGGCTCCATACCGCCTCGCCGTTTGGCTGGATCAGGTGGAGCGTGTCGTTTTGATTGTAAAGCAGGCCACTGTCATTTGCGGTCACGTTTTCAGGAAGTGAAAAATCCAGCGCTTTCACTCCGCCCACCGCGCCAAAGCTGGGCAACAGCCCCAGGAAAAAAAGCAGCGCAAAAACACCGGCTGCTGCCGCCGCGCAAATTATTATTATGGTGCGCGTGTTTATTCTCCTTCGCCTTGTGGGCCTAAAATACATAGCTTTTCCCCCGTCATATGCAAAAACATGCAAAAAACCGCGAATATACGGCTTTATGCACAGTGCGGCACGCTTCTCGCACGCTGCCGCGTGTCTTCTGCACTTCAATTCTGAATTAGTATACCACATTTGCATAAAATTTGTAGTATAATATTGTTATTATTATGTGAACAAGGCGGGTTTGAGCATGAAAATAACAAAAATGCATGGACTTGGAAATGATTTTATATTGACCGAAGAATACGCGGAGGATTATGCTGCAGCGGCGGTGCATCTTTGCCGCAGGCGGCTTTCTGTGGGTGCGGACGGTCTGGTTGCCGTGGCGTATTCTAAGGTGGCCGATGCAAAAATGAGAATTTTCAATTCAGATGGAAGCGAGGCGGAGATGTGCGGCAACGCCATACGCTGCTTTGCCCGCTATCTTTATGACCGCGGTATAGTGCGCAAGGAGGAAATGGCAATAGAAACGCTTGCCGGGGTGATGAAGCCGCGGCTTATAATTTCGCACGGGGAGGTTACGGGTGTACGCGTTGATATGGGCCTGCCCGGCTTTGTGCCGGAGGAGATACCCGCAAAGGTGGATGACCCGCTGGAATTTATAATAGGCGTGGGCGGCAAAAGCTTCAACGCTTCCGCTGTGCTTATGGGTGTGCCGCATGTGGTAATATTCGGAGATTTTTCTGATGAGGAGGTTTGCTCTATAGGAGAGCAAATAGAGTGCCACGAGCTTTTTCCGCGTAATATAAACGTGAATTTTGCCACAATAGTGGTGGGTGGAATTAAGCTTCGCACATATGAGCGCGGAGCGGGGCGCACGCTGGCCTGCGGTACGGGCAGCTGTGCAGCCGCAGTAATAGCAAACAAGAAGGGCTTTATAGGAAACAGTGTAGATATATTGCTGGAGACGGGCAAGCTGCATATAGATATAGAAGATGACGGGCGGGTGTTTATGACCGGCCCTGCAGAGTATGTTTTTACGGGGGAGACTGCGTTTGATTGAACTGGAAGCACATATAAAAAATTTGATGGAGTGGTTTTGCGCTACGGGCGAGCCGCTCTACATAGTGGGCGGCTACGTGAGGAGCGCCCTGCTGGGTCTGCCGAGCTATGATATGGATGTATGCTCGCCGCTGCCGGCAGAGGCGCTGCGGCGGTTTGCCGGCGCAAGCATAGCCGTGACCGAGCGGGAATATGGCCTTGGCACTGTGGTGATAACCCAGAGCTTTGGCGGAAAAACCTACGAATACGAATATACCACGTTCCGGCGAGATAGCTACGGCCGGGGCGGACACCGCCCGGACAGCGTATGCTTCACCACGGATATAGCGCTTGACGCGGCGCGGCGCGACTTTACAGTAAACGCGCTTTATATGGATGCGGCGGGCAATGTTTTAGACCCCACGGGAAGGGGCATGGCCGACCTTGCAGAAAAGCGGCTTGCCATGTGCGGCGCAGATACTATGGAGCAGGACGCGCTTAGAATACTTCGGCTGTGCCGTTTTGCCGCGCAGCTTGGCTTTGTGCCGGAGCAGCGCACGGAGGAGCGGGCGGCTGCCAATGCCCCCCAGCTTGCGGGGATATCCGCCGAGCGGCTGCGGGATGAATTTGTCAAAACAATAATGGCGGATGCGGCCTATGGCAACGAGGGCGGCGTGATGTATGGCCTTATGCTGCTTTGGAAGCTGGGTGCGCTGGAACATATCGTGCCCGAGCTGCTGGCGGGGGAGGGCTTTGCCCAAACGCCGAAATACCACGCTTATGACGTGCTGGAGCATTCCTTTCGCTCCTGCGCCGCCGCCCCGCCCGATGTGACCACGCGGCTGGCCGCGCTGCTGCACGATGTGGAAAAGCCGGACGCATACAGGCAGGATGGTAATATGTACCGCCACGCAGAGCTTTCCGCTATGGCGGCGGGCGAGATATTGCTGCGCCTAAAGTTTGAGAACCGCGTGGTAAAAAATGTTGTGCAGCTCATAGCCGCGCACATGTATGACCTTGAAAACGAGGCGGGAAGAGCCTCTGTGAACCGTATGCTGGTGAAGCTGGGGCGGGAGCAGTTTTTGCGGCTGTGCGATCTGCGGGAGGCGGATTTTATAGGCTCAGGACGCGGCGCAGACCCATCAAGCGCGCGCAAGTGGCGGGGTATGCTGGCAGAGCTTGAGGCACAGGACGCGCCGCTTACGCTTGACATGCTGGCAGTAACGGGAGATGACCTAATGCGGGAGCTTAATATACCGCAGGGGCGGGAGGTGGGAGAGCTGCTTAGCAAGCTGCATGCGCTGGCGCTTAAAAAACCATCCCAAAACAACTATAAAAATTTGATAAGATATGCTACAATGATGTATACTAATAAGTTGTACGAATAAAAAACCGCGTTTTAGAGTAAGTTGACAAATGGCAGCTATGGGATATCCGGGTCGGTTTTGCGCAAGGCAAGGTATGAGGGTGCAGGCGTAAAAGGCACAGACAGCGGGATCGCGAAACACAGCATGGCACAAATCTTGCCGGAGAGCAGGGGCTGTTGTTTGTCAAACTGTTCTAATGGCGGCAATATATTTTTCGCAGGAGAATGGGGAAATTGTTTGAACAAATAGGCATTAAGCATTTTGTAAACCGTGAACAAACGGGCGGTTATGTGGATATAGAATTTGATACCTACATAAACAATCGCGGGCGCAACGAAGTGCTCGCCGTTTCCACGCAGATGCACTTTTACGAAGAGGGCGATGGTGAGCCTCTTGTTTTGGTGCACGGAATTGGGCAAAACGCCTACACCTGGCGCAAAAGCATACATGAGCTGGCAAAATACTTCCATGTATACGCTATAGACCTGCCAGGCCACGGTTATTCGGGCAAGCCGGAAATAAGCTATAATATAGAAGAGTTTGCGCTGTCCATAGAGGCGTTCATGAATGCCAAGAAAATAATTTCTGCAAACTTTGTGGCCTTTGGCGAGGCGGCAGCCTATGTGCTGGATTTTGTTATACACAACCCGGAGCGCACCAAGGGCATAATACTCATCTCGCCCGTTGTTTCTGGCGGAGTGGGCATGAAGGGGCGTGGCATACCCTCTATTTTTGGAAATATGGCTGCGCGTATGAAACTGAACCCCGTAAGCGTGCGCGCCGTGCTGGAGGATTGCTATTTTGACCGCACCATGGTTACAGACGAGGTGGCGGGAGAATATCTAAACGGCGTTGCAGACAGAGATTTTCGCGTTATATCACGCATGTGTGTGGGCAATTTTATAGATGACGAAGTTATCTCAAACCTTAATGTGGTAAAGAGCCCCATACTTGTGATAGTGGGCAACGATGATAAAATATCCGGCGGCAGGGACAGCGAATTTTTGAATCTCGGCTTTGCCAACGGCAGCTTCCTTACCGTGCGAAACTGCGGATACCTTGCACAGGAGGAAAAGCCTGAGCGCGTGAACGAGGCCATTGTGACCTTTCTTGGGGCGAAGCACCAATAACGCCGCAGCATAAAATCGGGACGGACGCACAGCTAAAATGATTGAATTTGCCATTGAAGGACAGGCTTTCGTGCCTGTCCCAACTGTCTTTTTAAAAGAATATATGTGTGATGCGCCGCAGGACTATGTGAAGGTGTACCTCTATGGGCTTTATATTGCGCATGAGGGCGGCAGCGCGCAAAATGTTGATATGGAAGATGCCCTGCACATGACTATTGCCCAGATATCTGACGCACTCAAATATTGGGAGCAAAAGGGCTTTATGAAAAAAGAGGGCGCGCGCATAAGCTACACTCAGCCCGCTGTGCATACCGCCGCCCCAACGCAGCTAAACCCTGCGTTATACCTCCATAGAGACTATAACCGCAAGCTGGACGCGCTATTATGCCGTCCGCTTTCCCATATAGAGCTTGATAAAATACA
>CAYXBW010000104.1:0-7959 GCA_964463305.1 uncultured Christensenella sp. | reverse complement strand
TCATATTTCGAATTGAATAAATACACGAGGTGGCATACTAAAACACCACCATTCCTCCAGACATAAGGTTTCCCCAGACAAAGGAATACACTATACCCACAAGGTTAACAAATGTGAAAATAATACCAATCACCATGGCTATACCGCAAATGCGTGCGGTGTTGGCAGATGGGTCGGTCTGGCGCATTTTTCGTGCCATTACCCACGCGGCGATACCAAACACAAAACCCACAATGCTGAGCCAGTTTACCGCCTGAATGTATGATATCGGTGCGAATGCGGCGGAAAAAAGCGCCAAAACGAGTACAATCATCAATAAATCCCCCTGTACGCAATCACGCCAGACAGCTTGCCGCAGTGCAGGCTATGCAGCCCAACGGAAGCGATACAAAAAGTATTATGGCCAGTACCGCCAGCACTATGCACACAGTTCCTATGGCCTTGCCGGCACGGGCATTCTTGTCTCCGGAATCTGCTCTCAATATGTTTTTACCTGTAGCCACTGCAATTATGGCGAACACAAAGCCTATGAACGCCAAAAAACCTGTGCTTAGCTGAGGTACCAGCGCAGGAAGAATAGCAAGTATGTTGCAAATCAGCGCCAGCAGCGCAAAAATCAAAGATACCATCTTACACCTCGTATTTTAAATAAATAATAATATCAAATAAACACTATGTTTTATTATAACCAAATATGCCCCCCATAACAAGAAAAACCGTGTAACAGGCCGCAAATATGGTCTATAAAACATACCTGATACATGTAAACAGGGGTAGATACTTTAGCGTGAAGCGGCTAAAAAGCAACACAGCTTCAAGTGGATGCATATTTTTAAGCGTGCTAAACAGTTTTGGTGCTACCCTGCTTGAAGCGGCTTATTACGGATTCATAATCAAAAAGCTCGTCCATCTCCACCAGCTCGTTCACCATAAAGGCGCGGATATAGTCGCTGTCCTTGCTTATGGAGTGTATGTAATAGCCGTTTTTAAGGTAAAACGCCACCGTGGAGCGCATTTTGGAGGCGGTATGCAGCGCGATGGCGCGAACGCCAAGGCTGAGACACTCAAGCTTTACCTTTTCCAGCAACAGCCCGCCAATCCCCAGGTTTTGCACCTCAGGCAGCATGGAGAAGCGGCTAAGGTAGGCCATACCTTCGCCGCACAGCGCAAAGCGCACACTGCCCACCAGCTCGCCGTCTATGCGCGCCACGTATACGTATTTTTCGGTTATATCACGCTGCACATCCTCCAGCGTCTCATATAGCGCGGCTATGCTCTCGCGCTTACGCACCTCTTTGGCGTAAATGTCGAAGGCCTGCTTTGTTACGCGCAATATATCTGGCGCATCCGCCTCCACAGCTCTGGTGAGCGTTATTGTTTCCATAGCGCTGTCCTCACTTGTATTCGCTAAGCGGTATGGCAGTCAGGCTGTCATTCGCTTGCAGCACGGTAAGCATGGATCTCACCGTGTCCATGGAGGTGATGCAGGGCACGTTGAAGCCAACGGCTGTGCGCCGCAGCATAAAACCGGAGCGCGTCTTTTGCTTGCCGCGCGTTGGTGTATTTATTATTAGCGCAAACTCGCCGCTCTTTATTTTGTCCAGCGTTTCCTCGTTTTTAATTGGCTCTGCCTCAAAGCCGTGCTGCGTGAAATATTCGTGCGTTCCGGGCGTGCAGGCCAGCTCAAATCCGCAGTCGCGCATCTCCTTGGCAACGGAGAGCGCCTCTTTCTTGTCCCTGTTGGCAACGCTTATGAGTATCTTGCCCTCTTTATCGGGCAGGGAGGAGCCTGAAGCCAGAAAGGCTTTCTTGAGCGCCTTTGTAAACGTTCTGTCCGTACCCATCACCTCGCCTGTAGACTTCATTTCCGGCCCCAGGAAGGTATCTACCGTGGCCAGCTTGGCGAAGGAGAATACGGGCGCTTTCACCGTGACCATCTTTGGCTCCTTGTGCACGCCGCTCTCATAGCCCAGCGAGGCAAGCGTTTCTCCCATCATTATGCGCGTCGCCAGATCAACCATATTTATTCCCGTTACCTTGGACAGCACAGGCACTGTGCGGCTGGCGCGCGGGTTCACCTCTATTACGTAAACGTCATCCTCACCGTCCATAACAAACTGTATGTTGAAAAGCCCCTTTATATTAAGCTCACGACCAAGCGCCATGCCGTATTCCGCTATCTTCCTCTTGGCGGCGCGGCTTATGTTTTGTGTGGGGTACACCGCAAAACTATCTCCAGAATGCACGCCCGCGCGCTCTATGTGCTCCATTATGCCCACCACCAGCACATCTTCGCCGTCACACACGGCATCCAGCTCTATTTCCTTGCCCGTGATATAGCGGTCTATAAGCACGGGTTTGTCGGGCGAAACATCCACTGCCATTGTCATGTATTCGGAAAGCTCCGCGTCGTTGTATACTATTTCCATGGCGCGGCCTCCCAGCACGTAGGAGGGGCGCACCAGCACGGGGTAGCCAATATCAGCCGCGGCCTCCAGCGCGTGCTCAAGCGAGAAGGTGGTGGCGCCCTTGGGCAGCGGTATATCAAGCTTTTTCAGCACCTGTAAAAACTTTTCCCTGTCCTCCGCGCGGTCTATATCTTCCACAGTGGTGCCCAGTACAGTTTTGCCAGCCTCGTGCAGAGACTGCGCAAGGTTTATAGCGGTCTGCCCGCCAAACTGAACAATAACGCCCTCCGGCTTTTCCTTGTTCACTATGTCCAGCACGCATTCGCTGGAGAGTGATTCAAAATACAGCTTGTCAGAGGTGTCGAAGTCTGTTGATACCGTTTCAGGGTTGGAATTTATTATTATGGATTCATAGCCCATTTTTTTGAGCGTTTCCACAGAGTGAACAGAGCAATAGTCGAACTCTATGCCCTGTCCTATGCGTATCGGCCCGGAGCCGAGAACAATCACGCTCTTTTTATCTGTAAGCTCCACCTCGTCCTCATTGTCATATGAGGAATAATAGTAGGGCGTGACCGCCTCAAATTCGCCCGCGCAGGTGTCCACCTTTTTAAATGAAGGTTTTATGTTGAGTGCGTTGCGCATGTATATTATCTGCGAACGATCCGCGCCTATGCAGTCTGCTATATATCCGTCGCCAAAGCCCGCTTTTTTGCATTTTATAAGCATTTCGGGCGTGAGGGAATCTATTGTGTAGCCGGAAAGCTCCGCAGAGAGATCCACTATGTTTTTGAGCTTGTTTATGAAGAAGCGGTCTATCTTTGTTATCTCAAACAGTTCATCCACTGTGTAGCCGCGCTGCAATGCCTTGGACAGCACAAATATACGCTCATCGTCCGGACGGGAGAGAGACTCCATTATCTGCTCGTTAGTCCAGTCGTCTATGTTTTTCATGCCAAGGTTGTAATTCAGCTTTACATCCAGGCAGTCTATTGCCTTGAGCAGTGACTCCTCTATGTTGCGGCCAATTGCCATTACCTCGCCGGTAGCCTTCATCTGCGTGCCCAGCAGGCGGTTCGCGCCCGCGAATTTATCAAAGGGCCAGCGCGGCACCTTTGTTACCACGTAATCCAGCGAAGGCTCAAAGCAGGCGTAGGTCTTGCCCGTAACGGAGTTTTGTATCTCGTCCAAATTGTAGCCCACGGCTATTTTTGCCGCCACGCGCGCAATGGGGTAGCCAGTAGCCTTGGAGGCCAGCGCAGAGGAACGCGAAACACGCGGATTCACCTCTATTACAACATATTCGTAGGAATTGGGGTTTAGCGCATACTGTATGTTGCAGCCGCCGCGTATACCCAGCGCACGTATTATTTTGAGCGCCGCGCTTCTGAGCATCTGGTATTCGTGGTCGGTCAATGTTTGAGAGGGCGCCACCACAATGCTGTCGCCCGTGTGAATGCCCACCGGGTCTATGTTTTCCATGTTGCAAACTATTATGCAATTGTCCACATTGTCGCGGATTACCTCGTACTCTATTTCCTTCCAGCCAGCCACGCTCTGCTCCAGCAGAACCTGATTTATGATGCTCATCTTTATGCCGCGCGCCGTTATGTTTTTAAGCTCATCCAAAGTGTTTGCCACGCCGCCGCCCGTGCCGCCCAACGTGAATGCGGGACGCACTATTATGGGAAAGTCGCACACCTTTGTGAACGCCTCTGCCTCCTCCACGCTGGTAACTATTGTGGAAACGGCTGTTTTTTGACCTATTGATGCCATGGTATCTTTAAAAAGCTCCCTGTCCTCAGCCAGTTGTATGGATTCCAGCGAGGTTCCCAGCAGCTTTATGTTGAGTTTTTCCAGTATGCCGCACTTATCCAGCTCTATTGCCATGTTGAGGCCGGTCTGTCCGCCCAGCGTGGCTATTATGCCCTGCGGGCGTTCCTTTTTGAGTATTTTTATTACCGTGTCCAGCACTATCGGCTCTATATACACCTTGTCCGCCATTTCCACATCAGTCATTATTGTGGCGGGGTTGGAGTTTATGAGCACCACCTCAAAGCCCTCCTCCTTGAGCGCTTTGCAGGCCTGCGTGCCGCTGTAATCAAACTCCGCCGCCTGACCTATCACTATCGGGCCGGAGCCTATCACCAGAATTTTTTCGATATTTTGTATACGTGGCATTTGAAAAATCCTTTCTTATAAATTCCCGCCTTTTGGCAATTGCCTCCGGGCGGGAATGTTAGTTTGCAAATATTTTCTATTGTAGAAGCTTATCCAGCGCGGTCAGCAGAGAGTCTATCTCCGCTTCCGATATCATATATGGCGGAAGGAAGCGCAATGTGTTCGCTCCTGCCGTGCCTATTATGTACTTTTGAGAAAACAGCTCCGTTTTTATTGCTGCTGCCGAATGCAAAGCGGATAGCTCCGCGCCCAGCATCAGCCCGGCGCCGCGCACCTCCGTTATGGCGGAGGGATGGGCTTTTTTCAGCGCGCGCAGACCGTCTTTAAAATACGCGCCCACCGTTTCTATACGCGTCAGCATTTCATCATCTATGGCGTTCACCATATAATTTCCGGCTGCGCAGGCCAGGTGCCCGCCGCCGAATGTGGAGCCGTGGTCGCCCGGAACGAAGGAGCAAGCATCTTCCGTGCACAGGCAGGCGCCTATGGGTACGCCGCCGCCCAACGCCTTGGCAAGCGTCACTATATCCGCCTTTACGTCATAAAGCTCTTGAGCCAAAAAGCGGCCGGTGCGTCCCATGCCCGTTTGTATCTCGTCTATTATGAGCAGCGCGCCCGTTTTGTCGCACAGCTCGCGCGCCAGCTTAACAAAGCGCATGTCAAGCGCGTTTACTCCGCCCTCGCCCTGTATCACTTCCATTATAACGCCGCATACATCCTTTGTCACTGCCTGAGTGAGTGCGGCGCAGTCGTTTGCTTCCACATATGTATAGCTGAATGTGCCCGGCTGGAACGGTTCGTGGAATTTATCTTGACCGGTGGCAGTGAGAGCGGCCAGCGTACGGCCGTGAAAACTGCCCTTTAAGGATACGAAATTGGCAGAGGCAGAGCCTGAGGCAAAGGCGCGCTTCTTGGCAAGCTTTATTGCGCATTCCATCGCCTCTGCGCCGCTGTTACCAAAAAACACGCGGTCATATCCGGTTTTTTCGCAGAGTGCGGCGGTGAGAAGCGCCTGCTGCTCGTTGTAAAAATAGTTGCAGCTGTGTATTATGCTGTCCACCTGTGCTTTAAGCGCAGATTTGAAGCCCTCGTCTGAATAGCCAAGCGCGTTTACGGCTATCCCAGAAAGAAAATCCGTGTATTCCGCGCCCTCTTTATCGTATATTTTCGCGCCGCTGCCGTGCGTGAACGCGGCGGGCAGCCGTTCCCCGAACACCGGCATGAAATGCGATATGTCTATTGCCTTTATCTCTTCTAAATTCATTGTTCTCTCCCAAATTCTTTGGCGCGCAGCGCCCAATTGTGCATTGCTGAAACGCTTTTGCGTTTCAGCCAGTTACCATTGTTCCTATACCGGAATCTGTGAATATTTCCAGTATTATTGGATGCGGTATTGTGCCGTTCAGTATATGCGTGCGGTTTACACCGTTTTTTAGCGCGGCAAGGCAGCTTTGCACCTTGGGCAGCATACCCCCAACTATTTTACCGTCCTCTATCATATTCAGTATATCCGTTTTGGAGGCAACGTAAAGCAGCGTTTCGGGGTCTTCCGCATCTGTGCGTATACCGTCAGTATCAGTTAAGAATATAAGTTTTTCCGCCTCCAGAGCCGCGGCTATTGCGCCCGCCGCCGTGTCCGCATTTATGTTGTAGCTCTCGCCCGCGTCGCCCACGCCAACAGGCGCTATAACGGGTATGTATTGGTCGTTGCTGAGCGTATTGAGCAGGGTTGTGTTTATGGAGACCACCTGACCCACATTGCCCAGATCCACACCGTTTTTGGGCGGTTTTTTCTCCGCGCGGATTATATTTCCGTCTATGCCGCACAAACCTATTGCAGAAGCGCCCAGGCCGTTCAGCTTTGCCACTATTTCCTTGTTTATCTTTCCAGCCAGCACCATCTGCACTACTTCCATAGTTTTATCATCCGTTACGCGCAGCCCGTCTATAAACTGCGGCTCTACGTCAAGCGCTTTCAGCATAGTGTTTATGTCGGGTCCGCCGCCGTGCACCAGTATGGGGTTCATGCCCACAAATTTAAGCAGCGTAACATCCTCCATTATTTTTTGGGTAAGCTCCTCATTAAGCATGGCCGCGCCGCCGTATTTTATTACTATTGTTTTGCCGAAGAGCCGCTGTATGTAGGGAAGAGCTTCAACCAGCATATTCGCTTTGTATAGATATTGCTCCATTTTATTGTCCACTTTATAATTCCTCCGCGTAGTCTTAAAATTGAGAATTAATTCTGCATTGACCTTACAGGTACCAGGCTATGTCGCTCAGACCTGTTTTTTCGTCAAAGCCGTTCATTATGTTGAAGTTTTGCACCGCTTGACCGGCCGCGCCCTTTAAAAGATTGTCTGTGCAGGAAACTATTATCAGCCTGCCCGTGCGCTCTGACAGCTCAAAACCTATAAAGCAGTTGTTTGAGCCCACCACCTGTTTCAGCTCAGGCAGCTTGCCTGCAGGCAGGCTGTGCGCGAACGGTTCTGCGCTGTAGGCACCTTCATAGGCGGCCGATATCTTCTCCGCAGATGCGCCATCCGCAAGCTCTGCGTATATCGTGGCCAGTATGCCGCGTTTCACGGGCAAAAGGTGCGGAGTGAACAGCAGATTTATTTCTCCGCCGGATATGAGCGAAAGCTGCTCCTCGATCTCAGAGGTGTGGCGGTGGTTCGCCACAGAGTAGGCCTTAAAATTGTCTGCCGTTTCGCAGTAGGAAAAGCCGAGGGACTCCTTTCTGCCCGCGCCCGAAACGCCGGATTTTGCGTCTATTACTATACCTTTGGGTTTTATAAGCCCCGCTTCAAGGAGCGGAGCCAGCGCCAGTATGCTGGTGGTGGTATAGCAGCCGGGATTTGCCACCATATCAGCCGCGCGAGTCTTTTCGCGGTTGTATTCGGGCAGCCCATACACAGCCTTGGCGTTAAGCTCCGTCTCGCCGTGCGGCAGGCCATACCATTCCTCATATATTTTAGTATCACTGTAGCGAAAATCGCCCGAAAGGTCTATCACCTTCGCGCCGCGCTCAATAAAAGCGGGCGCGGCCTTTATGGACTGACCGTGCGGCAGGCATAAAAATGCAAAATCGCAATCCGCCGCGTTCTCATCCAGTGAAAAATCCTCCGGTGTGAAATTTCCGTATACACCGCTCATGCTCTTGCCCGCAAAGTTTTTGGACACCGCGCTGACAACGCTAACCTCAGAATGCGCGGAAAGCAAACGCATAAGCTCCGCGCCCACATAACCCGTGGCACCCACAACACTCACTTTTATCATAAAAAAATCCACCCCTTTAATATACGTTTCAAATAATTATACGATATTATGTATAATTATGCAATAACTATTTGCGCTTTTCTCAGCGAAA
>CAYXBW010000103.1:0-7984 GCA_964463305.1 uncultured Christensenella sp. | reverse complement strand
TCTATCACTTCTTCTTTAGACTTTACGCCTACAAATTTCCCCGCATTCATACCGCCGTCAAACAGATAAACTGTGGGAATAGACATAACACCGTATTTTTGCGCCAATGCTTGAGCCTCATCCACATTTACCTTAACTACCTTTAGCTTGTCCACCTCGTCGCTCACTTCTTCAAGTATGGGACCCAACATTTTGCAGGGGCCGCACCAATCAGCATAAAAATCTACCAGTACCCGTCCATTATCCTTCAAAACCTCTGCGTCAAACTGACCCTCGCTTATATGCTTTACACTCATTTTACATCGTACTCCTTTTTATAAACTTACTGTGCGCAGCTACCGCACATGGTATTCGCTCACGTTATTAATATACACATCATTGTATTTGTATAAACATATTATACCGCATAGGTATTTGCTTATTTAAGCAAACCCTTTGTTTGTTTGAAAACCCAATCCCTCTGGATAGTGAAGCTTGCCATAAATATAACCAGGTCAACAACAACCTTTACTATCATATTTATTTCCGCGCTTCCGCCAAGGAGAGAGCCAAATATCCAAACCAGCAGCCAAGACGCTATTAGCTGTGCGGTGGCAAGTATAAGGAAACGCACAACGGTTCCGCCGGTGGGAGCCTTCGAGCCAAATACCATGCCTTTATTTAAAAGATAGGTAGCAACAGAGCAGAGCACGCGCGAAAGCACGGTGGATATGAGGATCTTATATTCGTCTGTAAGCTGGTGAAACAGCCGGACAAACAAGTAAAATGTGCCTATATCAACTAAATAGGCTATGAGCGCGGATATACTGAACTTTATAAAAACGTAATATAGCTTTAACGAGCATGCCAGCAGATCAAAGCCCGGCTGCGGGGCGGGCGGAGCGCCTGTTTCCACGCTCTTTACGGATATATCCTTGGCCCGCGCTTCAAGCGGAAGGTTTGTCATGAAGCGTTCCTCGCTGCTTTTCATATCCGTAAGAATTTTAAAGTTTTCGGCTGACATGCCAAAAAGCGAGGTTTGAACGTTTGCCGCTTCAATGCCGGAAAGGAAGCCGAACAGCTTGGATGGCAGGCTGGTTTTTTCGGAGCTTTTTTTTACGCCGGCATAAAAGGCCTGGGGTTGCGCACTTAGTGCGTTCATAACTGCAGTTACGTCTTCTGTGGAGAAGCCGTCGCCCTCATCCAGTGTTATAATGAAATCCGGAGCTTGCAAAAGTGTACGCCTAAAAAAAGAACGTATGTCCTCGTCCTCGCCGCGCACCAAAATATTGCTGTATCCGGCGGCTTTTAAGCTGTTGCCATAATTTGGAGAGCAGCCGTTTATGCAAGCTATTATTATTTTTGAATGATCTGTCATATCACAAATATGCACCTTTATGTATTTTGGGAATTTTGCATAATAACAAAACACTGTACGTAAAGCTTACTCCATACCGCAATAAAGCTGATCAAAAAGCATCTTTCCCGTTTCTGTTTTGAAAATATTGTTCCGTATATTTTTTTTATAGGGCACGTTGCCTTCAAATATATTTACCAGAAAATCCGCCTCCACCAATATTTGGTAATCACTTCCGTCTATGCCGGAATATGTATGATGACGGGAAATTAGATAACACACACGTTCAACCACCGCTGTTGAAAAACCAAGCGAGAAAAGCATTGCTTTGGCTTCGGGCGGCCCTTCTATCTGCTGATGTACGCCATCGTCTGAGCCGTATTTTTCAAGCGAGGGCTTTATACCTATATCGTGCGTGACGGCTGCCGCTTCAAGAATATATTGCGCCTCATGGGGCAGACCCTCCAGCTCGCCAATTGTTTTTGCATAGGAGTATACCTTCAAAAAGTGGTTTATGCGTTTGGGACAACCGACCTCATATTCGGCCATTGCCATAACAAGTGCGCTTATACTTTTCATTTGCAACCTCCCGCATACCTTTTTGTGCTGGTTTCAACATGAAACAGTATACAACAGTGGAAATCGAATGTCCAGAATGGTGCGGCGCGGGAAAGGGAAAAGCCCCTATGGGAAGGGGCTAATGGAAAATTTATATAAACGCATAAGCGTATTTTTTGGACTGCCTCCCGCTGCTGGCGGCTTGCTTCCGCTGCACTGCGGTGGCAGAATTTGTATGTTTATAGAATACTACATGTCTGTGAATACAAGGTGAAGAGCTTTTTAATAAAGTGTAAATATGAATAACACAATACATTGAAAAAAAATAAATTTAGTGGTAAAATATAGTTGGATTATTTTAAGCAAATCTGGGTATTACATAGCTATAGTTATATATTATTTTGGAGGTGACAGCACATGAGAGTGGACAGTAATGCGTCTTCTATAGATATATACAGAAATTATTCCACGCTGAACAAGCTCATGTCTAATGCGACACAGAGACTGTACCCCGGTGAGAGCAAAGCGCCTGCTGTTGGGAATGCCGCAGATACGGCGGCTTCAGCAGGAATGACTACGCGAGTGCGGAATATAAATATGGCGGCGCGCAGCGTGCAGGATGCGTCATCGCTGATAAAAACGGTTGATGGTGCGGCGGCGCGCATACAGGATGTTTTGCAGCGTATGAACGGTCTTGCAGAGCAGGGCGCGCAAAGCACGGCAGACGCGGCGCAGCGTAAGCAGCTGGATGCAGAATACAGCAATATGGCGCGCCAAATAAACGATATAGCAAAGCAGACCACGTATGGCGGAGGCGGCATACTTGATGGTTCGCTTACTGCTGCGGGTGCGCAGCGCAGCGCGGCTACGGAGGGCATATACGTGCAGACAACGGATAGAACACCTGAGTCTGTAATGAGCCAGGAAATAAGCACGGATGTGCGTGGAGTGTCGGGAGGCCCTGCGGCAAACGGTACGCTTGATTTGGGTGGCTTGGAAATAGCCAATGCCAAAGCGGGCGAACGCATAACCGTTAATTTTGGAGACCAGTCTATTGGGGCTTCATTGAAGCAGGGCAGGAACACCGCTGCGGATATTGCAAGAAGCCTTTTAGAATCACAAAATGTGAGTCTGCAAAGAAATGAGATGGTGAACAGTACAAATGAAGCCTTAGATACAAACCGGGGCAAGAATGCCGCATCGCAGCGTGCGGGAGAGCGTATAACCGTGAATTTTGGAGACCCCGCAACGGGAGCCTCTTTGAGCGCGGGCAGAAACACGGCTGCAGATATTGCAAGAAGTATTTTGGAATCGCGCCAGATAAGCATGGAGGAAAACGAAACCGTAAGGAGGCAAAATGCCGCGCTGGATAAAGATTTAAGCAGCAAGGCGGCTGCTGCGCGCGCGGGAGAGGCTATAACTGTAAACTTTGTGGATGCCGCAGTGGGAAATTCTTTGACACGCGGCACAAATACGGCAAGCGATGTGGCAAGAAGCATAATTGAAGCCGAAAAGTTGAGCTATGATGGAAATGAAGTGATGGAAAGCAAGAACGCTGTAATGCGTTCGGAAAATGCGGTACAGATACGCCTTAAATTCAATGAACAGCAAAACAGTCCTTCGGGTGCGCGCGCGGCTCAGCAGAGAATGAGCGAAATGAGCGCGTCTATAAGCTATACGGCGGCGGACGGCGGGGCGCCTCAGGGCGAGATGAGAAATGCGCAGGACGTAACCTTTACAAGCACAGCCCCCGGAGTGGATCATGGTGGGCAGTCTATAAAAATAAACACGGTAAACTTCCATATGCCGCTAAGGGTGGGAGATATTTTCCGTATGTCTGGAAAGGTTTTTGAGCTGGTGGTACCGGGTGGTGTGGCACAAAACCAGGGCGCCAGCACAATATCTATTTTTGCGGCGCAGACCAGCGGAGACGTTATGCAGGCTATGCGGCGCGCGATGGCGGCACAGTTTAGAAACACATTCAAAATAGAAGGTTCCGGCAATCAAATAAAAATAGAGCAGCAAACGCCCAAGAGCGGTGATGTGGCACTTGAAATGACGCCCTCTCAGCACAGCAGTACAGCAGTTTCATTCAATATGGACAGCCTGCGTGCGGGAGATCAAATAACGCTGAATGTGCAGACCGCACAGGGGGCAAGTGTTTCCAACAGCTATGTGTATATGCGCGGAGATTCTGCAGAGAGCCTTTCGTCAACGCTTGCCAGGGGTACAAATGGTGTGCAAACGGAGGGCGGCATAAATTTTGAGGACAGCAGAGTATCTGTGGCGTTTGAACCAGCGCAAGCATCCGGCAGGGGCGTTATAGTGCAGGGTGGCGGAGCTGCGGCGGAGTTGGAGATTGCCGCCATGAACACGGCAGGGCTGGGGCTTGACGGCACCTCGCTGCAATCCGCAGCCGGCGCATCTGCGGCGGGCGCAGCGGTAAAGAGCGCCTTAGGGGCAGTTTCGCAGCAGCGTTCGGCCATGGGAGCAATGCAAAGCCAGCTGCAAAGCAGGATGTATAACATGAAGCAGTCTTCTGCGGTGCTTACGGAGCAGCAGGCGCGTGTGGATGATAAGCAGGCGGGCGATATGCTGCGATCAGCCATGGAGAGCATAAAGCAGCGGACCGGTGCGGCAAGAAATGCGCAGGCAAACACAAGATCGCAAAATGTGCTCACACTGCTTATGTGATGATCTAAAAAAAATAAAAAACGGACGGTATCTTGCAAGGTACCGTCCGTTTTACTTTTATATACGTTTGTTTATAATATAGCGCAAACAGCGAAAGACTTGCCATAAGGCGGTGGCTTTAGCTTATGCCGTGCATGTTTGTGAGCGGCCATATAACGAACAGACCGTGGCCAACGATGGAGCTGTGCGGTATGGCGCCAATTTTTTCCGTGCGGCTGTCCAGCGAATGCGCACGGTTGTCTCCCATTACAAAAACATAATTTTCAGGAACGGTTACGGCTGCCATATCATTATACGGCTCCGGGTTTATATAGTCTTCCTCCAACGGCTGACCGTTTATGTATACAGTGCTGTTGCGCACTTCCACGGTTTCGCCGGGCAGCCCTATTGCACGCTTTACAAAGGTTCCCGAAAGATTGGGGTATTCTACTATTATTATATCTCCGCGCTTGGGCATGCCGCCGTAACGCGTAACCTTTTCTACCGCTACACGTTCATCTGTATATAGTGTGGGATACATAGATTCGCCATCCACCAATATTATTTCAAAAACAAAAGCACGTATGAAAAGTGCTACAGCAATTGCCAAACATACAGAAATGATCCAGCCAATTACCTCGCGCCTCTTGTTTCGTGCCTTAACGCGGTGAGCGGAACTGGCGCGCCGCGTGGGCTTTCGCCTGCCGTATTCATCGTGTTCGCCCTGCTCATCCAACGGATACATTTCAGGTATTTCCTGAGATGCCCTGTCTTGTTTGCTGCCCTTAGTTTCGTCATGCTGAGGGGAACTTCGGTTTATATCTTCGCCAGTTTCCCCGCCAAGATTGGAATTGTCCCGATATTTACCGGAACGGCGAGCAAAAGAGCTGTCGTTTTTATTATCCATCAAAAAAATATCTCCTTGCGTATTAAAGTATTATAGCACACATATATATTTGAATGCAATGTTGCCACGGCAAAGCGTAAAGGTGGCAAATGCCCTTAAACAGCTAATTGCGAATAATGCCATCAAGAAGATAAATATAGTAAATACAACATAACTTTAACGCGTAATATATATATTTACAATATAAAAGAATGCGATCATTGTACGATCGATTAAGAAAGAGCGGGAAACAATGATGTTTGATAATTATATTACTGTTGGAAATTTTGCGGAAATGCTGCCGCGGGGGAAAATGTGAGAAAAACGGGTTGCGTTTTGCGTGGGGGAACAGCTTTTTTAAGGCGACGGCAAATCTGGTGTTTATGATGCTTATCATAACTATATAGGGATCGTGAAAACAACCTTGAATTATCAATCACCAGTCAAAATCCATAAATGAAATATCCGGCTACCCCGGAAAGAGCTATAACAAGTATGGGATTTAGCTTAAAGCGGCGCAGCCCGAATAAGCATAGCGCGAATACCACGCAGGCGGCGAGGTTAAGCTGCATACCCTGCAACGCGGTATTTGATACGCCAAAGAATGTAAGCATCAAAATTGTAGCTGCCGCAGAGCATATAAGACCTGCAGAGGCTGCCTTTAGAGTTTGCAGTACATCGTTTACAACTAAATTCTCACGCCTGCGCGTAAAAAACTGGTATAGAAGCAGTGCAATAAGTACACCGGGGATAATGCAGCCCAGCGTGGCTACTATAGCTCCCTCCAGACCGGCTACGCGCGTACCTACGAAAGTGGAGGTGTTTACCGCCACCGGGCCGGGCGTCATTTGCGATATCGTTATTATGTCTGTAAACTCCTGCATGGTTAGCCAGCCGTTTTGCTCCACAACATATTGCTGTATCAAAGGCATTACGGCATAACCGCCGCCAAAGCTCAAAATGCCTATTTGCAAAAAGTTTATCAGCAGTTTAAACAGCATTGCTTTTACGCTCCTTTCTGTGGCGGATTAGGCTTTCGGCAATGGCTATGAATACGCAGCCCACAAGCACAAGAGCAACGTTCCACTTCAAAATAAAGCATGCCACAAACGCTGCGGGTATAAGCAATGTGCTGAGCAGCCTGCGCTGTTTTACCACAGTTTTGCACAGGTCTATTACAAAATCCACTATAACGGCGGCAACGCCGGCTTCCATACCTTTCAATACTGCCGCTACAACGGTATTTTCTCTGAATATTGTATAATTTATTGAAATTATAGTCAGTATAGCTATGGGTGGCAGTATTGTGCCTACAAAGCAGATAAATAATCCAAGCGCGCCCTGCACTCGCCAGCCGGTAAGCGAGGCCGTGCTCACAGCTATTGCTCCGGGAGAGGACTGTGCGAAGGCGGCTATCTCCAGCAGCTCATCCTCCGTCATGAGATGCTTTTTCTGCACAAAAAATTTACGCACCATGGGTATTACCACATAGCCGCCGCCAAAGGTGAAGGCACTTATATACAGGCTGACGCCAAACATCCACAGCAATAAACGCTTTTTTTCCATAACAATAGTATAACGCTTGCAAATACATAAATATAATCTTATAATTTTATATTATATATAAGTAAAAGGTAATGAATTATTTATGGGCATACGCAGCTTGAAAATATTTAAGGCAGTATGTGATGAGGGAAGCGTGACAGCAGCTGCAAAACGGCTGTATATGACGCAGCCCGCTGTTTCGCAGGCCATAAAAGAACTGGAGAATGAAAAGGGATTCCCACTGTTTGACCGTATTTCAAGACGGCTATATATCACAGACGCGGGGCGGCAGCTTTTGGAGAAGACGGAACAGCTGCTTACTATTTATGATGAGATAGAAACTATAAACGAGGGCTCTTTTTTTGAATCCAGCTTGCGTTTGGGTTCCTGTATTACAGCGGCTTGCTATTGGCTGCCGCGCATATTGCCGCTATTTCACCGCCAATGCCCAAAAACTAAGCTGGATGTGCAGGTGGCAGCTGCGGATGGCGTTATATCACTTCTAAAAGCCAATCGAATAGATATGGCGTTGCTGGAAGGACCGTATATTTTAGAGCGTTGTGTGCAGATGCCCTTCTCAACATACAATATAATAGCGGTATGCTCGCCGGCCCATCCATTTGCCGATGGCCGCACGGTGAGCCTTGATGAGCTATTGAGTCAGCCGCTGCTTTTGAGGGAACAGGGCAGTGCCATAAGAGACCCCTTCGACAGCTTTTTGCTGCTGCGCGGAAGGGTTGCCGAGCCAATGGTTACCAGCGTGAACTCTCAGGCGTTGATAGAGCTGGCCAAGAGTAATGCGGGTATAGCGCTGCTTGCAGACAAGGTGGCAGAGCAGGCGCTGTTATCCGGCAGCGTGTGCAGGGTGAACATGCCGGAGCTTTCTATTACAAACAGCACATCAATTGCCTACCATGAGGGAAAGTATATACCACAGTCTATATCCGAGTTGATTTATATAATTCGAAGTCAGATTTAGTAGAAGG
>CAYXBW010000102.1:0-8379 GCA_964463305.1 uncultured Christensenella sp. | reverse complement strand
AGCGAAAAAAAAAGGCCTCGCGCCAGCGAAACCCTCCCCGCCGGAGCAAGGCGTACCCCCCCCCTCACTCCATATCTTGAATGAGCTGTCCCAAAAGTTTTTCCAAAGCATCGCGGTCTGCGCAGGAAAGGTTCCTCATCATATGCTCCTCCCACTCCGCCTCTATCTCGCGTATGGCGTCATAAGCGCGCTTTGTTTTTTCTGTGGGGAAAAGACCATATTGCCGCCTGTTTTTTTCGCACACCACGCGGTCTATATATCCGTCACGCTCAAACCTTTGAACGGCGCGCGCTACCGCGCCCTTGTTTATCCACAGCGCTTCTGAAAGCTGCTCTTGAGACATACCGGAATTTTCGCAAATGCACATAAGGTACATCAGCTGGCCCTGCGTGATTCCCAGCTCTTTAAGCTTCCTGTCAAGATGTATGCCCGACCGCCTGAAAAGTATGGAAAATTTTTTTACAAGTTCGCGCACAGCATTTCCTCCCTTGCGCCGCTTTTTGGTGAAATTTGAATTGATATCACAGCCTGTCTGAGCGGAAAAAAGCTCTCCCGCGCTGCCTTATATGCCATATTGCCGGCTTTTGCGCCGCTTATTCAGCGCCTGGCAATGCTTTGATAGAGTTGCTCTCATTTTAAGCGCGGCTTACCGCATTGTCAATCACGGCAAACTTTCTTGACTCTTTTTTTATATTCATTTATAATAGTTGCATTGGCAACTAATTGGGTTGCCTATTATTCTGCACACAGAGTTGCCTGGGCAACAATAAAGGAGTGTTATAATATATGGAAGCCGTATCAGAAACCAAGCTGCTGGGCAGCGCGCCCGTTCGCGGGCTTGTAATGAAATATGCTATTCCCAGCGTTATATCTTTGCTGGTGAATTCGCTTTACAACATTGTGGATCAAATATTTATTGGGCAGGGCGTGGGCTATTTGGGGAACGCAGCCACAAACATCATTTTTCCATTGATGGTGGTAGCTCTTGCTTTTGCGCTGCTCATTGGAGACGGCGCGGCGGCCTATCTCAGCCTCAAGCTGGGGCAGGGGCAGCATGAGGAGGCGCGCAAGGGCGTGGGCAACGCGCTCACACTGCTTATAATATTTGGCGTGGGCTTTATGCTGATAGGCATGTTTTTTCTGGAGCCGCTTGTGCATTTGTTTGGCGCAACGGAAAATTCACTGCCCTACGCTATGGATTACGGGCGAATAATAGTGCTGGGGCTGCCCTTTGTGGTGATAGGCACAGGGCTTAATTCCTGCATACGCGCGGGCGGCAGCCCCAAGGTGGCAATGGTGTCAATGATAGCGGGCGCGGTGGTAAACACCGTGCTTGACCCCATTTTCATATTTGTGCTGGGCTGGGGCGTGGAGGGCGCGGCCTGGGCCACAATACTGGGGCAGATACTCACCTTTGCCATAAGCATGGCATACCTTCCCAAGGTGAAAGCCGTACGCATAAAAAGAAAGGATATAAAGCTGATACCCAAAACAGCCAAAATACTTATGGGCTACGGTATATCCAGCTTTATAACACAAATTGCCGTAACGGTAACAATACTTGTGGCAAACAATATGCTGGTTCAATACGGATCGCTTTCCATCTACGGGCCGGATATACCGCTGGCCGCCTTTGGCATAGTTATGAAGGTGAACCAGATACTGCTTTCCTTCATGATAGGCTTTGGGCTGGGCGCACAGCCCATAGTGGGCTTCAATTACGGCGCGGGGCATGGCCGCAGGGTGGCTCAGGCCTATAAAATATCGGCAATCTGTGCCACTATTGTGGCGGCCGTGGGCTTTGTTATGTTCCAGTTCTTCCCCCAAACCATAATAAACCTCTTTGGCTCTGAGGACGGCCTGTACAACCAGTTTGCGCAGGAGAGCTTCCGCGTTTTCCTTATGCTCTGTTTGCTAAACGGCTTCCAGATGGTAACGGGCATATTCTTCCAGGCGCTGGGAAAGCCTGTGAAATCCGCCGTTGTTACCCTTTCCAGACAGCTTTTGCTGCTGGTTCCCGCCATGCTTATATTGCCAAACTTTTTGGGCGTGGAGGGCATACTATGGGCCGGGCCTGTGGCCGACCTCATAGCATTCATCATAGCGCTGGCGCTTTCCATAGGAGAAATGAAACACCTGCGCACCATCTCCCCCAAGAGCACCCAGCCAAAGCTGTGCACAGAACAAATATAGCCTCGCGCTCTCCCCGCGCTTTCGGGCGGCGCGGCATATAGCGGGCAACCATATAAAAAGGCGCTCCACACAAAAGCGGAGCGTCTCTTTTTATGCTTTATATGATTTGAGTGCCCTAGGGCTTGAGTCGATCCTCTTTTTTATCTTCCCGCTTCAATCTTTCAAATTCTTCAAAGGCTATTTTTTGATCCAGCAGCTTTATTTTTTCATTTTGCTGCGATATCTGTATAGACATAAGAAATATTTTCAGCAGCAATATTGCTATTATGAAAAGCAATATAAAGTTGAATGGCGTCTGTATGCCTATAAGCGAGGACAGGAAGGTGGATATTATGGGAAACACCGCCAGCACTATCAAAAGCAGGGCAAAAACTATCCAAAATATTGAGTCCACAATGCTCATTTTGGAAGCGCGTATCTTTGCCAGCACATAAACCAGCACCAGCACGGATATCACTATCATTGTTATTCTCAGCTCCAAAGGCATCAGTCTCCACTCCCCTTTCTGAAGAAATGTATAAACACCATGGAAATACACATTCTAAGCATAAAAAATACCGAGCGCCCCAAGGTGAAGTAGCTCATGCCCTGCGTTCGCTCATTCATCTCCACCTGCAATTCTGTAAGCTTTGCGCCCCTGCGCACAAAGTATGCCCAGGTATCAGGCTCTGCGCCGCAGTTCGGGTTTTGCGCTATTTGCTTCATTATGTTTCGCCGCACCATACGCAGCCCCGAAGTGGGATCGGTAAAGCGCACGCCTGTGGTGAGCTTGAAAAAAAAGCTTATTATGCCGCTGCCCGCCATGCGCAGGCTGCCCCCCTTTTTCTTTGTGAGAAAGCGAGAACCCACCACCACATCATAGCCCTCCTCCAGCTTACTTAGAAGCCGGGGCAAATATTCGGCATTGTGCTGTCCGTCACCATCAAAGGGTACGGCTGCGTCATAGCCGTTTATGTAGGCATATTTCATGCCCGTTTGAAAAACACCGTCCAGCCCCAGATTGACCGGCAGAGATATGCAGGGTATGCCCTTAGCGCGGCATATGCGCGCCGTTTCATCAGTAGAGCCGTCATCTATTACAACATAGTCAAAATCCGGGCATTTTTCCGTAAGATTTTGCACCGCCGCTTCTATATTTAGCTCTTCATTATAGGCTGGTATGAAAACAAGTAACTTCAAAAAATATCCTCCCAATGCATACATAGGCCAATCAACATTAAAAACGCAGTGTTTATAATTGCGAAGTTGCATCATATTGCAGTATAAATGCCTCAACCGCTTTTTGCAAGCGGCGATAGCGTTTTACAATTGCCTAGTTTGAATGTATAATAGTTTAACGATAAAAAACAACAGGAAGTTCCACAAATGACGCAAACTGAGGGTAAAAAAAACGTATCCATAATAAATAAGCTGGGTTCCGCTCTGCCCAAAAGCTATTTGAAGCACCGCGTGATACTCATCATATTGATGGCAGTGCTGGTATTTGGGTATGTTTTCATATTCATGCCGCGCACCGGCTTTTCAGACACCGCGGCGGGCGCCAAGAGCACCGCGCGCGAATTGACCGCCGGCAGCAGCGTCACGCAGGAGGTCACGCTTTCGGGCGGCACGCTCAAAAGCCTGCTCATAGATTTTGACACATATTACCGCCGCAACGTTGCAGAATATACCGTGGAGGTGTTCACAGCGGACGGCACACCGCTGACCGAGGCTGACGGCAGCCCCGTAAAAAAGGTTTTCAATGCGGATAAGATGACGGAGGGCGTGCCCTTTGGCGTATCTCTAAACCCGCAGGCGGTCTCCGCCGGCGAAACTATAAGGGTAAAAATAAGCACAGACCAGGCGCAGCCGGGACGCGCGCTTGGCCTGGTGATAAAAACCGGGGGAAACACGCCTCCCGCGCAGGTTTTGGCAAACGGCCGTACGGAGGCGCTCTCCGGCAGCCTAAGCATACAAACAGGCTACGACAGCTTCAGCAAAAACGCGCTGGCAATTGCCGCCATACTGGTGATAGCGCTGGCTGTGGCCATACTGTTTTGGGGGGATAAACTGCACATAAACGCCCTCATACTGCTGCTTATATTCGGCGTTATGTTCAGCCTTGTAACGCCCGTGTGGGACACACCGGACGAGGGCGTGCACAACGCCTCTGCCGTGCTGCTCTCAGAGGGGCAGCTTACGGCGGCGGGCGGCAATATACCTGATAGCTATGAGGCAATAAAGCAAAACAACATGAAGCCGCTTACAGAGCAAACGCTTTCCGGCACACCGCAAAACCCGAACAGCCAGTATACGCCCTGGGGGGGCGGCAAGTTCTTCCTGGGCTTTATTCCGCAGGCCTTGGGAGTGGGCATTGCAAAGCTGCTTTCTTTGGATATGGCCGCCTACTTCTATATGGGCAGGATATTTAACGCCATTGCCTATGCCATACTGGCGTTCTTTGCCATAAAGCGGGTCAAAAAATTTCAGATATTCTTTGCGGCGGTATCGCTCTTGCCCATGAGCCTCATAATTGCCGCCTCCTACAATCCGGATGGCGTCACCTACGGGCTGGGGCTGCTTCTCTGCGCAGAATTTACAAACATGTGCTTTGACCGCAAGCGAGAAATAGACTGGCGGCAGATGCTTACATTCGGCATAATAGCCGCACTGCTTGTGATGAACAAATACACGCTGGGGCTGTTGTGCCTGCTGCCCCTCTTTATACCCGCCTCCCGCTATGTAAACAAAAAAACAAAATGGCTTTGGGGCTTTGCCATACTTGCCGCCTGCCTTATAGGCTCGCTTTTGATAGTGCTGTGGCAAACTGCAGGCTCCGGCGGAGGCTCCTCCCTCACGGGAGATGTGAACGGCCAGGGCGCCAGCGTAACGCAGCAGCTTGCGTGGATACTGGCAAACCCCTCCGCCGCGCTTTCCGTATACTCCAAAACAATAGTGGGCAATTTGGGCGCAGACCTAATGCAGCTTTTCACAATAGGCCAGCTATCCTATGATGTTTACAGCATCTTTATGCTTGTGTACTTTGCCTTTCTGGCGCTTGTTGCCTTTTCTTACGCGCGGCAGGACTACAGAGAGCAAATGTGCGAAAACAATGTTTCGCTCTCGCTTGTATCGCGCGGCATGGTGCTGCTTTGCATACTTGGCTCCGTGCTTTTGACCTACATTGCGCTGCACCTCACCTGGACTCCCGTGGGCGCAGATACCATACTGGGGGTGCAGGGCAGATATTACGTGCCCCTGCTTGCGCTGCTGCCCTTCATTGGCCAAAACAGCTGGCCCAGAGTAACGGAGGACGCCTACCACAGAAGCCGTATAAATATAATGTTTGTTGCAGCGGCAACCGCCGCCGTAACGCTTATCACAACGCTACTTAAATACTATTAAGTCAATAATTGTAAAATGTATTTTTATGCCGCAAATTCGTTGTTTAACTATACCATTTGAGGTTGATATTTAATATATGCTATGCTATTGTATAGTATGTACTAAATAATCTGCTTTTAATAAGTATTGATTAATTTTTACAATTGGAGGTTCTTTATTCTATGAGCGAAACCCAAGGCAACAATCAGGACAATAACGGTCAAAACAGTCGCATGAACATGAATGATGTAACACGAAATATCACCAGAGGCAACAAAATAGCCGGAATAATAGTGGCTATACTAATGATCATATTTGGTATACTGTTTCTTGTTAAGCCCCTCATAACAGATGTTATAGCTATGTATATAGCTACGGCGGGCTTTATAATATTCGGTGTGTTCCAAATAGTGGCCTATTTCAGAACACCATCCGACATTCGCAACGGGTGGACTCTTGCCAACGGCATAATCTTTGTGGTGCTTGGCGTTATACTGCTTGCGTCAGACGCGGCAAGCATGCTGGTAACATTCACATTCCTGCTGGGCTTTCTGGCGCTTTTCAATGGTATCACCCAGGTCACCAGCTACGCCGCCTTCAAAAAATCCGGCGCGGAGGGCAGCGGCTGGGTGCTTGCCAGCGGCATAATAAACATAATACTGGGTATATTCTTCCTCATTTCGCCTTTTGCGGCGGCATGGGCAATAGCATACGTGCTGGGCATATACCTCATAGTGGGCGGCGTTGCGCTGTTCGCAGAATCTGCCTCCGGGCATCACGCGCACAAGTCATAACAAAGCTCTTCTAACACAGTTAGCAAACAGCGGGCAAGCGCATTATGCGTAAGCTCGCTGTTTTTTTGCGTGCAGGCTCGCCCCGCATGCCCCGCAAAGCACACCCTGCCTCTTGCTTTGCGCCGCCAAAACAAAAATATTAATTTGAGAGCGGTATGAAATATGCCGCGCGGATAGTATAATCATATTATGTATATCAAAAGCATACGGCTCACAAACTATCGCAATTATGAAAAACTGCACCTTTCGGGCATAGGCGCGGGCACGCAGTTTGTGCTGGGCAAAAACGCGCAGGGCAAGACCAATCTCATAGAGGCGATAAATATATGCGCAAACGGCAAATCTTTTCGTGTGCAAAGCGACGCCAAAACCATTAGGCAGGGCGAGGATCGCGCATATATTTGCGTGGAGTACCAGCGCGGCGGCAGAAGCCACACAATGGAGGCGCTGGTGGAAAAAAACCGCAAGAGCTTCAAGGTGGACGGCCTTAGCGTAAAAAACATAAAGGATATGCTGGGAAACCTGCTTGTAATAGTGTTTTCTCCTGAGGATATAAAAACGGCAAAGGAATCTCCAGGGCTGCGGCGCGCCTTTTTGGACGGCGAGATATCCAAGATTAGGCCAAGCTATGTGGATGCGCTCAAAAAATATTCGTCTATAATAGCGCAGAAAAACGCTCTCTTGCGGCGGCGCAGCCCGCAGGCGGCGGATATGCTGGCCGCCTACAACGCGCAGCTTGCCGGATATATAAAAATAATACTAAAAAACCGCATATCTTACGTGGCGCGGCTGAACGAGGCGGTGGCAAAAACGCAGGCCGCCATATCCGGCGTGGGCGAGGTGGTGGAGATACGCTACCGGCCGGGCATAAACCCGGACGATATACCGGCGCAGCTTGAGCGGCTGATACCGCGCGAGATAGAAGATATGGCGGTGCAGACCGGCCCTCACAGGGACGACCTTGAAATGAAGCTCAACGGTGTTGATATAAAGGGCTTTGCCTCACAGGGGCAGCTTAGAACGCTTATGCTGGCAATAAAGCTGGCCTGCCTAAACATACTGGAGGAAAGCTCCGGTCATAGGCCCATACTGCTTTTAGACGATGTGCTCTCAGAGCTGGACGATGCGCGCGCCCAAAACCTGCTGAAAGAGCTGCGCGGTATACAATGCTTTATTACCGCGGCACAGCCCGTAGAGGCAAAAGCCGCTGACGCCGCCGTTATATGGGTAAAAAATGGTGTTGCGCGCAGGGAAAACCAATAAAATCCTTTCTTATTATATATAAATGTGCTATAATAAAATTAATGAAACTGGGGGAGTTTCCCGCAGTTTTTGTAGTCCGTATCAGCGTGGCAGCGCGCAGGACTTAAGCTTCGCACAGCGGGGCACCGCTCAAAAAAAGCGGCATTGTTTTTTGGGGCGGTATTATATGGCATACAGGAGGGTCTTGCGTGATATTGCATCTTGGGAGTGACTGCTTTGTCACTACTGGTAGTATACTTATGATACTAGATTATGAAGAGGCTGTGAATAACAGAGACACCAGCCTCTTTTTAAAGGCGTTCAGCAAGGTTTCGGTGGAAAGCTCGGCAGAGCCGAAATCCATCGTTATCACAGAGGATATGGGGGTGCGGCGCATGTACCTTTCGCCCATATCCCACAAAACGCTTTTGAAGCGCAGCCGAAGCAACGGCTGTATGGGATTGGTATAAAGTCTTTTATACGCTCATTTATCAGGGTCTGGCAAAGCTTTGCAAAAAAATGCTATGCGGCACACTTTATTGCGTTTGCGCCGCGCGCCGGTATTTTTTGCTGCAAGGCATTGCGCCGTAAAACGGCATTTAGGAGAGGTTTTTATGCAACACGAACACGAACACGAACAGTATGACGAGAGTCAAATCCAGATCCTTGAGGGTCTGGAGCCGGTGCGAAAGCGTCCGGGAATGTATATAGGATCTACAGACCTGCGCGGTCTGCACCACCTCATATACGAGATAGTGGACAACTCTGTGGATGAAGCCATGGCCGG
>CAYXBW010000101.1:0-8524 GCA_964463305.1 uncultured Christensenella sp. | reverse complement strand
GCGCCAAAATAACATTACAGCGATAAATTACAAGAGCGTTGCCCATCAGGGGTATACGCTCTTTATGCGTTACATAAACACAGCGAATAATAATAAGAATAAATACATAGTAAATAATATCAAAAGCGGCGTATATAAACGCAGAACAGCGTAATAGACAATAAAAGCCAAAATATGACGTAATCTTTAGTATTATAGATTTAGGCTTATTATTATAACAATAACTGAAAAATGAGCAAGTTTTATGCAAAAGTTGATTTTTTGTGTCGCATAGCGTGTGAGTATATGGTATAATTATTCTATCAAAAGGGGTTTTGCAGCTTTAAAAATGCGGCGGCAATGCATAGGCCATGTGTGGGCGTCAACGGAAATCCGGTAAAGGTAAAAAAGTGCGCTGTTTGTGCGCTTTTAGTATATAAAAGCATATTCTATAATTAAAGGGTGAGGAGCGATTTTGTTATGGGTAAATTTGTTATTTGCAAGGTTCCTACTGGATTCACGTTCCATCTAAAGGCTGCTAATGGCGAAACGGTTATGACGTCAGAGGTTTATACAACTCACGCAAATGCGGCAAGGGAATGTAAATCTCTTATGGAGTGGGTGTTGAGCGCGGAAGTAGAAGATCAGACGGTGGAGGGCTTTGATACTCTAAAGCATCCAAAGTTTGAGGTCTACGAAGATAAGGGCGGCAAGTTTCGTTTTCGTCTAAAGGCGCGGAATGGTGAAATAGTTTCTTCTTCTCAGGCTTATACCACAAAGCAAAGCTGCAAGCATGGCATAGAGGCAATAAAGAAAAACGCGCCGGGCGCGCCCGTGGTGGATGAAGAGACGGACAAGTAAACTCGTATTGCAAAAGGCATGTATATAATGAAGAGACTAGCGACGTTATTACTAATAACAATATTTTTGTGCGGCATTTTGTTCGCCTGCGCGCCCGCAAATAGCGGCTTTGAGCCTGAAAACAGTGGCTACTCGCAGCCGGAGAACAGGGCTGAGCCAAGTGATTTGCAAAAGACCGCTCAGCCTGCAGATTCGCTTGATCAGGTGGCAGATGGAGTGCCGGCGGCAAGCGATCAAATGTTTGCAGAGGAAGAAAAACCGGCAGACGAGATAACAGAGCAAGGCAGCTATACTTCCAAGGAGGATGTATACGCATATCTGGTAGCTTACGGGAGACTGCCCGAAAATTTTATAACTAAAAACGAGGCGGAAAAGCTTGGATGGGATGCACGAGATGGAAATTTAGATGAGGTGGCTCCCGGCATGAGTATAGGGGGAGATAAGTTTGGCAACCGCGAGGGCAAACTGCCCAAGCAAAAGGGCAGGAAGTACTATGAATGTGATATAAATTATGTTGGCGGATACAGAAATGGCGAACGTTTGATTTTCTCTAACGATGGTTTGTATTTCTATACGGACGACCATTATGAAACATTTTCCAGACTGGATGATTAGCAATGAAAACAGTGACAATAGATGGCGCAGATTTTGAAAACAGCAGAAAAATACACGAATATTTGGCTGACAGGCTGGATTTTCCCCCGTACTACGGCAAAAACATGGATGCGCTCTTCGATGTTCTTTCACAACCGGGGTTCAAAGTGCGATTTGTTCTGAAAAACACTGAAAAGCATCCCGCTTTTTTCAAAGGATTGAAAAAAATAATGCACGAACTGGATATTAAGGGAGAAGACTCTCTTGTATAAATATTAAAAGGATGGTGTAACATGGCAAACACAAAAGAAACGGGAAAATTGATCAACAACACGGCAGATATCCTCTCTAAAGATCCACAGCTTCTGGATGAGTTCAAAAGCAATCCGTCGGCGGCGATCGGCAAGGTGCTGAAGCATGAGAGCAATGCTGATATATCCAGCGAAACAAAGGCTGAGATGGAGAAGGCAGTTGCAACTCATAAGGAGGGCGCGAACTTTGCGTCACTGCTGGGAAGCCTTGGTGGAATGTTCGGAAAAGACCATGGCGAGGCTGTTGCAGAGCACGAGGCACAGGGAAATCCGCTTGATAAGCTGGGTGATGTTTTGGGCGGAATAAAAGGTAAGGGCGCCAACGTGCTGGGATCACTAGGCTCCTTCTTTGGCGATAAAGTGGGCGATGTTAAGGAAGGTATTGGCGGTTTGGTAGGAAAGTTTTTCCACAAAAGCTGATTAGGCCGTGCATTTGGGAAAAGTGTATGTGCCGCGGTTAAGTAACAAAAACGGCTACATGCAATATCAAAAAAGCGGGATCCACCAAAATGTGGACTTCGCTTTTTTACTTGCAATTTGTTGTGTTGGTTGATTGAGCTGCTGTGTTTTTGGTGATTTTTTTGTTTGGCGGACGAGATTATACCTTACATGATGCGAAAAACACAATACAACGCCTGTTGGCCCTAAATATTGATGGACTAATAATACATACTCTGTTAATATATAAACAACAGAGTGATATAGAATATATGGTTGGTAATTAAGATTTTTTTGTTATGGGTAGTTTTGGAAAGTGATATGAGAAAATCTAAAAAAGACACTGCTGGTTCAGGCGCTGAAAATAGTTTTTATACAGAAGATGTCAATCTGGCTGAAATAACATCGCATTTGCCAATAGGTTTTTGCAAGGTTATTGTAGATGATTGCTTTACGTTGCTGCATGGAAACAGCTTCTTTCACGAGCTGTACGGGTACACGGAAAAGGAAATGCGGGAAGAGCTTGATAACCAGATTGCCAGAACCGTTTTTAAGGATGACGTGCCAAGTGTTAGGAAAGAACTTTTTAATGCGCTTGAAGCCGGTGATATTTTTAATAATGAACACAGAATAGTGCGTAAGGACGGCTCTATGTCATGGGTACTGGTGCGTGGAAGCTTTGCCAGAGAAGATGATAGGGACGTAATATACTGCGTGGCTATAGACATAGGCCAGCGAAAATTCTATGAGCAGGAATTGCGCATAAATGAAGAGCGCTTCCGCCTTGCGCTTGCACAAACAGACAACACCATTTTTGATTACGATATAGAAAAGCGTTTTATGATACATGCGTATAAATCTGCAAGTATGTACGGCATAAAAAATGTTACAGAAAATGTTCCTGATTCACTTGTGGAAAACAACGTTATACACCCAGACTCAATTGATGTTTTTTTGGAAATGTATGATAGGATACGGGCGGGGGAAAAGAGTGCCTCCTGCGAAATAAAAACCAGGCTGGCAGGCGGAAGCTATGTGTGGCGCAAAATATCTATGACCAATATTTATGACAACGAGGGTCGTGCCGTGCGTGCAATAGGTATGCTGGAGGATATAAACGACCAAAGGGAGCGTGAGGAAAGGCTGAGAAACAAATCTGAGCGCGATCCGCTTACCGGTATATATAATCGCCGTATGACGGAAAAATGCATACAGGACTTTATAGATTCTGCCTCAGAGTGCACAAAAGGAGCGCTGTGTATTTTTGATATAGATTATTTTAAAGGCGTAAACGATACTTACGGACACCTCTTTGGAGACAGCGTGCTCACAGAATCTGCAAGCCGTGTGAAGATGCTGTTAGGCGAGGATGCCATAATTGGCAGAGTGGGCGGAGACGAATTTGTTGCCTTTGTTAAAAATGTGGAGGGCTCGCCCTATCTGGGAGACAATGCGCAGTTGATTTGCGATGTCTTTCAGGAAGAGTTTGAAAGCAGCGGTATAATAGTAAAAGTTACTTGCAGTGTGGGTGCGGCATTCTTTCCGCAGGACGGCAAAACATTTGAAGAGCTATATAAAAAGGCGGATATTGCACTTTACAGAGCAAAAGATGCGGGCAGAGAAAGAGCGTATTTTTACAAGAATGATTATAAAGCGACAAAAAGCAATATGGAAAAATGAATTTATTAACTCTTTTTGTGCCGGTAAAATAATCGGCCGTAAGGTATACACACTTTTTTGGGCCGATGCCCGTTCACGAAAATAAGCGAAAACCATAATTTGGGACAGCAAAAAAGCGGAATCCGCAAGTGTGGAAAGCTGCGCTTTTTATATTGCTGTACGAATGCCAATATCACCCTTGACAAGCAATATATAGTGTGCAAGAATAGTAGGGTACACAATATATGCCGAAAGGCATCAGCTAAACTAGGGGAGAAAGCTATGTTCACAACTATCCAAAAACGCGACGGGCGTACAGTTCCGTACAATATTACAAAGATTTCCAAGGCAATAAATAAGGCTATGGAGGCTGCCGGCCGTCATGATGAAGCGGAAAGCCTCAGGCTTGCAAAAATAGTTGAGGAGAAGCTGAGCGCGCAGTTTGGCTCAGACTCACCTGATATTGAAAACATACAGGATATGGTGGAAGGCGTTATGATGGAAAACGGTTACGCTTTCGTTGCCAAAAAATACATACTATACCGCGCGGAGCGCAGCAAAAAAAGGGAAATGAACACCAGCCTAATGCGCATATTTGACGAACTCACGTTCAAAGAGGCAGATATGAGCGACATGAAGCGAGATAATGCCAATATAGACGGTGACACCGCAATGGGCGTTATGCTGAAATACGGCTCTGAGGGCGCGAAGGACTATTACGAGAAATTTATACTGACTACGCAGCAGGCCAAAGCACATACGGACGGCGATATACACATACACGATTTCGATTTTTATACGCTTACAACCACCTGCTGCCAGATAGACATAAAAAAGCTGTTTGCGGGCGGTTTCTCCACCGGGCACGGCTTTCTGCGCGAGCCAAACAGCATACAGAGCTACGCGGCGCTGGCCTGCATAGCCATACAGTCAAACCAGAACGACCAGCATGGCGGGCAGAGTATACCAAATTTCGATTACGGCCTGGCGGCGGGCGTTGCCAAGACCTACCACAAGCTTTATTGCGCGAACTTTGCCAAGGCGGCGGAGCTTTTGGCGCCGGAGGCGGGGCTGACGCTGGAAAACGTGAAAAAAATAGTTTCCGGCGTAGCGGAAAACGCGGGCGCAGGCCCTGCGCTTTTGATGGACGAAGCGTATGTTTTGCTTGAGACAGCGGCTTTTGCGGGAATAATAAAGGACGCGAAAAAGCTTGCTGCCGTGCAGGACTTTGCCACAAAAACGGCCTATACCGAAACTGAGCGCGAAACGGCGCAGGCTATGGAGGCGCTGGTGCACAACCTCAACACCATGCACAGCCGCGCGGGCGCGCAAACACCATTTTCCAGCATAAATTACGGCACAGACACCTCGCCGGAGGGGCGCATGGTGGTGAAAAATGTGCTGCTTGCCACCGAGGCGGGCATGGGCAACGGAGAAACGCCCATATTCCCCATACACATATTCAAGGTGAAGGAGGGGGTAAATTACAACCCCGAAGACCCGAACTACGATCTTTTCCAGCTTGCCTGCCGCGTAAGCGCCAAGCGTCTGTTCCCCAACTTTTCATTTTTGGACGCGCCGTTCAATAATATGTATTATGAAGAGGGCAGACCGGAGACTGAGGTTGCCTACATGGGCTGCCGTACGCGCGTTTTAGGCAACACATATGATAAAGAAAAGCAGATAACCTACGGCCGCGGTAACCTTAGCTTTACATCCATAAATCTGCCGCGTATAGCCATAAACAGCAAGGGCGATATAGAGTGGTTTTTTGAAGAGCTGGAGCGCAAGATGGAGCTTGTTACAAAGCAGCTTTTAGACAGGTTTCGTATACAGTCCAAAAAGAAGGTGCGCAACTTTCCCTTCCTGATGGGTCAGGGCATATGGATGGGTTCAGATCAGCTGTCGCTGGATGACGAAATTGGCGAGATACTCAAAAACGGCACGCTATCCGTGGGCTTCATAGGCCTTGCGGAGGCGCTGGTGGCTCTTACGGGCAGCCATCATGGCCAGACGGCGGAATCCAAAAATCTCGGCCTTGAAATAGTGGGCTTCATGCGCGATTACTTAGACCGCATGAGCGCGGAAAGCGGGCTGAACTTTACGCTGCTGGCAACCCCTGCGGAGGGGCTGGCGGGACGTTTTGTGCGCATAGACAGGAAAAAATACGGCGAAATAGCGGGCGTTACGGACAGGGAATACTATACTAACGGCTTCCACATACCCGTGTATTTCCCCATCTCGGCATATGAAAAAATACAGCTTGAAGCGCCCTATCACGCGCTCACAAACGCCGGACATATAACTTATGTGGAGCTGGATGGAGACGCTTCCAAAAATATTCTCGCCTTTGAAAAGGTGGTGCGCGCCATGAAGGACGCGGGCATAGGCTATGGCTCTGTAAACCATCCTGTGGACCGCGACCCCGTGTGCGGCTACAACGGCATAATAGACGAGGAATGCCCCGGCTGCGGCAGGCAGGAGGAGGATGGACCGATGGGCTTTGAACGCATACGCCGCATAACGGGCTACCTTGTGGGCACTCTTGATAGATTCAACAACGCAAAACGTTCTGAGGAGGCCGACCGTGTCAAGCACAACCTCGGATAAAATACGCGTTGCCGGTATAGTGGATGATTCAATAACGGACGGACCGGGGCTGAGGATAACAATATTCATGCAGGGCTGTCCGCATAACTGCGCGGGCTGCCATAACCCCTCCGCGCTGGATGTGTGCGGAGGTATGGAATACACGTGTGAACAGCTTATGGAACGCATAAATAAAAACCTGCTGCTTACCGGGGTGACATTCAGCGGGGGTGAGCCAATATTGCAAGCTGCCGCATTGCTGCCGCTGGCTAAGGGCATAAAGGCTGCCGGGCTTGACTTGGCAATATATACGGGCTACACATTTGAAGAGCTGCTGGCTCGCGGAAACGGGGCGGTGCTGGGGCTGTTGGGATATGCGGATACGCTTATAGACGGACCGTTTATGCTGGAAAAACGAAATTTGGCGCTGGCCTTTCGCGGCTCCGCAAATCAGCGCATAATAGATCTGCCCGCCTCTTTGAAGGAAGGGCACGCGGTTATAAGGCGCTGCGAATACTGGAATGCCGGATGAGTATATATAATTTAATATGAAAGATTTTTCAAGCCGCCTTGATACATGCGGGGCGGTTTTTTCATTTTTGCGCATACGCATATTTTTCGTTGCCAATATGGTGTGACAGGCGTATTATTTAACCATAACTATTCATTTGTTTTTTAAATCGCAAAAACACATTTTTATTTTAGAAATCATCAATTTAAACTTAAAACAAACAAAAATTTAAGGAGGCTGTGAAATATGGGAACAAGGCTAGGGGGCAAAGTTGCCGCGATAACTGGCGCGGCGTCAGGAATAGGTCTTGAGACAGCAAAGCTATTTGCGTCTGAAGGCGCTTTGGTAGCCATACTTGATATGGATATAGCCGCGGCGGAGCGGGCGGCCGCAGAAATAGCGGAGGCGGGAGGAAGCGCCGCAGCTTTTGAAATGGATGTCACTTCCGAAGAGAGCGTGAAGAGTGAACTGATGAAAGTGGTTGAGAAATTTTCGCGTATTGATATACTGGTGAACAACGCTGGTATATTCATGGAGGGAACGGCTGCCGAAACGGATTTTGACGCGTGGCGCAAAATACTAAGCGTGAATGTGGACGGCGTTTTTTTATGCATGAAGTATGCGCTTACGCACATGACGGCGCAAAAGAGCGGCTCCATAATAAATATAGCCTCCGAGGCCGGCCTTGCCGCCATACCCGGCCAAATAGTATACAATACCTCCAAGGCGGCGGTGATAATGATGAGCAAGAGCGCCGCCACGGATTACGCGCTTACGGGCGTGCGCATAAACTGCGTATGCCCCGGCAGGGTGATGACGCCGCTGGTGCAGAAGGTGCTGGATGAATCGCCTAATGCGCAGGAAAAGTTTGAAAAGCTATCCTATGACCGTCCCATGATGCACATGGGCAGGCCGATAGACATAGCCTACGGCTGCCTCGCCTTTGCCACGGACGAGATGCAGTACGCCACGGGCGCCGTGCTTTCGGTGGACGGCGGGTATACGCTGTAACGAAATGGTGTGATGCGGAAAATAAGGAGCGCGGGAGCGCTTCTTTTTTATGCTGCCGATATTTTACGATACCCTAACAACTATAAACGGTATATACGGTAAAATGTGTATGTGAGACAAGCAAAGGAGGATAGGGCATGAAAAAAAAGATACTTAGTATAGCGATAATACTGTGCGCGGTGCTGTGTTTCACAGCCTGCCAGCCCACGCCCGAGGTGGAGCCGGTGGTGAATAAACGGGAGGATGTTCGCGCGGAGACCATAAAGGAAACGCCCGCGCCCACTCAAACGGGCGAGGCTGCGCAGCCTGAAAAGGAAGCGGAGCATTTTGAGCCTGTGGCATACAAAATATTACAGCGTTGGACAGAGGAAATAAAAAAGGGTGAAAAATTCATAGTAAGAGCGGATATAGATGTGCAGGTGCCAAAGGTGGAAAAGTTTCCGGTGGTGAAGCTGCGTAAAGGCACATTCACGCAACAGCAGGTGGACGATATGATAGCCAAGCTGTTGCCGGGTGAGCATACCTATTATCAATATCCCATGCCCAATACGAAGGAATATTATGAGGAACG
>CAYXBW010000100.1:0-8703 GCA_964463305.1 uncultured Christensenella sp. | reverse complement strand
CCCCTGCGTGCCCCTGTCTTCTGGCAGCAGCGCTATACCCATATCCACAGCGTCCACCGGGCTTGCCACCTTTACCTCTTTGCCGCTGAAAACTATCTTCCCGCTGTCCGGCGGGTTCAGCCCGAATATAGAGAGCGCCAGCTCTGTTCTTCCGGAGCCTAGCAGGCCTGTTATGCCCATTATGTCTCCCGGACGCACAGAAAGATCCACATCATAATAATGCCCCTGCTTGGTGAGCTTGGAAAGCTTCAAAAGCGGTTCGTCTCCGCCAGATTCCCTTATATAGTGGTTGTATTCTATTTCGCGGCCGGTCATGGCAAAAATAATGCTCTCCCGCGTTATCTCCGGCTTGCTGAGGTCCGCCACCTGCTTGCCATCGCGGAAAACCGTTATGCTGTCCGCCACAGAGAGCATCTCATCCAGCTTATGGCTTATGAAAACAATGGCCAGTCCGCGGTTTTTGAGGTTGTTCACTATTCCCAGCAGCTTCTCTATTTCAGAACGTGTGAGCGCCGTTGTTGGCTCGTCCATGAAAAGTATTTTCGTGTCCAGCGCCAGCGCGCGGCATATGGCTATTATCTGGCGGTTTGCTATGGATATCCCCTGCACCTTGGCATTTAGATCCATAGTCACGCCAACCATATCCAGCGCCTTTTGCGCTATCTCTTTTACTTCCTGCTTGTTTATGCTCTTTCTGTTTTCCTTTACCAGCTTGTTCATCGCTATGTTTTCGGCAACCGTCATATTGCTGAAAAGCGAAAGATCCTGATATATAATTTGCACACCTGCGCTTATTGCACTTATTGGTGTGAGCTTTTGGCAAAGCTGTCCGTTTATGTATATTTCTCCGGAATCCGGCTGCTCCACACCCGCCACTATTTTTACGAATGTAGATTTGCCGCTGCCGTTTTCGCCGGCCAGGCATTTCACCTCGCCCTCGTTTATGGAAACGTTGACGCCGTCCAGCGCCTGCACGCCAACGTAGCTTTTACTTATGTTTTTCGCAACTAAAATACTGTTCGCCATTGACTTGCTTCCTCCCTATTACAGCTCCAAGGATACTCTTAGCATTCACAAGAAACTGCCATGAAACACTCATTTTTCTTATAGCATTTTGCGCTACATTTTATTGACTTACTTTGAAAAATCACTTTTGCCGCCCCCTTTTGGATGGGGGCAGCAAAAATGAACGTACGTATGAGCTGTTTTTTTTAGAAGTTGAATATGGGCTCGTCTATGTTCTCTGCCGTAAATACCAGCGGAGCATCGCCCAGCAGCATGTTGCCTTCCATCCTCATGTCCTGATATCCGTCTTTATCAAAGCTTATGCCTGCCTCTATTGGCTCGCCCTTGAGCATGCGCAAAGCTATTTCGCAGGTAACATAACCGGCGTCAGCGGGTCTCCATGCAAGACCTGCATCCATAAAGCCCTCGCGAACGTACTCACCGGCCTGAAGCGGAACAGCCGTAGAAACCAGAGCTATATCTCCCCTGTTTCTCTCTTTTAGCGCCTGAGCTATGCCCGCGCCGGAAGCTGCGCTGTCCGTGAAGCCCTTTATGTCAGGATTGGCCTTGAGAACCTCTATGGCCTTATCATAAGCAACCTGGTTATCATTCAGATCCTCTATAGGCTCAGGAGTGATGCACTCTATGTCAGGATAGTTTTCCTTGAGATAGTTTACGCACTCTTCCCACCAAACCATGTGAGGAACCATTGTGAGCATGCCTACGAAAGAAGCAAATTTGCCTTCGCCGCCCATTGCTTTTGCAAGGTTTTCGCCAAAGCGAACGCCGTGCTCCTTGTTCGGGAATGCTTCCATGTCATAATCTACAGAATCCAGGATGTCCGGAGCTTCGTGGCCTATAACCACTATGCCCTGATCCCTTGCCTTTTGCAGTACGGGAGCCATAGACTGGGCGTCGTTGGGAACAACACAGATAGCGTCTACGCCCTGAGCTATGAGATCCTCAACCATCTGAACCTGCTTGGCCGGGTCTCCGCCCTCGGGAGCTATCTGGTATGCGTTTACACCTGTATTCTTGGCAAATTCGTCTACGCCTATGCGCATATCGTCAAACCAGGAGATACCCTCGTGCTTTGCCACCATAACGATGGTGTATTCGCTGTTGTCCTTTGCGTCTGCCGCAGGCGCCGCTGCGCTCTCTGCGGGAGCAGCCGCGCTTTCAGCCGGAGCCGCCGCACTTTCTGCGGGTGCCGCTGCACTCTCTGCGGGCGCTGCCGCGCTCTCTGCCGGAGCCGCTGCCGGTGCGGAGCTTGCCGCCGGTGCAGGCGTGGAGCACGCGCTAAGCAGCGTAACAGCCATTACTGCAATCACTACGAAACATACAATCTTCTTCATCTTTCTTCCTCCTTTATTTAATTCACTTACTCAAAGTAAGCAAAACAAAAAACATAACACTTGTTACCGCCAGCAGTGGGGCACAAAGAACATTTTCACCATTAGCCTTCTGCTGCTTCGCCCGCTTTGGCAACTATTTCAGCCAGCTCGTCATAATGTCCCTTCACCTCTTCGTACAGGCTGCGGTATATCTTGTACAGATCATCGTATATCTGCTGGTTTTTCTCTATAGGATAGGTTGTTGCAGAAGCGCTTACCCAGCCCTTTACCACGTTATAATCTTTGAAAACACCTGTTGCCACACCTGCCATTATGGCATCGCCCACGGGCGCGCCCATAGAAGCGCTCATATAGTCTCCCGGCACGCCTATACAGTCACAAACTATCTGCCTCCATATGGGGCTTTGCGCACCGCCCTCTCCCATCACCATGGGCAGCTTCATGCTTATGCCCGTACGCTTTATAAGCTCAAAATTGTGCTTTAGCGCCAGCGCCGCCCCCTCCAGGAAGGAACGCAGCATGTGATCCTTGGTGTGCGCATAGCTCATGCCATACATAACGCCGCGCGCCTTGGGGTTCCATATTGGCGTTCTCTCGCCCATGAAGTAGGGCAGCGTTATAAGCCCTTCGCTTCCCACGGGTATCTTGCCCGCGCGCTCACAAAGGTAGGTATATGTATTTTCACCCAACTGCTCCGCCACTATTCCCTCTATGTCGGCAAATTTTTCCTTATAATAGCGCAGTGCGGAGCCGCAGCCGCAAATGGCGGCCAGCGTGGTGTATGTATCCTTTGAATTTGAAGCATGCACTATTGTTATGAGATCCTTTGTAAACTTGGGCTGTTTGTGCACTATGCCCATAACGCCCGCCGAGCCCATAACCAGCGATATATCTCCATCGTCTATTGCACCGCCCGCCACCCAGGCCGCGTTGCAGTCCACCGTACCCGCTATAACGGGCGTGCCCGCCCTAAGGCCCGTTGCTTCCGCCGCAGCGGCAGTGACCTCGCCCACTATATCATCGCAGGCGTACAGCTTGGGGAATTTTTCCGGATCAAGCCCCAGCTCTTCCAGCATTGCCTCATCCCACTTTTTGTTTACTATGTCAAATGCTATACCTATTAGGCTGGCGTTTGAATAATCTGTTGCCAGCTTGCCCGTAAGCATCATACGCGGGTAATCCGCCACTGTTTGAAAGCAAACAGCCTTATTGTAAAGCTCCGGGCGGTTGTTTTTCTCCCAGAGCAGCTTTACCGTTGCATAATACGGGTCTATGGGGTTGCCGCTCACATCAAATACGCGATCCTCGCCTATTTTTTGCTTTATATATTCCGTTTCCGCCGTGCCACGTCTGTCCATCCAAAAATGGCTGAGCTGCAGCGGGTTCAAATCCTTATCCACCAATATGCAGGCAGGCGAATGCGCGCTTACAGAAACGCCCTTTATATCAGCAGGGTCTACGCCTGACTGGCGTATGGCCTCCTTCATTGTGGCTGCCGTCGTCTCCCAATATGTAGCAGGATCATGCTCTGCCCAGCCCTTGCTGTTTGTGAGCGTGGGGTAGTCTATTGTCTTGTTTCCTAAAATCTCCCCCGCTTCATTTATTATCACAGATTTTGTGGCGCTTGTTCCTATATCGCAGCCTACTAAATATCTTCCCATTCTATCCTCCAGATTCTTTTATCACACATTCGTCCGGTATTAGCCGGGCTATATAATTTTATATTTTGAGCAGCTCTAAATCTTTGCCGCATAATATTGGCTTGGTCAAAAACACCTAAAACCAAACCGCAACTTTTACCTTTAAATGCTTCTCAGCTTTTTGTGCGCTTAAAATATCTTGAGCGCGTAACTGTTTGCAGGGGTGCACATTAGCTTTTTAAGTTCATCATCAAGCTTCATGAGCGTTATGGTTGCCCCCATCATATCCAGCGAGGTGAAGAAATTGCCCACATTGGACCAGCTTATTTTTACTCCCATTTCTGCAAGGCTGTCAAACGCCCTGCGGAAAAGTATGTTTTGCTCCATAAGCATTGTATTGCCCAAACCGGATATTAGCACTGCCACCTCGTCACCAGCTTTTAGCGGCATATCATCAAGTATTGCCGTAAGCATCCTGTCCACTATCTCATCCGCAGGCTTGAGCTTGGATGTATCCAGGCTGGGGTCGCCGTGATGACCTATGCCTATTTCCATAGTACCCTGCTCTATTATGTAATTAGGACGCCCCACCATTGGTATAATGCAGGAAGACAGCCCCACTCCCATGCTGCGGGTGGCATCTATGGCCTTTTGTGTAACGTTTATTACACCGTCCAGATCGTAGCCCAGTGCCGCTGCGGCTCCGCCCACCTTCCACATGAGCACTTCACCGGCCAGACCGCGCCTTTTCTCGCGCTCAGTTACGGCAATATCATCATTCGCTATAACCGTTTTAACGGTTATGCCGTCTTGCTCCGCCATCTCTACCGCGCGCGCCACGTTGTCTCTGTCTCTCATATAGTTGCCGTATAAGCAGGCCACTCCTTTTCCCGCATCAACTGCCTTCATGGCTTCATAAAACTCCTCCGCCGTGGGCGGAACGAATATTCCCCCCACCGCGACTGCATCCAGCATGTTTTTGCCAATATATCCTATAAAAGCGGGATCATGGCCGGCTCCGCCTCCAGATATCAGCCCCACCTTGCCCTTAACGGGCGCTCCTGCATATTTAAAAACTTTTCCGTTTTCCGTGGGTGAAATCATATCCGGATAGCATTTCACAAAGCCATCCACGCCCTCCAAAACCATATTTGCCGGGTCGTTGGCAAACTTTTGCATTATGTCTTCAAATTCTGTGTGCATCTCTTCTTCTCTCATATCATTTTGTAGTAATTGATATAAACTTCCACTTCCCTCTCGGTAAGCTTCTTGTTCTTTTTGCCAAGCAATACAAATTGTCGCAGCGAAAGAAATGTCTCTATTAGGCGGGGTCTGTTCAGAAATTCCGTCTTACCCTCAGCAACTGCGCTTATATGGTTAAACAGATGTGCCAGTTCCAACTCATTTTGTGTAATTAGCTCAGTAATTTCCACTTCCGTCTGTTTATTGTCATCCAGTCCAAATTCTTCTTCGCGCTGTTCTATGATTTCAAGAATCGCCGCATATATTTTCACAAAGGTAGTGAGCCGCAGATCATTGCTTCTGTTATATTTTTGCCGAAATCCGGCAGGATCCCAGCCTATGTGCGTACTGATTTCAGCATTGCTTATGCCATACTTGCCAAATATAAGATTTATTTGGTAATAAACCTTATCCACAAGGCAATCCTTTATTATTTTTTTTAGTGCAATTTCTTCATATTCCGTCATTCAATGCTCCTAGATACCAAACAAAACACATAAATAAAAAATACTTGAGTTCAATATGTACTATTCAAATTAATAATTTTGAGATTGTATATGCTTAGTAATCCGATATGCTGAATATATCATATCGTTTTGCGAAGTTGAATTGCGCAAAAGGTTGGTTTCTTGCATATTAGCTACTCATTTTAGATTTTGCTATATTTCGCACAGTTTAAAGCAAGCCACAATATCATGTTATGTCTCGTATCGTTCCTTTCTATTATTGTGAACTCCGGTATAGTATACACTAAGTAGCCAAAAAGCTCCTTGACTTTCTTTCCGCGTGAGAATATAATCACCTAAAAACTATGGCAGCACACTTTTGAAAAGGAGTATTTTTATATGAATTTAAAAGAATCCTATACAAATTTGACAACAAAAATGATGGAAGAGCACAAAGAGGTCTTCTCACTTTTGAGCATGGAGCAATTAGAGCAGTTTATGGAGGCCGTAGCCTCCGCCAACAATATATTTGTGCTGGGCGCCGGCCGTGAGGGCATATCGCTGCGCGGTTTTGCGATGCGTCTTGCGCACATGGGCAAGCGCGCACAATGGATATGGGATGATACCACAATAGGCATAAAGCCGGGCGATCTGCTGGTTATGTCGGACGGGCGCGGAGACATAGGTTCTTTCAGCTATATAATGCAAAAAGCGAAGGACGCTGGCGGCAAGCTGGCGCTTTTTACCGGCAATCCTGATGGTGTGAATGTAAAAAAATATGCGGATTTTGTTCTTTTTGTGCGTTCTCAGGCATATTTGGTGGAGCGTGACGATGTTGTGCCCACCGTACAAATAATGGGCAACCAATACGAACAGCAGCTTTATATGCTATGCGATGTAATAATAATGCTGCTCACAGAAAAACTGGGTATGACCTTTGCCGACCTTGAAGCGCGTCACCGCAACGTAGAGTAAGCTGCGGCAGCTTTTTTACGTATCTTTCTCAAGCAGCGGCCACCCTGCCCCGGCAGTATTTGGTCAAGGTTGTCTTAAAAGCAATGAAAATCTGCTGTGCAACATTCAACTGATGGATGGCTTTTTCCGCAGGCTCACGAATCTGCTTTTATCAGCCTTATAATAAAAAGTGTATGCTTGCTTATACTATACTGCAAACATATATAAGGGCTGCCACTATAATGTGGCAGCCCTTATATCATAGATTCTGTCGTGCAGCGATCGCTTCGCCTATAAATTCGGCAAGCCCTTTTCCGTGGCGATCTATATTGTTTTTGAATCGCTCATCCTCAGTGTACATTTTACCAAGCCCTGCAAGTATCTCATCTGTACATTCATAATAATTTCTGCAAATGTGCAGCCTTAGTTCTTCCACCAGCTCCTGAACACGCGGGCTTTCCGGCGCTTCACTCATGCAGCCTGCCAGCCGCGAAAATATATTGTCCATTTCCGCACTTATACGCTGCCAGTCCTCCTTGCCGTAGCCCTCTGTTTTTTTCTTGCACTGCGCGTATTCTTGGGTGTTTCCCCAGCGCAAAAGTGCCTCCTCACGGTATTTTTCCTTAACCGCCTCTATTTCGGTAACATCAAATTCTTTAAAGCTCATTTCATCATTTCCTTTCATTATACTGTCCATCAGGGATATCAGGCCATTCAGCCTGTCACGCTTCTTCACCAGAATTTCTCGATGCCCGGCCAGCGCCGTATCCCTATTATAGGCAGGTGAGTTTAATATTGCAGATATATCTTTAAGGCTAAAATCAAGCTCCCGCAAAAACAATATCTGCTGTAGGCGCGAAAGCTCCTCTCCGCCATATAGGCGATAGCCCGCCTCCGTAACCATTGCCGGAGCAAGCAGCCCAATCTCATCATAATAATGCAGCGTGCGCACGCTGATACCTGCAATTTTGGAAATTTCCTTTACTGTATTCATATTGCACCTCCCATGCAGCTAAATATAAACTATCACGTAACGTTATTGTCAAGCCTGTTTTTTTCTGTTTTGCCATTCCGTTTTGGAATGTGCCTATTTCAAATATTATATATATGCGTTAAAATTAAATAAATATTAAAAAATTTACTGTAAAATACAGGATTTTGTTTGACATCGTAAATTTATTGTGATAATCTAATAACGTAATTTCCGTATCGGTAGACCTCGTATTTGTGTGAATCGAACGTTTATGGTTTACAGAAATATGAGGTCTTTTCATGTAAGTGAAATACAAAAAATCTAGAGGAGGTACCAGCATGAACAGTGGTACAGTAAAATGGTTTAACGCAGAAAAGGGGTATGGCTTTATCTCAAATGATGACGGCGGCGAGGACGTATTCGTACATTTCTCAGCTATCGTTTCTGAAAGCAGTTATAAATCGCTGCAAGAAGGTCAGCATGTGGCTTTTGACATAGAAGCTGATCCCAAGAACAGCGGAAAACTCCGCGCTGTAAATGTGCAGCCGGCGTAAAGACCATTAACACAAAGCCGCTTTGCGATGATGCTTCGCAGGGCGGCTTTTCTCATTTCTAACTTTCTACATAATATGCATAATAACACCTCTTTTACTCATTACATATTTTATATTCAAAAACAGCTGTCAAAAAGTGAGCTGTGTGGTATTATATAATAAAGTGATTTTTGACCATATAGTTCTTTTGGGAGGTGCTGCGTTATGAAAGTTTGTCCTAAATGCAGGCATATAAATGAAGATTGGGATGAATGGTGTTCCAGCTGCAATTACAGCCTTTCGGGCATTCGCCCACTTGGAGCTACAGAAAAGAAGAAGGTAAACAAAAATGTGTTGATCATAGTTATTATAGCCGTTTGCCTTGCTGCCGTATTGCTTTTTGCGATCTTTTCAAATTACCAGTCAAACTACAGTCTTCCGCAATGGATGCTTGACAGGATGACATACCAGCGCACCGCCGCAGAATTTTCTTTAAGCGGTATAGGCTCGCCTTACACATTCCTCAGTTAAATATTACGCGCCGCGCATTTTAAG
>CAYXBW010000099.1:0-8752 GCA_964463305.1 uncultured Christensenella sp. | reverse complement strand
TAAATATTTGGGAAATATGTCTTTATATCATAAATATCGTCATATTGTTCGTGTTTATACGCCTGTTGTTCTATAAACCGATAATGAAGTTTTTGAACAAGCGTTCCGAAGAGATACAGCGGCAGATAGATGACGCCGCCAGATTGCACACGGACGCAGAGCAGCTGAAGGCGCGCTATGACGAGATGATGGGCAACGCCCAGGATCTTGCTGCGCAGATAATCAACCAGGGTAAGGATATAGCAGACGAGCAGGCAAAGCAGATAATGGTAGAGGCGGAAACGCAGGCCAAGGAGCTTAGGGAGCGCACAAAGAAAAACCTGACAGACCAGAAAAAGCAGGCTATTTTGGATATGCGCCAGGAGGTTACACGCATCGCCGTAAGAATTGCGGAAAAAGTGCTGGAGCGCGAAGTTTCCTATGCGGACAATAAAGATATAATAGACAAATTCTTTGAAAAGGTGGGCTAAACTTTGGAGGAGCTTAAAGGTAAACTGGTCAGCGCCTCGGAGCTGCCCGAGGACGAGCTGGCAAAGATAAAGGAAAGATTCGAAAAGCTGTTGGACGCGAAGATCGATTTCAGTATAGATATCGATCCCAGCTTGTACGGCGGTTTTCGTGCGACCATAAACAATATGATATACGACCTTAGCGTACGGTCATATTTGGAAAGGATTCATAATTATATGGGCGAGAATTCAGATATAATGAATCACGCTGAGCTGGATGAAATGCTTAAGTCCATAGAACGCGAGGTGGACAGCGATGCCGAGAAGCAGAGCATAAGCAACGATCTTATGGACAAGGTAACTAAGTTCGACTCAAAATACGACGTTTCTATGATAGGCGTTGTAGAGCGCGTGGGTGACGGAATAGTGTTTGTTCGCGGCCTTGAGGGCGTGAGAAACGGAGAGCTGCTGCAGTTTGAGAACAGCGCGTATGGAATAGTAATGAACCTGGAGCGTGAACGTGTGGGTGCGGTGCTTTTGAACGGCACAGCCAACGTAATGGAAGGCTCTATGGTGAGGCATACAGGCGGAGTTGTTAAAGTACCGGTGGGTGAAGAGCTGCTGGGAAGGGTAATAAATCCGCTGGGGCTGCCGGTGGATGCACTGGGTAATATAAAAACAGATAATTACAGACCTATAGAATCTGAAGCCCCCCCAATAATAGACCGCCAGTCTGTAAATCAGCCGCTTCAAACGGGAATAATGGCAATAGACTCCATGATACCCATAGGTCGCGGTCAGCGTGAGCTTATAATAGGAGACAGGCAAACGGGCAAAACGGCAATAGCCGTGGATACCATAATAAACCAAAAGGGCAAGGACGTTATTTGCGTATATGTTGCCATAGCGCAAAAGGCATCAACGGTTGCCGAGATAGTAAACAAGCTGGACGAATTTGGCGCACTGGACTATACCACAGTGGTGGTCTCAACCGCAAGTGATACGGCGCCCATGCAATATATAGCGCCATACGCGGGCTGCGCCATAGCGGAAGATTTTATGTATAAGGGCAAGGATGTGCTGGTGGTATATGACGATCTTTCAAAGCACGCCGTGGCATACCGCACTATGTCTCTTTTGCTGCGCAGGCCGCCGGGACGCGAGGCCTACCCGGGTGACGTTTTCTATCTGCATTCACGTCTTTTGGAGCGTGCGGCAAAGCTTTCTGATAAGCTGGGAGCCGGCTCTATGACGGCATTGCCCATAGTTGAAACCATGGACGGAGATATTTCGTCCTACATACCCACAAACGTTATATCCATAACTGACGGGCAGATATACCTTGAGACGGAGCTTTTCAACTCAGGCCAGCGTCCGGCTGTAAACGTGGGTCTTTCGGTTTCTCGTGTGGGCGGCGCGGCGCAGACAAAGGCTATGCGCAAGGTTGCGGGTCCGCTGAGAATAGAGCTGGCACAATATAGAGAGCTGGCAGTATTTGCTCAGTTTGCCGCCGATCTTGATAAGGCTACGCAGGATTCACTTGCTAACGGCATACGTCTCACGCAAACGCTTATACAGCCCCAATACGAGCCTATGGATGTTGAGGATCAAATAATAGTGCTATGCATGGCTACAAACAAAGTGCTTATGGATCTTCCGGCAAACAGGGTGCGCGAATTCAACGCGGCGTTTTTGGATTATGTGAACGCAAAGCATGCAGACCTCAAAAACGAGTTGAAAGAGACCGGATCAATAACAGAGGAGCAGACGGCGGCCATACTGGAATCGGCAAAAGAATTTAAAAAGAACTTTTTAGGCAATAAGGACGGCGATATGGATATCGCTGCCATAGAGGCGGGCACATGAGAAGCGCATCTGATATAAACAACAGCATAAGGGCAATAGGGCAAACCAGCCAGATAACAAAGGCAATGAAGCTCATTTCCACTTCCAAAATGCAAAAGGCCATACAGCGCTACGATGCTAACCGGCTGTATTTTGACCGCGTGCGTTCGGCGCTGAAGGATATACTTGTCCATTCACATGAGCTTACGCATACATTTTTGCGCAAGCACGAGGAGGGCATACCGGCCTATATAGTTATAGCGGCAGATAAGGGCTTGTGCGGCGGATACAATCACAATGTGCTGAATTACGCTATGGATTTTATGACGGATGATGAAAAATTCATCATAACCATAGGGCAGGAGGCGCGCGCGTTTTTCGAGAGGAAAAAGCAGCCCATAGACGTGGAGTATCTGCATATAGCGCAAAACCCCACGCTTTATGAAGCACGTAATCTGGTGGACGATATTGCGGGAATGTTTAAGGAAAACGTTATGCGCGAGGTATACCTTATATATACGCGCTACTATTCCAACGTGAAGCAGACGCCCGTTGCAATAAAGCTGCTTCCGGCAGAGATAGAAACCTTTCAGGATGTTGATGTGGAGCTGGAATACAACGATGAGCTGAGCTACCATCCATCTCCGCGGCAGGTTTTTGATACGCTTATACCGCAGTATATAATAGGGTTGGTGTATGGTGCGCTGGTGCAGTCGTTTGCAAGCGAAAACAGCGCCCGAATGATGGCAATGGACAGCGCTTCACGCAATGCGGATGAGGAGATATCGAAGCTGAACATAGAGATGAACCACGCGCGGCAGCAGGCCATAACGCGTGAAATAACGGAAATAGTAGGGGCCATGGACGCCATGGTCTGATAGGAGTAGATGGCATATGTATCAATATAAAATTGTCAGCGAGGGCGAGATCGTAAAAATAACCGGGCCGGTATTGGACGTTCAGTTCAGCGAAAAAACCATGCCGCCCATAGACACTGTGCTCTTTGTGGAAAACGAGGGCAAGCGTATATGGATGGAGGTGGCCGCGCAGATTGGCGGAAATGTGGTGCGCTGCATCGCGCTCAACGCCACTGAGGGAATATACTGCGGCATGACGGTATACAACACGGGCGACCCCATAACCATCCCTGTGGGAGACAACATACTCGGCCGCGTGGTGAACGTTATGGGTGAGGAGATAGACGGCCTCGGAGAAATAGAAACGGAGGAGTATTCCTCTATATACCGCGAAGCCCCCCCATTTTCAGAGCAAAACCCGGTTTCTGAAATATTTGAGACCGGTCTTAAGGTAATAGATCTTTTGGCTCCCTACGCCAAGGGCGGAAAGATAGGCCTTTTTGGCGGAGCCGGAGTGGGCAAAACGGTGCTCATAAATGAGCTGATCCACAACATAGCCACGGAGGGCGGCGGCTACTCTGTTTTCACGGGTGTGGGCGAGCGAAGCAGAGAGGGCAATGACCTCATACAGGAGATGACGGAGAGCGGCGTATTGAAAAATACCGCGCTGGCCTTTGGCCAGATGAACGAGCCGCCCGGCTCACGTATGCGCGTTGCCATGACCGGCCTAACGATGGCGGAATATTTAAGGGACAAGACGCAGCAAAACATACTGCTGTTTATAGACAATATATACCGCTTTATACAGGCGGGCTCAGAGGTTTCGGCATTGCTGGGGCGCATACCCTCCGCCGTTGGCTACCAGCCCACTCTTTCAAATGAGCTGGGCGCATTGCAGGAGCGCATAACCTCCACAAAGCACGGCTCCATAACCTCCGTGCAGGCCATATACGTGCCCGCGGACGACCTCACAGACCCCGCGCCGGCCACCACCTTCTCCCACCTTGACGCCACTACGGTTCTTTCCAGAAGCGTTTCGGAGCTTGGTATATATCCGGCGGTAGACCCGCTGGAATCCTCCTCGCGCATACTGGACCCCCGCATAGTGGGCAACGAGCATTACGAGACGGCGGGACGCGTGGTGAACGCATTGCAGCGTTACAAAGAGCTGCAGGACATAATTTCCATACTGGGTATGGAAGAGCTTGCGCCGGAGGATAAGATATTGGTTTTCCGCGCGCGCAAAATACAGCGTTTCCTTTCTCAGCCTATGTTTGTGGCAGAGGTATACACAGGCAGCGCGGGCAAGTTCGTACCCGTTGCGGATACCATACAAAGCTTCAAGGATATACTGGACGGCAAGGCAGACGATCTGCCGGAGCAGGCCTTCTTCATGGTGGGTGATCTGGATGAGGCCAGAGCCAAGGCCAAAACGATGGAGTGATGATATATGCCAGCTAAATTTTTGACCGAGATATTAACGCCGGAACGTTCCTTTTTTGTGGACAGCGTTGAATCCATAATATTCAATACGGAAGACGGAGAGATGTCCATACAGAAGGGGCATGAATCTATGGTTATTACCATACTGCCGGGCGAGGTGCGCATAAACACGGGCAACAGATGGCTGGCCTGCTCCGTTGCCGAGGGTTTTGTGGAGGTAAGGCCGGACGAGACCATTATGTTTACACAGACGGCGGAATGGCCGGATGAAATAGATATAAAGCGTGCCGAACGCGCCAAGGAGCGCGCCGAAGAGCGCATGAGGCAGCGGCAGAGCGCAGAGGAATACCGCAGAAGCAAAATTGCACTGGCAAGGGCAATGGCGAGGCTCAGCCTCACAAAGCGCAAAACAAAGCTGTAATGCAAGCAAAAAGAGGCGGAAACGCCTCTTTTATATACCGCGAAATGTTTTAAACTCATTATGAGGGGGCTTGCAATAAGGGCGTACTTATGCAGCACGTAATTTATTATGGGGGTATACGGATTTGAAAACCAGGATCACTTTTTTGCGGCACGGCACCACACAGCACAACACAGAGCACATATATTCGGGTGTGCTTGATCCGCCGCTTGATGGCGCGGGCGAGGCTATGGCAGAGAATGCGGCACAGCTTATAAAAGAAGATGTTTTTGATGTTATGCTGTACGGCTACATGAAGCGTGTAGAGCAAACAGCGCAATTTGCGCTCCACGCGTTCAATAAAAAGCCGGAGCTGATATTGCAGCTTCCCGAAATACACGAGCTGAATTTTGGTGTGTTTGAAGGGCTGACAAGAGAGCAGATAGAGGCGTTATACCCTGCTGAATGGGCGGCTTATAACGCAGACATGATAAATTATGTTTTCCCAAGCGGGGACAGCATAAGAGATTTTTACAGAAACTGCGAGGATTTTTCGGCTCAGGTGCTGGAGGAATATGCAGGCAAAAGCGTGCTGATAGTGGCGCACAAAGGTTTTATACTGGCTTGCGTTGCCGCAATGAGCGGCGAGGGAATAGGCGGCATGTACACAAGAGACATACTGCATGCCCATACGCTTACGCTTGATATAGAGTGATATGGATTGAACCAATATACTTCATGTGGGGTTTGCGCATTGAAGTGTTTTCTTTTTGTTGTTTTTGTATTATACTAAGTTAGGTAAAAATGCTATGGCAGTAGAAAAAAATTTCATACTGCTATATTATGTGAATGATATAATATCCAACCCAATATATTGTAAAAAAATGTGGGTTGGTCAATAGTTAGGAGTATGCTTGATGAAGGAAATTATGCTGGGTAACGAGGCATTCGCGCGCGGTGCGTACGAAGCGGGGGTGGGCGTTGTTTCGTCCTATCCGGGAACGCCAAGTACCGAAATCACGGAAAACATTGTACATTATGAGGGCGTATACGCGGAGTGGGCGCCAAATGAAAAGGTGGCGCTGGAGGTTGCCTGCGGAGCCAGCTTTGGCGGAGCGCGGGCGCTTTGCTGCATGAAGCACGTAGGGCTGAACGTGGCTGCCGATCCGCTTTTTACAGCCTCTTACACGGGTGTGAACGGCGGGCTGGTTATTATTGTGGCGGATGACCCCGGAATGCACTCCAGCCAAAATGAGCAGGATTCACGCTTTTATGCGCGCAGCGCGCACCTGCCCATGCTGGAGCCGTCAGACGCGCAGGAGGCAAAGGATTTCATGTCCGCAGCCTATGATCTAAGCGAAAAATTTGACACACCGGTGCTTGTTCGCTCCACCACGCGCATATCCCATTCGCGCGGGCTGGTGGAACCGGGCGAAAGGAAGCCGGCTGAGCTAAAGCCCTATGAAAAAAATATAGGCAAGTATGTTATGATGCCGGGCATGGCCAAAGCGCGGCATATAATAGTGGAAAAGCGCACGGCAGACCTTGCAGAATTTGCAGACAGTTTTGCGCTGAACAAAATAGAAATGAACGATAGCAAAATAGGTGTGGTTACAAGCGGCATCTGTTATGATTATGTAAAAGAGGCGCTGCCAAACGCCAGCGTATTGAAGCTGGGTATGGTATATCCGCTGCCCAAAAAGCTGATTGCAGATTTTGCTTCCAAGGTGGAAAAGCTCTATGTTATTGAAGAGCTGGAGCCTTTCATAGAAAACCAGATAAAAACTATGGGAATAGCTGTAACGGGCAAGGATATATTCACGCTGCAGGGCGAATATTCCGTAAACCTTATAAAGAAACAGCTGCTGGGCGAGAGTGTGGACGTTACAGACGTAGGCGCGCTGCCGCAGCGCCCGCCCGTGCTCTGCCCCGGCTGTCCGCACAGAGCGGTGTATTATATGCTGAACAGGCTGAACATAATAGCTATGGGTGATATAGGCTGCTACACACTGGGCGCGCTCGCGCCGCTTTCCGCCATAGACACCACGCTTTGCATGGGCGCATCCATAGGCATGGCACACGGCATAGAGAAGGCGCGCGGAAGCGAATTTGCCCGCAGGCTGGTAAGCGTTATAGGGGACAGCACATTCATGCATTCTGGAATAACAGGGCTTATAGATATGTTGTACAACGGCGCTACCTCTACGGTGATGATACTTGATAATTCAACCACGGGAATGACAGGACACCAAGATCACCCGGCAACCGGCAAAAACGCAAGGGGAGAGGAAGCCCCCGCGGTTGATATACCCGCGCTGGTCAAGGCTATAGGGGTCAAAAATGTGGTGGTGGTAGATCCGTTTGATCTGCCCGCGCTGAAGCAGGCGTTGATGAATGAAACAAAGCGCGAGGAGCTTTCGGTAATTATAACTAAACGCCCCTGCGTGCTTATAGACAAGGCTGCCATAAAGCCCTCACTCACAGTTACGCAGGATTGTAAAAACTGCGGCGGCTGCATGAAGCTGGGCTGCTCCGCCATACGTAAGGGCGAGGGCGCGGTGGTTATAGACAGCTCGCTGTGCGTGGGCTGCGGCGTTTGTATGGATGTATGTCCGTTTGGCGCGATAGCCGGAGGTGAAGTATGAAAAATATAATCATAGCTGGCGTAGGCGGTCAGGGAACGCTTTTAACAAGCGTGGTGCTGGGGCGTCTCGCCATGAAACTGGGATATGATGTGAAGCTGTCTGAGGTGCATGGCATGGCTCAGCGCGGCGGCAGCGTGGTAACTTATGTTCGCATGGGAGATAAGGGCGAAAAGGTGTACTCTCCCGTAATAGAGGAGGGCGGCGCAGACGTGCTGCTGGCGTTTGAGCAGCTGGAGGCGCTTAGGTGGCTTCCTTATCTTAAAAAGAACGGCGGCAATGTGTATGCCAGCACTCAGCGCATACTGCCAATGCCTGTAATAACCGGCGCGGCGGAATATCCTCAGGATATACCGGGTCAAATAAAGGCGCATTTTCCAAATGCCGTATTTATGGATGCGCTCAGCGCCGCTGCAGAGGCAGGCAGCGTGAAAGCGGTTAATACGGTTCTGCTGGGCGTGCTGGCTCGCCATATGGATATAGAAAAGGAAGTATGGCTGGATATAATAACAGGCACTGTAAAGCCCGCCTTTAAGGAAATAAATGAAAAAGCCTTTTTGATAGGTTATGAAAATAAATAGCGAATGTACTAAACGGGTACATTTTGCCATAAAAGCAATCTGCCGCTGCTGCCTTGCGGGCAGGCGGCATTGCAAAAAATACATAAATAGCATTTGTTAGAATGCTATAACGCCATGGGGGGAAAACAACAGATGTGGAACGAATCTTTTGAGGCTATGCCGCGTGAGCAAATGCGCGAATTGCAATCCGCGCGGCTGAGGGAGCTGGTGTACAGAGTATACCAAAACGTGGAATTTTATCGCAAAAAAATGCAAAGCGCGGGGATAGCGCCTGAGGACATAAAAACAATAGATGATATATCATACCTGCCGTTTACCACAAAAGAGGATCTCAGGGATTCCTACCCATACGGTATGTTCGCCTCGCCCATAGGCGATATCGTCCGCATACACGCCTCGTCTGGCACAACGGGCAAGCCCACGGCGGTTGGCTACACCCATAAGGACATAACGAGCTGGGCGGAATGCGTGGCGCGCTCTCTTGATATGGCGGGCGCTTCCAAAAAATCCATCGTGCAGGTTTCCTACGGCTACG
>CAYXBW010000098.1:0-8906 GCA_964463305.1 uncultured Christensenella sp. | reverse complement strand
GGTTCTCTTTTATTCTAAACCTATTTCTGGATCAATTACAGGGGGGAAGGCCAGTCCTCATCCTTTTTTTCATCTGCGTGAGTATAAATATCTAGCGTTGTAGATATTCTGGAATGCCCCAGCCGCTTAGAGACTCTTGCTATATCCTCGCCGTTTGCTATCAATAGTGAAGCATGGGAATGCCTAAGACCATGAAAGGTCACCTTGGGCAAATCTGTTGCCGCAATCCATTTGGCAAACCAATGGCTTACAGTGCCGTATGCTATTCTCTCGCCATTCCATTGTGTAAACACATTGTCATTGTCTACCCACTGGCTTCCCAAGTTTTCTTTTTCAATACTTTGTTCTGATTGCAGCTCACGCAGTTTTTCTAAAGCTATTTCTGGAAGCATCACAGGTCTTTTGCTGCTATCGTTTTTAGGCGTTTTCTCAAAGTTGCCCAATCCACTTACATATTGTGCCGCTTTGGTAATACTCAGTCTGGCGGTATCAAAATCTATATCCGACCATTTCAAAGCAATCACCTCTCCCAAACGCAAGCCACCCAGCACAGCAATGTAAACGGCTGCCTGATACTTCAAAGGCTCACCTTCCATAAGCTCAAACATAGTAGATATTTCGGCATTATTCAAGAATTCCTTTTCCTTTCGCTCAACACGTGGGCAATAGTCGTTTGCACCATTAACGGGATTAAGCAATATATAACGCCATTTGATAGCCTTGTTAAAGATTGAATTCAGCAGTTTGTAATGATGAAGCAATGTTTGCTGGGATAATTTATCCTTGGAATTTTTAACGTCAAACAATTCCGATATATTCATCTTGGAAACATCAGCTATCTTTATAGCAGTCTGTCCGTTGGTAACACCGCCTTTCAGAATATTAGCAACAGTCCTCTCGTTTACTACTTCATACAGCTTCTTTCTGTTTTTCCTTATAGATGCAAAATACTCTTCTTTCAAGGAATATTTTTGGTCGATTCGCATACCGCTGTTGGTAAGTCTGTTCATAAGCTTTACGATATGTAGCGGCTCAATTCTATGCAGCTTTAAATCCCCAAGTTCTTCATTGATGCGGTACAGTAGAGATTTATACCGTTCAACCGTCTTTGGCGCAAGCTTTATTGTTGCATAATCCGTCAGCCATATTTGAGTAAACCGTTCAAATGTGATATTGCCTTTATCTAGGCAAGTTCCGCTTTCCACCTCCTTTTTAAATTCCTGATAGTTTGCTCTCGCTTCCTTTTCCTTTTGATTATCCGTCAATTTTTCTTTAGACCATTTAAACGTTCGCCTACGCCTGTTCTGTTGTCCGTTTGGCTTATAACCATAGTAAACAGTAAGCCTATAAGAGTTTTCGGATAGTTCTTCAAAGTTCTTCATCTTCAACATCATCTTCACCTCTTTCATTTTTTGGTACATTTTACAGTAGCTCATTTCAATAATCAACCCAAAATAAACCCAAATCCATATCTATCTAAAAAAACATAAAAATAAAAAGCTCTGATTTCTTACGATAATCAAAGCTTTTCCTGTGGCAGGGGAGACAGGCCTCGAACCTGCGGCCTACGGTTTTGGAGACCGTCGCTCTACCAACTGAGCTACTCCCCTACATTGCCCAACGTAGTGGGCAACAAAAAATATTATATACGAAAGACGGCCTATAGTCAATCATTTTACGCCGTATATCCATCGCTTTTACGCATTTTTTTCGGGGGCGAAATCTCCCCGCGTCACGGCCAGCTCATAGCCTATGGCCTCCACCTTGGCGGCAAGGCGGTTCTTGCTCTCGGCGGCCTCCTCGCCCGTGGCTATTTTATCGTTATACAGCAGATATTTGCTGCGTACATCAATCGGCGATAGATTGGGCATCACAACGTTCGCGCCGGCCAGTATGCCCATCTCACGCCCGTTTTTGTCTATGGTTCCCAGCGCGGTCGTGGAAGGAATGAGCGCATTGGGTATCATGAGGCGAAGAATGGCCAGCAGATTCACGGTAAGCTCCAGGCTGCCCTTGGGCATATCGCAAAAGGGAGTGTCCCGGTGCGGCAAAAAAGGCCCCACGCCAATCATTTGCGGCTTGAAGCTCTCTATGAATCGCAGATCCTTCAATATGGTGTGCGGCGTTTGATGCGGCGAGCCGACCATGAAGCCCACGCCCACCTGAAAGCCCAGCTCCTTTAGTGTATTGAGGCATTCCACGCGGCTTGCAAGGTCCTGCCCCGCCGGGTGCAGCTTACCGTAATGCTCCGCGTCCGCAGTCTCGTGGCGCAGCAGATACCTGTCCGCACCGGCGGCCTTGTACCGCGCGTATACCTCGCGGCTCTTTTCGCCAAATGAAAGCGTTATGGCGCAATCAGGATACCTTCCCTTCACAGCTTCCAATATGTCCACAAGCGCGTCATCAGAATAGCCTGCGTCTTCCCCGCCCTGCATCACGAAGGTGCGAAATCCCAGCTTATATCCGGCGTCGCAGCAATCCAGCACCTGCTGCTTTGTGAGACGGTAGCGCTCTGCCTTGAGGTTGCTTTTGCGTATGCCGCAATAAAAGCAATCGTTTTTGCAGTAGTTTGTAAATTCTATGAGTCCGCGCATATATATGGCGTTGCCAAACTGCGAAAGCGCGACCTCCCTCGCCTGCGTGCGCAGATATTCGCTTGCCTGCTCATCCGTACAGTTTATGAGATATAAAAAATCTTCGTCCGAAAGCGTTCTGTTTTTTCTGAGTTTATCTATTATTTCTGTGTATTTCATTTGTACCAACTCTTTATAATTTTAAGCACTCTGTCAAAGGCAAACTGGGATGTGCGGAAGCGAATATTGTTTCGCTCGTTATCCGAACGTCTGCCGCCCAGATCCAGCTTCAATACCTCGTTCGTTTTTTCGCTGGATATGCCCACATATACCGTGCCCACAGGCTTTTCTGCGCTGCCGCCGCCCGGCCCTGCTATGCCCGTTGTGGATATGGCTATGTCCGCTCCTGCCAGCTTTCTCACGCCGTCAGCCATTTCACGCGCGCATTGCTCTGATACAGCGCCAAACTCGCTAAGTGTCTTTTCGCTCACGCCCAGCAGCTTGTGCTTTATTTCGTTCGCGTACGAACAAATACCGCAGTCGAAAACATCGCTGGAGCCGGGTATTTGCGTTATCTGCTCTGAAAGCAGCCCGCCCGTGCAGCTTTCCGCCACGGCAATTTTCAGCTTGCGTTCCTTTAACTGCTCCACCAGTGCCGTTTGAAGGTTTTCCACGTCCAGACCATATATATATTCGCCCAGCACACCGGAAATATCCTCTATCACGGGGTCAATCATTTTTAGCCCCTCTTCCCTGCTGTCCGCCGCCGCAGTGATACGCAGCATCACCTCGCCCGTCTTGGCGTATGGCGCTATCGTGGGGTTTTTGGCGTTTTTCATCATGTCGTACAGCATATCCTCTACCTGAGACTCACCTATGCCAAACATGCGTATGCTGCGCGAGGTGAGCGTCTTGTCCGAATATTTCATAAGATACGGCACTACGCAGTTATCGAACATGGGCTTCATTTCGCGCGGCGGGCCGGGCAGCAGCACTGCCGTGTGCTTTCCGTCCGTTATTGCCAGACCGGGCGCCGTTCCCCACTTATTCGGGAAGATGGTAGCCCCCTTGGGCATTATCGCCTGCTTTTTGTTGTTTTCCGTCATAGGCTTCCCTATGGATGTAAAGAACATTGTTATGCTTTGGAGCGAAGCCTGATCCATTTCCATAGGTGCGCCAAAATATTGTGCTACAGTTTCTTTTGTAAGGTCGTCATATGTGGGGCCAAGACCTCCCGTTAAAATAACTATATCCGCGCGAGAAAACGCCAGCTCCAAACTGCCCTTCAGGCGGTCGCCGTTGTCTCCTACAACGCTCTGGTAAAACACATCTATGCCCAGATTGGCAAGTTCACGCGCTATGTAGGCTGCGTTTGTGTTTACTATATCCCCAAGCAAAAGCTCTGTTCCCACGCATAAAATTTCTGCTTTCATAAATCTCTCTCCTGTCTATCCGTATATTATCTGCGCTGCCTTGCGGTATAGACCGCTTTTAAAAAATCCGCCGCTCTGCAGTGTAAAAAACCGTTTTATAATGTTTTCATCAGCCATTTTTACATATTTGCGCAACAATGTTTTATTCTCTTCTGACAGCCTATCTTTATATGCTTCCAAAAACGCGCCGGCCTGAGCATAGGTATCTTTTATAGACACGCGTATGCCTGCTTTATCACGCAGCTTTTCGCTTACATATTCGCTGGATGAAACATCCTTTGCGCCTACTTGATTTGCGCCGTGCTGGCGGTATATAACAGTAGCTCCGGGATAGTAAAGCACCTGCCCAAAGGCGGCGGCTGTGAGCGCCATCCACCAATCATGCATAAGCGCGCCCTCTGATGGCACTAATAATTCGCGCAGTGCTTTATTTATGGCTACTGTACATCCCGTAACATTGTTTTGAGCAATCAGCCTGTTTAGAGAATTATACCCCGGATTGAGCTTTTGCATGCGCATAAGCGAACTGTTTATTACCTTCATTTCTCCGTTTGCCACTGCCAGATCCGTATGCACCAGCAGCGGAGTGCCCTTGCCGTATTCATCCTCGCCGTCTTGCAGGCAGCCCAGAGTGCGCTCCACCTTTTCCCTGCTCCACATGTCGTCCTGATCGCAAAACATGATGTAATCTGCCGTGCTGTGCTCCAGCAGATAAAAAAAGTTGTTCTTTGCGCTGCCTGAGGGCGCACCCTCTAGCACGCAAAAGCGTTTGCTGTATCTATCCGCATATTTTTTCAGTATTGCGGGTGTTTCGTCTTTAGAGCCGTCATCTTTGGCTATTATATTAAAGCTTTGATCCGTTTGCAAAAAGAGGGAAACAAGCTGCTCCTCCAAATATTTGCTTCCGTTATATGTAGCCAGCAACACGTCCGTCATACCACACTCACCTTTCCGAATCACTCAAAATATTATAACATAAAAAAGGCGAGCGCACATCCGTTCGCCTCAAGCTATCGGTGAAAGGCCTTATGCTTTGGGTTGATGCCCCTTCTTGAAGGATATGGTATCAGATGCCAAAGAGCCTCACATAGCAAAAATGCCTGAGAACAGGCATTTTTGCGGGTATAGACGATACGATGCTCTAAAGCATACGCATAATATTAAAAATTATCCTCTACAAGCTGGAAGTATGCTTTCGGGTGCTGGCACACCGGGCATTTTTCCGGAGCCTTTTTTCCCTTATGCAGGTGACCGCAGTTTCCGCACTGCCAAATAACCTCTTCATCCCGCTCAAACACCTTGCCCGTCTCTATGTTTTCGCGCAGCTTGTTATAACGCCCCTCGTGCACCGCCTCTACGGCACCCGCGCCCTCAAATTCTCTTGCGATATCTTCAAAGCCCTCTTCCTTTGCTATCTTGGCAAAGCCGGGGTACATTTCCGTTGTTTCATAGTGCTCACCTGCGGCAGCCTCTTTAAGGTTTGCAATGGTATCCGGCACCTTGCCGCCGTGCAGCCACTTAAACCAAAGCTCTGCGTGCTCTTTTTCGTTATCTGATGTCTCTTGAAATATATTGCTTATCTGCACATAGCCGTCTTTTTTTGCCCTAGAAGAATAATAGCGATATTTCATGCTGGCCATAGATTCGCCCGCAAAAGCATCCTGCAAGCATTTTTCTGTTTTTGTTCCCTTTAAATCTTTCATAAATAACAATCTCCCGTTTTAAAATATTTTATTGCTAATGAACGCGCCATGCCGCTACAGCCGCGCGCCATGCAATTCTCTATGCTCTATTTATAAACGGGTTTGATGGTGTTAAACGTTCACCTCTCCCTTTAGCCCCAATTTGGCGCTGTTTTCCGCAAGCAACGGCTTTACAATTTCGCTGAGAAAATGCTCCACCTGCTGCTCTGCCATTCCCGTGAAGTTTCCAGGACGCATCATTTCATCTATTTCAGCGGCAGTCATATGGAATGCGCTGTCCGCCTTTATCAGCTCCAGCAGATTGTTTTCTTTTCCCTCTGCCTTTACGCGGTGTGAAGCCTGCATAGAGTATTCTCGTATCTTTTCATGCAGCTCCTGCCTGTCTCCGCCGCGCTGCACAGCCGTCATAAGTATTGTTTCCGTAGCCATAAAGGGCAGCTCCTGCATAATATGCTTTTCAATCACCTTGCCATACACCACCAGCCCGTCCGTTACGTTCATGTATATATTCAGCACGGCGTCTGCTGCCAAAAATGCCTGCGGCACTGTGAGCCGCTTGTTTGCGCTGTCATCCAGCGTGCGTTCAAACCATTGTGTGGATGCCGTTATAGCAGGGTTTACCGCCAGGGATATTATATAGCGCGCCAACGATGATATTCGCTCACAGCGCATGGGATTGCGCTTGTACGCCATTGCGGACGAACCAATTTGCTTGCTGGAAAACGGCTCCTCCATCTCTTTGAGATTTTGCAGCAGCCGCATATCGTTAGAAAATTTATACGCGCTCTGCGCAATTGAGGAGAGCAGGTCTATTACTATACTGTCAAATTTTCGCGAATAGGTTTGGCCTGTAACCGGATATACGCTTTTGTACCCCAGCTTGTTCACCACACGCGCTTCAAGTTCGCGCACCTTTTGGGCATCTCCGTCAAACAGCGTCAAAAAGCTGGCTTGCGTGCCTGTTGTGCCCTTTACACCGCGCAGCTTCACCTGGCTTTTCACAAACTTGAGCTGCTCATAGTCCATTAAAAGTTCCTGCATCCACAGCGTGGCACGCTTGCCCACAGTGGTGAGCTGCGCGGGCTGATAGTGCGTGAAGCCCAGCGTGGGCAGCGCTTTGTACTGCTCCGCAAATTTTGCCAGCAGGTTTATGACGTTAAGCAGCTTGGTTTCAATTATATCAAGCGCCTCATCCATTACTATTATATCTGTATTGTCTCCCACGTAGCAGCTTGTGGCTCCAAGGTGTATTATACCCTTTGCGCCTGGGCACTGCTGCCCGTAAGCGTACACGTGAGACATAACGTCATGGCGCACCTCACGCTCACGCGCCTCAGCCACATCGTAATTTATATCCTCCGCATGCGATTTTAGCTCCGCCACCTGTTCTGCCGAAACGCCCAGACCCATTTCGTGCTCCGCCTCGGCAAGCGCTATCCACAGCTTACGCCATGTCCGAAATTTCTTATCGTCCGAGAAAACATAGCTCATCTCGCTTCCCGCGTATCTTGTTATCAATGGATTTTCGTATTTGTCCCGCATAAAAAACCTCGCTATATATTCATATTAAATTGCCGGAGCGGCTAAAATCACGCGTTACCTCCTTGTGCTCTCCCCCGCCTGCGGCAGAGGGAGAACACAAGTTATATACAAGCTCATATTGCCGCAGTTGCATTTATATTTTACTACAACCGCGTGCACATTGTACACAAAAAAAGAGGAGCGTTTCCGCTCCCCGGTTTTATGCCGCCTACTTTTTAATAGCCGTAATAGCCGCCGTACACCACTGCCGAGGGCGAACCCAACACCCGTGTACCCGAAATGGTTCTGTACGGAACTACCCTGTAATAGTACACCACGCCATATTCAAGATCGTAATCTGTGAATGTGGATGTGTTCCCAAGAATTTTAAGGTTCATCCACGTGCCGTTTCTGGAGCGTGCCCATTGCACAATGTAGCCCGAAGCGCCTGCGCTCTTGTTCCAGGTGAGCACCACACGCTTGCCCCAGGAATCGGCCTGCATGCCGGTGACTGCAGCCACTATTGGCCGTGCTTTCACCGTGGCGCTGGATGTTCCTTTTTTTATTGTGCCGCCATAGTTCTTATATGCCACCACTTTGTAATAATAGACCTTGTTTGTGGTGATGTTCCTGTCCGTATAGCTCAGTGTGCCGCCGCTTGCCAACTTTTTGAGTGAAAAAAAGCTGCCGTTTGAGCTGTTTTTTCTATAAATATAATAACCGTCCGCGCCGCTCACCCTGTTCCACGTGATCTTTGCGCTGTTGTAGCCCGCGCTCTTTGCCGCCACGCCCGTCACTCTGCCGACCGAAACGGACGCGCCTGGTATCTTTAATGAAACGGGCGCGGTGAAATCGCTATATTGTGTCGCGCCGGATGTTGCTTTGTAGGCGCGTATCTTATAATAATATGTCTTGCCTGGTGTGGCTTTTGTGTCCCAGGCGGAAGTTGCGGTGCCGGATTTTTCATCGGCCATGAGCGTATATTCGCTTTCCGTATCCGCTTTTCTGTACACCTGATAGCCGTCCGCACCCGTTACGGCGCTCCAATTCACCCACACCTGGCCAGGGGTTATGTAAGACATTTGCGCGCTCAAGCCGGTGGGCACGGGAAGTGTAACGGACGACGTATCCGGCACCTTTATGGAAACGGGCGCGGAAAACTCGCCTCTTGTAACATTGCTGTAGTCATCGTCCCAATATGTTACTACGCAAACCTTGTAATAATAGGTCTTTCCCGGCTGGACGGTTTTATCCAGCAGCCGCGGGTCTTCAAACTCGTCTATATTATCCCACTCCAAATCGAATGTATATAGCGTATATGGCCCGTTTGCGCTTGTGGCACGATATACGTCCACATCAAAGCCCAGGTTTTGCCAGCCTATCTCCACCACGTTATTTCCGCCCGCCCTCATTTTGGCATACAGGCCGCTTGGTATGGGCAGAGAAGGGTCTACACCGCCCTGCGGCACGGTGAATGTGACGGGGTCTGTATAGGTTCGTTCACCATCAAAGGTGTAATAGAGCAGCTGGTAATCATATGTTTTGCCCGGAATTACGCCCCTATCAAAAAAGTGACAGCTTTCGCCGTAATCGGACTGCGTGACACTGCCTAATTCCTGCCAATCGTATTGTCCACTAACGGAGCGAAACACCACAACATCGTCTTGACCGCCGCT
>CAYXBW010000097.1:4061-9106 GCA_964463305.1 uncultured Christensenella sp. | reverse complement strand
CTCAAAGCATTTCCAAAACAAGCGCAGGCAGCGAATCCAAAGCCTGCGCCAGCGAAACCCCGCCCACGCCTGCCAGCACTATATGCCGGTTTGAAACGGGCAGCAGTATCTTGGCGGCATCGCTTTGCGTTATGGCCAGCGCCATTGCCGGAGATATCTCGCCATTCATTGAATTGGGCAAAATTATGCCAATAGGCCCTATTATAATATCGGCCTTGCCGCAATTGTATATGCAGGCGTTTTCTCCCGTTGCGCCGCTTACGCCCGCCCGCAGCATGTTTGCCGTGGCGGCGGAATTTGTGCCCACCGCCATTATGCGCGCGCCCGTTTGCATGGCGCACAGCTTTTCCGCTATGCCGCGCCCTATGCCCGCGCCCATTCCATCCACCACCACTATGAGTTTTTCGCTGTTTTGCATAATATCACCCGCCATGAAAAATATTATATAAATTATAACATATCTGCCGCGCGCGCGGTTGAATTTCGGCGGCGAAAATGGTATACTGCTCTAAGCGTTCAAGAAGTACGCTGCGGCGGCGCAGAAGCGCTGCATGACTTATGGAATACTGAGCAAAAGCACACAGCGGGTAATGGCGGATACGTATTATGCAAGCCCAAACGCGCTGTAAAAACACATATGCTTTATATGGAAATATTATAACTTGGTTAAACGTTGAACGTGGAGTTGGAGCTTCGCTGACGGGAAAGCATTTCCCGCGCGGGCTTTTTTTGTATGTATGCCCAAAAACGCTGTGTGCATCTGCCTTAGAAGCGTTTTGGCGCAAATGATTTTGGGGGGAGAGCTATGTTTAAAAAGATTGGCGGGGTGATAGCGCTGTGTGTGGCTGTGGCAAGTATTGCCTCCTGCGCCGTGGGAACGATCCCTGCATCCGATATGGCGAAGGCTGAATATAATGATATGCCGGTGGCGGCAAAAAGAGACAGCGTTATAGTGGCTATGAGCGCAGAATCTGAGCCTGCGGCGGGTTTTGACCCCGCATACGGCTGGGGCGCGGGCGAGCATGTGCACGAGCCGCTCATACAGAGCACGCTTACAGTGACCACGCCCGAGCTGCTAATAGAAAACGATCTGGCTACGGATGTTTCCGTATCTGCTGACGGCATGGTGTGGACTGTCAAAATTCGCGATGACGTGAAATTTACTGATGGAGAGCCGCTTACTGCAGAGGATGTTGCCTTTACCTACAACACTGTAAAGCGGGAAAGCACGGTGAATGATTTTACTATGTTAAAAGAAGCGTCGGCGGTGGGTGACTACGCTGTGGAGTTTCATATGGAGCGCCCATATTCCATCTGGCCGTACACTATGGCGGAGGTGGGCATAGTGCCGCAGCACGCCTATTCTGCAGATTACGGGCAAAGACCAATAGGCTCCGGGCGGTACCTGCTGAAGCAGTGGGACAAGGGGCAGCAGGTCATATTTGAGGCAAACCCGAATTATTATGGAGAGCAGCCCAAAATGAAGCGGGTAACGGTGGTGTTTATGAGCGAGGACGCGGCCTACGCGGCGGCGGGCGCCGGCCAGGTGGATGTTGCCTATACATCCGCAACGCTGGCGGATAGCGCGCCCTTGGGCTATGGCCTGCTCTCTGTGGAAACGGTGGACAATAGGGGAATAAACCTCCCCGCGATAACGGAAAACGGTGCGGGAAATGATTTTACTGCGGATGAAAGCGTTCGCAGAGCCATAAACATGGGCGTGGACAGGCAGCGCATGATAGAAAACGTGCTGAACGGGCACGGAACGCCCGCCTACAGCGTGTGCGATAAAATGCCCTGGTTCAGCGAGAGCGCGGTGGTGGAGCAGAACGGCGCGGCGGCGGCACAGCTTTTGGATGAGGCGGGCTATCTGGCGGGCGTGGACGGTATGCGCGCCAAGAACGGCGCGGCGGCACAGCTTAAGCTGGTGTACCCCGCGGGCGATTCGGTTCGGCAGGCGCTGTGCGAGGAATTATCTAACCAGCTGAGAGATATGGGCATTGCTGCGGAGGTGGCGGGTGTGGACTGGGAAACGGCCTATGCGGAGGCTTTTTCGCAGCCCGTTATGTGGGGCTGGGGGGCGCACACGCCCATGGAGATGTACAATATTTACCACACTGCGGAAAACGGAAGCGCGCGCTACTCGCCCTATTCCAACGCGCAAGTGGATAAACTTATGGACGACGCGCTTGCCGCGCCAAGCCTGGAGCAGTCTTACGCGCTGTGGAAGCGCGCGCAGGACGTTGTTTCCAGCGAGGCGCCCTGGGTGTGGCTGGTGAATATAGACCACCTTTACTGGGTGCGGAACGGACTTGCAGTGGCGCAGCAGAAGATACATCCGCACGGGCACGGCTGGTCTATAGTGAACAATGTGGATAAATGGGAGTGGAAATGAGCCGCAGAGCAAAGATTTTTTCTGCTGTGATAAAAAAACTGCTGCGAATGGCGCTGCTGCTGTTTTGCGTGAGCGTGCTGGCCTTTGCGCTGGTTTCGGCATCGCCCGTTGACCCGCTAAAGGCGAATGTGGGGCAGGCGGCGCTTGGTTCTATGAGTGAGGCGCAAATTGCCAGGCTGGAAAGCTATTGGGGGGTGAACACGCCGCCCGTAGAGCGATATTTTAACTGGCTGGGTGATTTTTTGCGGGGTGATATGGGCGAATCGCTAATATACAGGCAGCCCGTGGCGCAGGTGATAGGGGAGCGGTTTTTAAATTCGCTTTGGCTGATGGCTTTTGCCTGGGTGTTTTCCGGCGCGGTGGGCTTTATTATGGGCGTTTTTGCCGGCGCAAAAGCGGGCGGCGCGCTGGATAAGGGCGTGCGCGGTTATTCGCTTATAATGTCCAGCATACCTGTGTTTTGGCTGGCGCTGCTGCTTTTGACGGTGTTTGCCGTGGGGATGAGGCTGCTGCCCGTGGGGCTTAGCGTGCCCCTTGGCGTGAGCGCGGCAGACGTCACCGTTATGGACAGGCTGCGGCACGGGCTGCTGCCCGCGCTTACGCTGGGGCTGGTGGGCGTGGCCTCCATTGCGCTGCACACGCGTGAAAAAACGGCGGACGTGATGGGAAGCGATTTTGCGCTGCTGGCGGCGGCACGGGGCGAGAGCAGGGGGGAAATAGCGCTGAGGCACGGCACCAGAAACGTACTGCTGCCCTTTATAACACTGCAATTTGCCTCTATAAGCGAGATATTTGGCGGCTCTGTGCTGGTGGAGCAGGTTTTTTCCTATCCGGGAATAGGCCAGGCGGCTGTGGCGGCGGGTCTTGGAGGAGATCTGCCGCTGCTGCTGGGAATAACGGTGATAAGCGCGGCAATAGTTTTTGGCGGCAACCTTATTGCGGATATACTTTATGGCGCAATAGACCCCCGCATAAGAAGGGGGGCAGCATGAGAAACGGGCGCTCAAGAACGCTGGCGGTGCTGGTGGCAGCGGCGGCTATTTTGCTGGCTGTGGCTATATTTGGCACGGCGCTCACAGAGGCGGCGCAGACAACAGATTTTGCCGCGAAGAATCTGCCGCCCTCCGCGCAGCACATTTTTGGCACGGACTGGATGGGCAGAGACATGCTGGCGCGCACGGTGAGCGGGCTTTCCATAAGCATACGCATAGGCTTTTTGGCGGCGCTTTTGAGCGGCACCATATCTTTGCTGCTGGGGAGCGCGGCGGCTATGGGTTCTCGCGCGGCGGACAGCGCGGTGGGCTTTGTGACAGACCTTTTTATGGGGGTGCCGCACATAATACTGCTTATACTCATTGCCTTTGCCTGCGGGCGGGGCATGGCGGGAGTGGTGCTGGGGATAACGCTTACCCACTGGATGCAGCTGGCGCGCGTGGTGCGCGGCGAGGCGGTGCAGCTTAGGGCGAGCGGCTTTGTGCTGGCGGCTGAAAAGCTGGGCGTATCCCGCGCGGCAATAGCGGGGCGGCACATTCTGCCGCACGTGCTGCCGCAGTTTGGCATAGGGCTGGTAATAATGTTTCCGCATGCCATAATGCATGAGGCGGCAATAACCTTTCTGGGCTTTGGCCTGCCGCCAGAAATGCCCTCAATAGGCATAATATTATCTGAAAGCCTGCGCTATCTGAGCGCGGGCGAATGGTGGCTGGCGGTGCTGCCCGGCGTTATGCTGGTGGTGACGGCGCTGCTTTTTGACCGTGTGGGCGCTTCGCTTCGCGCGCTGAATGACCCGTCTAATACTATTCTCAAATAAAAACTGGTAATGCTTTTTTTGAATGGGATGGCGCTTTACAGGAGATTTGAAATGGCGGAAAAGCTGCTTAATGTAAAAAATTTAGCCGTACACTTTACGCGAAACGCGCTCGGCGGCAGGCGGCAGGAATATTGCGCCGTTTCCGGGCTGGATATATGCGTTTTTGCGGGGGAGATACTGGCTGTGGTGGGCGCGAGCGGCTCCGGCAAGAGCCTTTTGGCGCACGCCATATTGGGCATACTGCCGCAAAACGCGCGCGTTTCCGGCGAGATGATATACAGGGGGGAGCCGCTTTCGCAAGGGCGGATAGAGGCTTTGCGCGGGAAGGAGATATCTTTGGCGCCGCAGGGCGTGAGCTATCTTGACCCGCTCATGAAGGTGGGCGGCACGCTGGCGCGGGGCAGGCGGGGCAATAAAGCTATGGGCAAGATAAAGCGCGCGCTGGCGCGGTTTGGGCTGGCGGAGAGCACGCTTGAGCTATACCCTTTTCAGCTTTCGGGCGGTATGGCGCGGCGGGTGCTGATATCAAGCGCGGTGATTGAAGACCCGCTGCTGGTGATAGCGGATGAACCCACGCCGGGCGTAAACCCTGATACTGCGCTGCGAATAATGGGGCATTTCCGCGAGATGGCGGAAGGCGGCGCGGGCGTGCTGCTAATAACGCATGATTTGGAGCTGGCGGCGCGCACGGCAGACCGCGTGGCGGTTTTTTCGGACGGGCGCACGGTGGAGGTGGCTGCCGCCGCGGATTTTGCCGCAGGCAGGCTGAAGCACGAATACACGCGCGCGCTGTGGAGGGCGCTGCCGCAAAACGATTTCTTTGGAGCTGCATCAAACGAA
>CAYXBW010000097.1:1450-3961 GCA_964463305.1 uncultured Christensenella sp. | reverse complement strand
GGGCTCAGCCCACTGAGGGCGGAGGGGGTGACTTTTCGGTACAGCAGCGGGCAGCGGTATGTGCTGGAGGATCTCAGTTTTTCGCTGGCGCGGGGGGAGCGGCTGGGGCTGCTTGCGCCCAGCGGCTATGGCAAAACAACGCTGTGCCGCATACTGGCGGGCTATGACCGCCCGGAGCGCGGCGGGGTGAGCCTGGGCGGCAGACCCATTGCAGACTACGGCGGCTATTGCCCGGTGCAGCTGATATGGCAGCACCCGGAACTGGCGGTAGATCCGCGTATGCGTATGCGAAACGCACTGCGTGAGGGCGGCGCGGAAGACAGAATAGTGAAGGCGCTGGGCATAAGGGAAGAGTGGATGGCGCGTTTTCCCGCAGAGCTTTCGGGCGGGGAGCTGCAGCGCTTTTGCATTGCGCGCGCGCTGGGGAATAATACGCAGTTTATACTGGCGGACGAAATAACGGCCATGCTAGACCTTGTTTCGCAGGCGGAGCTGTGGAAATTTTTGCTGGAGGAAACGGAACGCAGGGGCATTGGCCTGCTGGCGGTTAGCCATTCGCGCCCGCTGCTGGAGCGAATATGCGGCAAAATACTGGAGCCTGCGCCCAGAGAGGATGTAAATAATGGATAAAAAACAAAGTGTGCCGCAGGAGCTGCGCGGCTTTTTTGAAAAACACAACAAAATTGCGCTGGCCTTTTCGGGCGGGGCGGATTCGTCTTACCTGCTGTACGCGGCGGGGGAGTGCGGCGCGGCAGTGCGCGCGTATTACGTGAAAACGCAGTTTCAGCCCGCGTTTGAGCTGGAGGACGCGCGGCGGTGCGCAGAGGAATGCGGCGCGGAGCTGCGCGTATTGGAGCTGTCTGCGCTGGGGGATGAGCGGGTGGCGGAAAACCCGCCGGACAGGTGCTACTACTGCAAAAACAATATATTTGGCAGCATAATGGCAGAAGCGCGGAGGGACGGCTTTGAGCATATAATGGATGGCACAAATGCCTCTGACGAGGCGGGCGACCGCCCCGGAATGCGCGCGCTGAGCGAAATGGGCGTGCTTTCCCCGCTTAGGCTGTGCGGCATCACCAAGACGGCTGTACGCGAATACTCTAAATATGCGGGTCTTTTCACCTGGAACAAACCCGCCTACGCCTGCCTTGCCACGCGAATACCAAGCGGTATGCGCATAACGGAGGAGCTTTTAAGCCGTGTGGAGGGCGCGGAGGAGGCGCTGTTTGCGCTGGGCTTTACAGATTTTCGCGTGAGGGTGAGCGGCGGCTGTGCGCGGCTGCAGATCTTGGCGGAGCAGTTTATGCGCGCGGCAGAGCAGCGGAAGAAAATTTTGGCGGAGCTTAGCGTATATTTTGAAGAAATAACGCTTGATATGAGGGCGCGCGGGGAATAAGCAGAAAAAAACGCGGGAGCGAACACCCATAATTGGAGGTATAAAAAGTATGGATAAACGAGGGTATTTGGAGCTGATGCGCGGAGTGAGCGCGGGCGAGGTATCGCCGGAGGAGGCGGTTCGGCGGCTGCAGATCGCCCCGTTTGATGATCTTGGCTTCGCCAAGGTGGATCATCACCGCGGCGTGCGTCAGGGTGCGGGAGAGGTGATATACGGCGCGGGCAAAACGGCGGAGCAGATGTGCGGCATAGTGAAAAACATGCTGGAGCGCGGCTCTGTTGACATACTTGTTACACGCTTGGAGGCGGCAGCGGCAGCCGTATTGCAGGCGGAATTTGGCATGGAGTACCATGAAATTGCCAAGATAGGCATAGTGGCAAAGGAAAGTGACAAGCAGCTGCATGGCGGCGTGGTGGTGGCATCCGGCGGCACAAGCGATATGGCAGTGTGCGAGGAGGCCGCGCTGACGGCGGAAACGCTTGGCAGCAGGGTAACGCGGCTTTATGATGTGGGCGTTGCGGGGCTGCACAGGCTTATGGCAAACATGGAAAAAATGGTGGATGCGCGCGTGGTGGTGGCTGTGGCGGGCATGGAGGGCGCGCTTGCCAGCGTTATTGGCGGGCTGGTGAGCTGTCCTGTGATAGCCGTGCCCACAAGCGTGGGCTATGGCGCAAACTTTGGCGGTGTGGCGGCGCTTTTGGCAATGCTGAACTCCTGCGCGAGCGGCGTTTCTGTGGTGAATATAGACAACGGCTTTGGGGCGGGTTATCTTGCGAATATGATAAACCGAATGGAAAGCGTTTGACAGTGAATAATTGATAGTGAAAAAAGCCTATTTGACGTGTTTGCCTTGCGAACCATCAATGTGGGCGCGTTGATTATATATTTTTGGAGGTTGCAGAATGAGAACGCTGTATTTGGAATGCAATATGGGCGCGGCGGGAGATATGCTTATGGCGGCGCTGCTGGAACTTAGCGGAGACAGGGCGGGTTTTGTAAGCAGGCTGAATGCGCTGGGTCTGCCGCAGGTGCGCGCGCGGGCGGAGCGCGTGGAACGTGACGGAATAGTGGGCACGGGCGTGCGTATAACTGTGGGCGGCGCGGAGGAGGAAAGC
>CAYXBW010000097.1:0-1350 GCA_964463305.1 uncultured Christensenella sp. | reverse complement strand
GAGGGCGAACACGTGCATGGCGCGGAGGGGCATCACCACTCAGGTCTGAGCGATATAGAGGGCATAATAAACGGATTGGAGCTTTCTGCGCGGGTGAAAGAGGACGCGCTGGCGGTGTACCGCATAATTGCGGAGGCGGAGGCGCACGTGCATGGCAGAAAGGTGGAGCTGGTGCATTTCCATGAGGTGGGCGCGCTGGACGCGGTGGCGGACATTGTGGGCGTGTGCATGCTTATGGAGGAGCTGGCGCCGGATGCGGTATATGCCTCTGCGGTAAACGTGGGCGGGGGAAGCGTGCGCTGCGCGCACGGCATACTGCCCGTACCCGCGCCCGCCACGGCGAGGATACTAAGCGGGGTGAAAAGCTACGGCAGCGATATAAACGCGGAGCTATGCACGCCAACAGGAGCCGCGCTGCTGAAATATTTCGCGCGGGGCTTTGGAAGCAGGGCGGAAATGAGTGTGGAGGCTATTGGCTACGGAATGGGCAAAAAGCCGCTTCCCGCAAATTTTGTGCGGGCGTTTCTGGGCGAGGCGCAGTGCGGCGCAAACGAGGAGGTAGCGGAGCTTTGCTGCCAAATGGACGATATGACGGGCGAGGCCATGGGCTTTGCGCAGGAGATGCTGGCAGAAGCGGGCGCGCTGGATGTTTTTGTGACCGCGGTGCAGATGAAAAAGAACCGCCCCGGTTTCCTGCTGACCTGCGTGTGCCGGCAGGAGGATACAGAGCGGTTTGTGCGGCTGATACTTATGCACACCACCACGCTGGGGGTGCGCGTGTGCCGGCAGGGGCGCTACAGCCTTGCGCGCGAGTTTTACACGGTGAAAACGGAATACGGAGAGGTGCGTTTTAAGCGAGCCTGCGGCTACGGTGTGGAAAAGAGCAAGCCGGAGTATGAGGATGTGCGCGCTCTTGCGAAGGAGCGCGGCGTGAGCGCGGGGGAGGTTTGGCGGGCTTGCGCGGCGGCGGACGGCGGCGCAGAGCAGTAGCGCGCCAGATCGTTTGGGATCGCGCGGGACATAGCCGCGCGGTTTTGCGAAGTATTTAACTGGTTTCGCACAAGTGAAAAAGGCTTGCTGCAAGCAGAAAAAATCCGCACATGGCATGATGTGCGGATTTTTGACTTATGGCAACACCGTGCAAACAGGGCAAGCCGTAATCGCGCGGTATTACCTCATTTCTTTTTGATGGGAAGCCATACCTCATACTGCATATTTACAGGATCGTCATCACAATATACCTCTATATCCGGCGCGTTTTCCCATTCGTAGCCTGAGGTGGGCAGCCATTCCGAAAATATGCGCACTTGCAGATCGCGGATGGATGAGGGCGCTCCCTCGCCCGAAAAG
>CAYXBW010000096.1:0-9253 GCA_964463305.1 uncultured Christensenella sp. | reverse complement strand
GAGCAGCTGATTTGTAATCAGCAGGTTGCGGGTTCAAGTCCCATCATCAGCTCCAAATAAAACAGGCTCCTTAAGGAGTCTGTTTTTATTTGTATGAAAAACTATGGGGGACTTGAACCGAAGCGAGCGCCGCCAGTGGCGGGGAGAGCGAGCGGAGGCGGCTCGCAGAGAAGTCCCATCATCAGCTCCAAATAAACCTCGCTATAATGCGGGGTTTATTTGTGCTTTAAAAGTGAGAAAGCAAAAACCCGCTTAGCCAGGCGGCTTAGGCGGGTATATTAGCATATATAAAAATTTTTGCAGCGCCTTATACGGTTACGGCTGCGTTTTGAGTTTTATAGTATTTTGCAAACTCCAGATCGTGAACCATTATATGATTTTTTAGCCAATCCACCACATTACTGCTTACAGCAAGCTTGTTTGTCAATAGCTCGCCCTCAGATTCCACTTTGCTTTTCAGCTGACGAAAAACTTTGACGTAGGTGTCGTGATAGCCCTTGTGGATAGCCGCTTTAGGATAATTTGAAGCCCTGTGCATTTTTTCTTCATCGCTGAAATGTTTCAATATGTAATCAGAAAGAAAGTTCAGCGTTTCCTTGATGCGTCCATCATTTTTAACGTCCATCAATATGTCGATCTGTCTAAATAACTCCTTGTGCTGCGCATCGATCTCTTTGATACCTGTTTCAAGATTTTTGTTCCATAACATTTTTATGTAGCCTCCCCACAATTTTTAAAATATAAATTTTAAAATACAAACTTACGTACTTATTTTATATATAAACAGAGTCGACAAGAATAATCATAATTATTATCAAAAATATAAAAAATTGATTCCGTTGCGCGCTTATTGCTTATTTTAATGTAAATTTAATAATATCTTTTTTTGACAGTGAGGTAATATGGATATAGAATAAAATAATATTATGGATTATAGAACCGGAAGGACATACATCACGAATGAAAAAAAATAAGCGAAAAAAAATTGTGATAATCACCGCCGCCGTATTGGTGGTTCTTTTTGTGGGCGGTGGGCTATTTTTGTTCAACAGATACTATGGCTCTAAAACAGAGCAAAACATACATGCTATTTACAATCCTGCGGCACTGGCGGGCGCAAATGGTGATACGCCGACAGCTACTGCCGGAACTGACCCGGCCAACCTGGGTTTTGTTCAGCGGCTCACAGTGGATGGGCAGGAGGTGCAGCAATACGCAAGAACAGAACCTATAGCCTTTGGCGCGGGTGCGGACTATACCAAAACTGACGGCATAGTTACGTTTCGGGGAAACAATTACCGCGATACCGCAAGTTATGGCACGCCGGACATAACGGAGGGCAGGTTTGACAAGGATTATTGGGAAATAGAAACGGGCAGCATACCCAAAAGCGCAGAGACCAGCGGTAAGGGTTCTGACGAATGGTCGGGCAGCGGCTGGACGGGTCAGCCGCTCATTATGCGCTGGGATGAGGATGTAAAGCAGCATATGAACATGTATCCGGAAAAGAAGGCAAAACAGGGGCTGGTGGAGGTTATATATGCCACTATGGCCGGCAAGGTTTATTTTTTGGATATAGATGACGGTACACCCACGCGAGACGTGCTGGATATAGGCCTGACATTCAAAGGGGCGGGCGCGCTTGATCCCCGCGGGATACCCATGTTTTTTGTGGGCGCGGGTGATTCGCTCTCTGAAGAGCCGGAGGGGCAGGCGCGCGTGTTTGTGTACAGTCTTTTAGATTGCAGCCTGCTGTACGAATTTGGCGCAAACGACCCCTTGGCGCCGCGTGAATTTGCCGCGTTTGACAGCTCTGCGCTTGTGGATGCAAATACGGATACGCTGTTTTACCCCGGTGAAAACTCCATACTGTACACAATGAAGCTAAACACGAAATATGATGCCGCCGCGGGCACGCTATCAATAAGCCCCACAGAGCAGGTGAAGTGGACATACTCTACAAACCGCACAGGCGAAGATAAATACTGGTGGGGCATGGAAGACAGCGCCTCCGTTTGGCAGCAGTATATGTTTGTGGCGGACAACGCGGGGGATATGATGTGCCTTGACCTTAATACGATGCAGCTTGTATGGGCGCAGGACATACTGGATGATACAAATTCATCTCCTGTATTTGAGCAGGATGAGGCAGGCAATAAATTTGTATATACAGCTCCTTCGCTGCACTGGGAGATGGATGAAAAAACTGGCATTGGCCAAATGTCCATATATAAGCTGAACGCAATGACGGGAGAGGTTATATGGCAAAAGCCATACGAGGTGTATTCGCTCAGCGGCCTTTCCGGCGGAGTGCAGGCCACGCCGGTGCTGGGCAGAGGAGAAATATCGGACCTGCTGATATGTCCGGTGGCACGCACCCCGTATAAGCGCACAGGAAGGCTTGTGGCGCTTGATAAGAGCACGGGTGAGGAAAGATGGGCAATCAATACGGACAACTACTCCTGGAGCTCTCCGGTGGCCGTATACGCAAGCAACGGAAAGGCATATATAGTTCAGGCGGACAGCAAGGGCACGATTTACCTGATAGATGGCAAGACGGGGAACATAAAAGACAGTATAAACGTTGGCTCAAACGTTGAGGCTTCGCCCGCAATATACGGAAACAAGCTGGTGGTGGGCACTCGCGGCAAAAAAATAGTGGGTATAGATATAAAATAGACGCAAAAAACAAAAACTCCCGCTAGCGGGAGTTTTTTTGTGCGGCTTCATATTTTATTTATCCAGATACTTGCTTACAAACTCTTCTATGGGTATCGGGCGTGACAGGTAATAGCCCTGTATTATATCGCAGCCCGCAGTTTTAAGAAATTCGAATTGCTTTTCTGTTTCAACGCCCTCGCATACTATTTGTATGTTCAGCTCCTTAGCCATTTTTATAACATTGCAAATTATGGTGCGGCTGCGCCCGGAAACGTCTGATTCCTGCAGGAAAGCGCGGTCTATTTTCAGCACGTCTATAGGCAGCATACGCAGCGTGTTTAGTGAAGAAAAGCCGGAGCCGAAGTCATCCATAGAAATATTGAAGCCCAGCTTTTTTATGTTGTGCAAAAGCGGAACTATTGTTTCCCAGTCATTTTCCAGGGTGCTTTCGGTTATTTCCAGCTCTATATACTTGAGCGGAAGAGAAAATTGCTCCACCAGATTTTTGAGCCGCTCAAAGTAATTTGGGAAAGAAATGGTGACCTTGGACTGGTTTACCGCTATAGCCATAAGCTTCTCGCCTTTATCGTAGCGGGATTGAAGCAGCTCAAACGCGCTTTGCAGCATAAAGAAGTCGGTTTCCACTATAAAGCCGTTGTTTTCGAATATGGGTATAAACTTGTCGGGCGGAAGCAGCCCCATAAATTCAGACTGCCAGCGTATAAGAGCTTCGCCGCGAACATATTCTTCTCTGTGCAGGCTGTATTGAGGCTGTATATATACCAAAAACTCGTCCTTGGAAAGCGCGTGCATCATATTTATCTCTATGTTTTTGCGCATATCCATAGAATCCTGAAAGGCGTTGTCATATACCACCTGGGTCTGCTTGGGTGTTTGCTTTGCGTTTTTGAGCGCCAGCAGAGCGCCATCGTATACATCCTGATATACGGGGTGAGGCTCGGTGATGGGGTATATACCCAGCTTGAACGAAACCATTTGCAGGTACTCTGCGCCAAAATCTGTTTCTATTGCCTTAAAAAGACGATCTTGTATGTCATCTGCAAGTGCATCGGCAGATATTGCCAAAAAGGCAAAATTGTCTGCATTGGTACGCACCCCGCAAAAATAATTTTCTGTAATGGTGCGTGATATTATGTTAAGCAGCATATCTCCCATATGGTAGCCGAACATCCGGTTAAGGCGGCTGAAAGCCACAATATCAAGGCACACGAAGCTGTAGCCTTTCATTGTATGATTTTCCATGTAATCTGTCATTATCTCTTTCATACCAACGCTGTTTATAAGGCCGGTGAGCTGATCGCGGCTGGTCACAAGGAAAAGCTCTTTCTTTTTCTCGCGGTCGTTTACAATATCTAATATTATTACAATTAGCACAAGAAATGTCCACGCAATAAGCATGATCACTGAGGATGATATCACCTTTGTAAAATAGTGGCCTGTGCCGTTTATATTGGCGTGGCTGCCTATTGTCCATCCGTATGGCTGGGAAAGCGATATGAAAACATGGTAGTTATCCGAAAAAAGGCCATTTGATAAAACGTTGTTTGCCGGGTTGGCCAGATAAGAGTCTATTTCAAGAAGTTCGCCGTCACTTACGGTTCTTTCGCCGCGCGAATATTCGTGTATGCTGGTGCCCCATTCGTCAAAAATACTTATAGTGCTTGTGGAAAAGGTGATGTTATCATATATATTTGCGGCAAACTCATCCATATTGTATGTTTCTATCAAATAATAATTGGGCAATACAAAGGCCAGCGGAACGCTGAGCAACACATTGTTCACACCTGTTTCTTCATTGTGGAAACGGTCTACAGAGTAACCGGAGTTTTGTATTTTTCTGATGCTCTGCGCTTTTAATACCCGGCCTGTAGGTTTGCCGGAAGTATCGTAAATAGTACCCTTTTCATCTGCAAACTCCAAACGGTGCCCCAGGTAGCCCTCTATATTTTGCAGCACCCCCAAAAAATCCGCATTGTTTTTATCGGGAACGATGCCAAAGCGGTTGAATTCGTACATAAGGTCTTTCGCCTGCAATTCATAACCTTTTTCTATCTGTGTTTCGGTAGAGGTAATGTTGTCTTTAAGCTGCAGCGCATACATATCGCGCGTGGATTGGAGCAGCGTCCAAATATAAAACATAGAGAAGCAGAGAAATATAGCTATTATTATTATGTAGAGTATAAGTTTGCGTTTATTCATATCTGTAAATCAACCCTGTAGCTTTCATCCATAAACACGTGACCGCAAAATAGCCGCCCGCAGCAAATTACATATGTTAGATCAATAAAGGTCTTTATTTTCTTTCATTTGGCGTTTGCGCACATACATTTTTCGGTCTGCATCGTTTATTAACTCCTCAAATGTATTGCTTTTTAAATTACCTATTACATAATCTGTGGCAAAGCTTATCTTCTCCACATTGTTTATATGCAGCAGGTTATACGCCACCACTTTTTCGTTTATCTGTGTTATGTAATTTTCTGCCTTTTGCGCCGAACCCTCCGGCAGTATGGCAATAAACTCATCGCCCCCATAACGCCCCACAAAGCCAAATTGTTCGCCCACCGTTTTTATTATACGTGCAAAATCCGCAATGATACGGTCGCCGCCCTGATGGCCCATCATATCGTTTACCAGCTTCAGGTTGTTCATATCAAACATGAATACGGCCAGGTCTTTTTCATATTTTTCGGTTTGGTATTTATCTATCTCGCGTTCGCAGCTTGCGCGGTTTGGCATTTGCGTAAGCGGGTCTATATAGGCTATCTTGCCCAGCATGTCTGCGCGCTTTTGTATGGAGATGGAGCGAACTATGGATACCACGCCCACAAGTATTATGCCCACAAAAAGCAGGTTTATTATTATAAGAGAGGTGGTGGAATTTTGCACCTGAGCCTCAGAAAATGCTTCCGCAGAGGAAACGGTTTTGTCTACCAATTCAAAATATTCCTGGCTGGAGGAAAACAGCTCCGACTTGTCTGCGCCGTTGCGCACAGATATTATTTCCTCCTTTAGGCTGGTCCAATGTTTTTTGACCTGGTTCATATTGCCCAGATAGGTCTCGTCATGAAGCACTATAAGGTCGTTTGGGCCTTCGCCCGTTATCAGCTCATCTATTATGGAATCAAGACGGGCTATAAGCTTATCATCTTGAAAATCATACATTTCCTCTTTTACCAGCTTTTGAGTGGCGCCACGCACAATTCCAACATAGTTTACAACGCGCGCGTTGCCTCTTAGCTGGTTTATTGAAAACAGCGAAAGCAGGCTGACAAACACAAACAATACTATTACAACGCCTATGATTATATATTCCTTTTTTTGTGCAAGCTTTTTCATAATCCATTCCTCTTTGATGAGCGTAATACTTTGTTTTGGGCAAGCAAAAGGAGCATACGAATAAAAAAATTTCTAAAAATTTATATAGCGGCAAAAAGCTATATGCCAGTGTCAAGAGGCTGAAATACCAAAAAGCTGCAATTTGGCAATATTACTAAAACAAAAAGTATTTGAAAAACGGAAAAATAAATATCTATGATGTTCTAGCACTTCCTGCTTTGCCAGGATATATCTTTTATGAGCAATACTCCTAAAATATTTATAATATATAAATTCTATAATATTAAATTGGAAAAAGCAAATATTTTTAATTATTTTGAATTTAATATGAAAACATATGACCGCGATTGTAAAATATATGTGGTAAAATGTTTGTAATGGTACTTTAAGCCCAAAGCGCGGTATATTTTTTTGCAATAATAGCCCAAATAAAGAAAAATGCGGCGAATGGCTCTGCGCGCAGGAAAACCAACTTGGCAAAAGCGCAAAGACGGATTTATATAAATTATTAGCGGGAGATAGGATTTATGGATGCTTTTATTCAATATATAATGCTTGCGGCGTTGCTGCTGCTGGTGATAATTCTTTTGGTGCGCACCAGAAACGTAAGGGAGAAGGGCGGAGATATTTCCGCGCATTTTCGTGCGCTCAACGGAATGATGCTTGATACGCTTAACAGCGTGAGTGAAAACAGCTCTGATAGGCTGGATATAATGCGTGAGATAGTGGAAAAAAAGCTGGACGACATACAAAAGGCGGTGGACTACAGGCTGGATACCACGCTGAGGAGCGGATTGGATTCGTCTTTTAGGCGGGTAAGTGAGCAGCTTGAGGAGGTATATAAAAGCATGGGCGAGATGCGCGCGCTAACAAGCGGCGTGGGCGATCTTAAAAATATACTATCAAACGTCAGTGCGCGCGGGCTGTGGGGCGAGGTGCAGCTGCACCGGCTGCTGGGAGATTTTATGGCGCCGGGTCAATACGTGGAAAACGCCAGAATAGAAGGCGGCTTTGTGGAATTTGCAATAAATCTGCCCGCGGAGGGAGGCGGCAATACGCTGCTGCCGATAGACTCCAAATTTCCTATGGACAGATATGTTAAAGTTATAAAGCAAAGCGAGAGCGGAGATGCGGAAAAGCTCAAAAAGGCGCAAAGGGAGCTGGTGACGGCAATATTGGCAGAGGCGAGAAAAATAAGCGAAAAATACATAAAACCGCCGCTTACAACAGATTTTGCAATAATGTTTTTGCCGTCTGAGGGGCTTTATACGGAAGCGGTGCGGCTGGGGCTGCTTGAAAAGCTGCAAAGCATGTGGAACATTATGCTGGCAGGGCCGTCCACGCTGTGTGCGCTTTTAACAAGCTTTCAGACGGGGTTTAGAGCACTGGCAATACGTGAGCACAGCTCTGCCATACTTGGTATGCTGAACGCCATAAAAATAGATTTTTACGGCTTTGAGGAGGCGCTGAATAAAACAAAAAATTCTTTGGAAACAGCGCAAAACCACTTGGAAACGGTGAAGCGCGGCTCTGCAAAAATTCAAAACAAGCTTACAGACATGGATGCAATAAGCGGAGACTGATGCCAAGCCCGCAATACGATCTGAGCTGCGGAATTATTTTGCCGCTTAAAAAAGCCTCAAAAATCAAACATTAGGCTCTGATGCAGGCTGCTTATTTAAAAAATAGTTTCAGCATATAAAAATATTAAAGTTTGCATAGGTTTTTTAAAATATGAAAAGCTGTATTGCCGTGCGTGCGGTAAATTATTCAGCTGTCCAGCACCACCGTGTTTTTGCCGCTTGCCTTGGCACGGTACATGGCGTGGTCTGCCTTTACCACAAAACCTTCCGCCTGGCTGCAATCATCTGGAATGCTTGAGTGACAGCCTATGCTTACCGTGACCGGATGCTCTATACAGCCCATTGGACGGGCTTCCACATCTTTGCGTATGCATTCGGCCATCTCAGCTGCTTTGCTTATATCGCAATTGGGTATCATAACTAAAAATTCTTCTCCGCCGAAACGGTACGCAATGCCGTCAAAACGGCCAGAGTGAAGCTGAATCACCTGAGCCACCGTGGATATGCATACATCACCCGCTTTGTGGCCATAGGTATCGTTTATATTTTTAAAACCGTCTATATCTAAAAGTACAGCGGTCATGGGCAGCTTTCCGCTAACGCACTGCTCTGCTATAAGAGGCACTGTTTCGTCATAATACCAGCGGTTGTAAAGCCCGGTGAGCATATCTGTACGCGAAAGTACGGTAAGTTTTTCGTTCAAATTGTTAAGCTCTTTGTTTTGCTTCACAATGAGAGCTTCGCGAATGACGCTGGCTTTTTTTCCAATAAACCGCATTATTGATACCAGAAACATGAATACGGCAAAGACGAGTACATTTATGGTAACATCCATAGAATGACCTAAGCTGTTGTACACAAGAAGCATAAGAGTTGCCGTGCCGCCGCCGAATATTATGCAGGAAGCGATGGGGTGGATGAAAAACGCACACGCCAAAACAACTATTATGGTGAGATATACAGTTAGCTGACCGCCGCGCGAAAGATCAAGATAGGTTATGGCGACCGCCCAGGCTATTATTATGGCTGCGTAAATGTGTGCCAGCCACACCAGCTTTCTGCGGTGCCTGCCAACCTGCCGCCAGCAGATAAGCAATGTCAGCGCACCCAGCGTTGCCGCCAGCAAAAATATATAACAATAAAGATAGCTATAACGCACAGGCTCTCCGCCATCGGAAATATTTTTGATCGTAAATATTATCATTACGATCTCAAAAATTGCTATCAAGGGCGACATAATTATGCCGGAGCGAAAATTAGTCCGGTTCATGTCGTCTATTGTATCATCGTTTACATAAATTGAAAAAACGTCAGCTATACTTTTGCCGGATATCAAATTGTAACCCCTTTAACCCCATTTAAAAAAATTATAGCTGGCAGCGGTCTGGCTGCGGCATAATTTTTTGCCAGCTGGCAAACACATTGTGTCTCGCCGCTGGATTTATTTATTTTAGCATATAAAAAGCCGTGTTTCAATGCTTTAAGATGTCCAAAGCTCTGAGAAACGCCTTGCTGAAACCGTTTTGAATATGTTGACAGAGGAATGCTGCACAGCAAAGTAAGGAGCTAAATGCCGCTATGGCGCGGCGGCGGGGTATTGGTATATATGGTGTTCTCAAATTATTTATATTACAAGCTTTCGCGGCAAA
>CAYXBW010000095.1:1159-9358 GCA_964463305.1 uncultured Christensenella sp. | reverse complement strand
CGCAAAGCAAGCGGGTCATCACAACGGAGGGTGAGCGCGAACTGGATTTAGTGGCGCGGGACGAGGCTGGCAGGGTGAAAACTTCCGTCGTCCACACCTCCACACGCTACAACGATGACGATAAATTGCAGCTGGACGAAAATGACATCTTTCGGCATATTTTACGCTTTACGCCCGAAATATATTCTCCAGCAGAAATGCGTGGGAACGAGGCGTTCACTGCGCTTCAAGCGTCATTATCCGGGCACACGGTGCTCACCTCCGTCCATGCAGATTCTGTAAGCCGTGCGCTGTTACGCATATTTTCGCTCTGCAAATTTGATGATGCAAGCGAAAGCATAAATGACAATATGTTGATGAATATGATTTTGGAAGCATTCCCCATAATAATCTACACGCATAAATTTCCTGATTACTCGCGTAAAGTCACTGAAATCGTGGAAGTTGTGGGCGCGGATAACAATGTGTTTAAAACGAACACACTGTTCAAATTCGATCCCGCAAGTGAATCTCACATCAAGGTGGGCGACATCTCAAAACCATTGGCGCAACGCATTTTCCGTGAAAAAGGTGGTGGCGGAACATGATTGCTATATATATCGTTATGGCTCTGCTGATTGCGGCGGGGCTTTTTTGTTTGTTCAATATCCGCATAACAGAGGTGTTTCGCAATGTGTTTATGCCGTTTGAAAAGCGGGAGGAGAGGCGGCGGCGCATAGACCGATTGACGGACAAGCAGCCTAGGCGTTTGCGCGGCATGGTGAAAAGCGCGGCAGAGTCGCTGAGCGCGATGGGCATGACGGAGCGGTGGGAAATCTACAAAATATGTGCGGTGCTGCTGGCGATTTTGGGCATTATCATAGGCTTTGCGATAGACAATGTGTGGGCGGCGGTAGTGCTTGCACCAACTTTGGCACTGCTGCCCTTTGTGGCGATACGCTTGCAAACGGCTACAGCATCAAAGCGGATAATGACGGGACTTTCCACAAATTTGGGCGTCATCACCAACCACTACATACAAAACGCGGACATTCTATCATCGGCAAAAAGCCAGCTGAATACTTTACAGCAGCCGTTAAAATCAATATTTGCAGAGTTTGTGTACACCGTAGAATACATCAATCCGGATGTGCAGGCGGCGGTGTTGGCGATGCGGGGGAAAATCCGCAATAGATACTGGCAACAATGGTGCGACGATTTGGCACGGTGTCAGGTGGACAACGGATTGCGCATAACATTGAGCAGTATCGTAAAAGATTTGGCGGAATCATACCGTATGCAGGAGGAACTCAACACTGCGGTCAATTCCATATTCGCAAATTTTTTTATGGAGCTTGCTGTTCTTATTGGTACGCCGCTTTTGATTTCGATGGTATATCCAGATTACGCAAATGTACTGATGTTTACGGATGCGGGCAAGATAATCGTGGCGGTGGTACTGCTGGTGATCTTGCTGTGCCTTATACAAATGGCAAAGATAAATCGCCCGCTGGAGGAGGAGTGAGAGGTGGAAATATTATTAAAAACAGCGTTTTTCGGGTTGCTCGCTATTGCGCTGTACAATCTGCTAAGCATAGCGGCAAAGTGGCGGTACAGCGCAGTTTCAAGAGCAATAAAGACGGCAAGAGGCACACAAAAGGAGAAGCTGGAAGCCAAATTCATAATGCCCATGGCGCGGGCGATTTCCAAAGTGTTCGTCATGTCCGCAGCGAAAAAGGAGAGCCTTGCGGATGATTTGATGCGTATGGGTATTGAGATGTCGCCGCAAGAATACTATGCACGGTCGTTCATATTATCGCTGATTTTTGTGGTGATTGGCATACCCTTTGGGCTGTTTATGGGCAGTTGGGCGATGGCTGTTTTCTGTATATTGGCGGCGCTGACGTTCATAGCATCCATAAATGACGACAAAAACAAAATAGCTGCGCTCAACAGGCAAATAGAGAACGAACTTCCGAGAATGGTGGAAACGCTGGACTATACCATGCGGGTGGACCGCGACTTAATAGCGTTTTTCAGCGGATACATACTCCATGCAGGTGATGCACTCAAACCCGAGCTGCACAGATTGGTGTTTGAATTGGAGTCTATGGATGGCGAATTTGCGCTTCAACGATTTGCTGAAAGATTGCGCATACCCGCTGTAATATCGGTGGTGCAGGTCTTGATCGGCATATATCAAGGCATCAAGCAACATGATGCGCTGATTGAGCTGAAAAATGATATGCGTGTTATTCGGCACGAAAACCAAAAACGAGAGATTGAGAAACGCCCAAGAAAAGCAATGATCGTCCATTTGGGAATGCTGCTATGCGTACTTTTGATGATGGCGGCACCTTTTGGACTGATTGCAATAACGATGTTCCAAAATATCTAAAAGGAGATTTACATGAAAAGATTATTTAAAAAAAAGCAGGTTTTATGTACAGAAATGGCATTCGTAAAAGACGAGCGCGGCATTGTGACAACAGAAACCATCATCATGATCGCGGTGGTGGCCATTGTTGCGGTAACGGTGTTTCAAATAATGAACACACTGCTCCCGTCACTGTTTAGAGAAGTCATTGAAAGAATTACGCAGATGGTAACTGGCAGGATCATACCCTAAAATTGGAGGTTTAAAGTTGGAAGCTAAAAATATTATTACGATAATTCTGTGTATTGGAATATTTGCGGGTGCAGTGTTTTTGCACCATCGCAAAAAGCAGAAGTAAGGCAAAAGTTGTGAAATATGTGCCCCGATTTTTTCGGGGCAGTATTTTATATGTGATTATGATATAATATTTACACGAAAGGCGGGTGTTAATATTATGAATGCAATAAAAAATTATTATCATAATTTTATTGACGGTATGCCTGAGAGCGCGACTGATGCTGAAGTTTACGAACAATTGGTTATGCTGTCCGGCATAAAAAAGAGTGTGGAGCGTGCTAAAACAGATGGCTACTTAACGCTCGAACAAACAAGAGAGATAATGCAAAATAAAATAAACAAGTTGGCAGATGGCAGATAATGGAGTTGCTTTTTTCGCATGATGCCATCGAAGATATGGATAATATTATAATATATATTGCCCAAGATAATGTGGAGCGAGCAATTAGTTTTTGGGAAGAACTTGAGCAACAAGCACATAAGCTACTGGAATTTCCACAGTTGGGTGTGGAACTTGAAAATAATTACAGAGTGCTGCACTATAAAAACTACTCAATTGGTTATGAAGTGCAAACTGATAAGATAATTATTCACAAAGTATACAATCACCGATTTGAAGAACGAAGAACAATGCCAATTAAATAAAGTGATTCAACTGAAAGGCGCTGAATAAGCGTCTTTTTTGTTATGTGGAGGAAAGCATATGGATAACTCAGATAAACGCTATGTTAACGCAGGCTACACAATATTGGAGCGTTACCCCGTGGGCAGTATAGAAATTGTACTTGCCGAAAACAAGAATGCACCCTCGCCATATGTTACATGGCAGTGTAGAAATGGCACGGATTACGAAATAGGCAAATATTTTGCAACAAAAAAATCTGCAATGAAAAGTTTTAAAGAACGGATTATGCAGACGGTTAAAGCGGACTTGCAAATATCTCAAAGAATAAACGAGCCGGAAAGGTAGGCAATATGGAAGAAAAACGCATGGCAGACACATATGAAATTGTATCTTCAATACATATTAACGGTAAGGAAATCGTGTTCGGGATCGACGACAATAAAGACTACCCATATTTTGTATCGAGCGGTAAAGATACATTTTTAGGCAAGGCATATGATGAAGCATATATTTTCAATAATTACATAGAAGCATTGGAGAGTTATACGCAAAAGTTGAGTGAAGAAATAACGGTTGTAAAAACTGCTGACAAGCTATGCGGCATAACGGACCTGCTTTCCTAAAAAGATTGTATAGAAAACAGCCAATATGAAGATTATACGGATGAAGTTTTGGTAATTGACTCAAAATGCTTGCAGCGGGACAAGCGTTCGGCACGGTATCAATTGGTGCTGGCGTTTGGCGGGTTTGGTTGCAATAAAAACAGTAACGGGCGTGCTGTCTTGGTAAAAAACATATATTCAGGAGAATCAATGCGATACGACAGGCAGGACGTGCTGGGGGTCATTTCACCAGAAAAAATGCCGGAATGGACAAAAGAAAAATTGCGACATATTGCAGAAAAACAAAAAAACAGGCAACAGCCGGAAAGGTAGGCAATATGGCAACAAAACTGCAAGAAATAACGGAACTGGCGCAGGATAGCGCACTAAGCCTATCCCAAAGCAATAATTGGCTGAGCTTTTTGAAATCGGCGGCTTGGCTGTACAAATACCCGTTTCATGAGCAACTGTTGATTCACGCACAGCGGCCGAACGCAACCGCTTGTGCGACGTTTGAACTATGGAACAAACTGTTTCGATGGGTGAATAAAGGCGCAAAGGGCATCGCGCTCATAAACGACAAGACTGCAAAGCCCACTATAAAGCACGTTTTCGACGTGGCGGACACGCATAGTGTGCGGGATATACCTTTTAAACTGTGGGAGATGCGCGATGAGCACGCAGAGCAAGTAATGGATGAAATCACGGATTATTTTGGCGAAGTGGATGCGGATAATTTCTTTGATAAGCTAAAAGGCGTGGTACAAAATGCGGTAAGCGACAACATTGCAGATTATCTGCATATGTTGCTGCATGAGCGGAACGGCAGTTTTTTAGAGGATTTAGATGAATTCAATATGCAGGCAGAGTTTGAAGAACTGCTTACAAACAGCGTGTTGTTTACCTCGCTGCATCGCTTGGGCAGAGATGTTTCGGCATATTTTGAACAGTCGGATTTTAGGAATATATCGGATTTTAATACGCTTGGCACTATAACTCAGCTGGGCAGCGCCACCGCCGATATTTCCGAAATGATTTTGCGGCAGGTAGAACGCAGTGTTTTGTCTATAGAGAAATTTGCAAAAGAAACTACAAGGATCGATAATGAGAATATACAACCCGAAAGGAGCAATAAAAATGGAAATATCATACACGATGCATGGAGACTATCTGCTGCCCGACCTAACGATAGCCGAGGCACAGCCGGAATACGGAAAGTACGGGATGATACGCAAAACATTTCTGAAAAACCACCGCAAGGGAACGTACAACGCACTGCTGATGAGCGGCAAGCTGACAGCGCATCTGGCCTGGATAGATACACAAGCGAGGGAACAGGTGGAGCAAGTAACGGCGCTGATGATACAGAAAGAGGGAGTGACGGAGAAACTGAAAGCCACCGACCAAATGCAGTGGGTGGGGTTAATGAACAACATCAAAGCCCGAGCGGAAGAATCGGTTATGAGCATAATAAACAACTGACACCCCAAGAGCCGTTAGGCGATTGGCTGGTGGAAGGGGTGCCTTTGGTACAGTTAGAAATATTAAAGGAAGCGGAGCAATCCGCTTTTTTTAATGCCCAAAAAGCAGTAGACGAAGTGCTGTGCAGTGGCAGCGGTTTGGAGCACAGCGCTTTGCGAATTTGCGCATATTTCAAGAAGAATAAAGCGGACAACCTCAGTTTTATCAAAAAAGAATACAGGCACGGGAGCGGCAAAGGTTTTGTGTTTGACGGCAAAAAAGTGGCGGTGTGGTTTGATGCGGATGGCATACGTATTTGCGCGGGAGAGCAGGCGAGAAATGCACCCGTCACGCTAACATGGGAGCAAGCCACAAATCGTATCGGCGAACTTTTGGAGCGTGGCGAGTATTTGAGCGCAGAAGATTTTGCGAAAGTAGATGAAACCGAATTAACGCGGGTCTCTACTATGCTATGGGATATATGGCGAGATGATTTTGACGGATTGCCCGAAGAATTGGGAAATGGTTTCCCAGAAGACAGGGCAAGAATTGCCGAGATGTTACAAGATAAAGCGGTGCTTGCTCAAATAATATCGGATTACGAAAAGTCGCTTGCAGAGCACCCCAAAAGCAGATGGCATGATGTTCACGGTTTTTTGCAGGAACTAAAAGACTTGCAGCTTGTACCTATAGAATTTCCGCAGCAAACAAAAAACACCGTTACCGAGCGGTTTATCACGCAGGACGAGATAACGATGGTGTTGACGCGAGGTGCAAATATTGCATATAGCAAAATGCGCATATTCGAGCATTTTACCAACAATCGTGATGCGAAAACTCGCGCAGCGTTTTTGAAAGAAGAATATGGTTGGGGTGGCAGCGCACCTGCATTTGCCGGAGTGGATGATAGCTATGAACAGCATAATGGCAAGGGCATAGAATATATGCGTGGAAGCATAATGGAGCCGTATGCAAAGGTGCTGCTAGGCTGGAATCAGGTGGCTAAAGTCATCGATGTGCTGATTTCTGCCGACAAATATTTGAACAAAAAAGAAAAAGAATACTATCCAAAATATTTGGAAGAAAAACAGCAACGACAGCTTGAGTACAAGCAGCAGCAATACGAAAACGAAGCACTTAAAGAAGCGGCGGAACGGCTTAAACAGCAACGTAACGAAGCCGAGTATATATTCTCTTTAGGTGATAGCGTATATATAGGCGGCGAAAAACACACCGTGCTGGGTATAGCGGATGAAACAATAACAGTAAACGACAATCTCTTTCCGCTGCTGACAAAATCCATGCCACGAGACGAGTTTGTGGGAAAGTTGCGGGATAATCCGTTAAATGATGGGTTGATTGCCGGAGCGGAAAAGCCTCAAACATTTTGGGATAAATATACCCAAGCAAAAAATATGCACCCAAGCAGTATAGTACTGTATCAGATGGGTGATTTTTATGAAATTTTCAACGATGATGCGGTTTTAGTATCCAATTTGTTGGGACTGAATATGACCGAACGTACGTTGAATGGTGGCAGCAAAGCGTATATGTGCGGTTTTCCCGCGCATAAATTAGTAGAATACACAGATTTTTTAAAAAAGCATGGACATGATGTTGCTGTTATCCACAATGAACAGGTTTTATCGAAAACACCAATAGACACACCGCAAACCGAGCCAAAGCAACAGGAAACAGTGCAGGCGGCGCCGGTAGAAACACCACCGGAAAAGCCCGAAATAGTGCCGCAGAATTTCCGTATTACCGATGATGATTTGGGGCTTGGTGGCGCAAGAGCAAAGTATGCCATGAACATTGCGGCAATTCGTTTGCTGAAGGAGTTGGAAAGCGAAAATCTTGAAGCAACTCCCGAACAACAGGAAATATTGTCTCGCTATGTAGGTTGGGGCGGTATTCCGCAGGTGTTCGATGGGAGCAACGAAAGTTGGAGCAAGGAATATGCCGAACTGAAAAGTTTGCTATCCGAATCAGAGTATAAAAGTGCCGAAGAAAGCGTGCTCAATGCGCATTATACCTCCCCCACCGTTATAAAAGCGATATATTCGGCTATTGAAAAGTTTGGCTTCAATAGCGGCAATGTGCTTGAGCCGTCTTGCGGTGTAGGGAATTTTTTGGGGTTGCTGCCCGAAAGTATGAACGATGCGAAACTTTACGGTGTGGAGATAGATTTACTTACAGCACGATTGGCAAAAAAGCTGTATCCGCAAAGCAAAATATATAACAGCGGATTCGAGCAGACGGATCTGCCCGACAATTTTTTCGATGTTGCAGTGGGAAACGTACCGTTCGGTAACTACAAGCTGCCGGACAAGCGGTATGATAAGAACAATTTTTTGATTCACGATTACTTTTTCGCCAAAACTTTGGATAAAGTGCGACCGGGTGGCGTGGTGGCGTTCATCACTTCGGCAGGCACAATGGACAAGAAAAACAGCAGTGTGCGCAAATATTTGGCGCAGCGAGCCGAACTCATAGGCGCAATTCGTCTGCCCAACAATGCGTTTTTTGCTAACGCAGGCACTAATGTTGTGGCGGATATACTTTTTCTGCAGAAACGGGATAGAGCGATAGACGTTGAACCGCCGTGGGTACAGCTTGCAAAGACGGACGATGGCTTTACCATCAACAGCTATTTTGCCGAAAACCCCAACATGGTTTTGGGTACGCTCACCGATGAGAGTACGCAGTACGGCAAACTGGAAACCACCGTAAAAGCCATTGATGGCGAAGATTTAGCGGAGCAATTGCGGGTGGCTCTTGAAAACGTAAACACGCAGATCACGGAGTTTGAGCAGGCACAGGAGGAGGTGGACGATTCCATTCCCGCCGACCCGAAT
>CAYXBW010000095.1:0-1059 GCA_964463305.1 uncultured Christensenella sp. | reverse complement strand
GGCACAGGAGGAGGTGGACGATTCCATTCCCGCCGACCCGAATGTGCGCAATTTCAGCTATACATTGGTGGACGGACAAATATATTTTCGTGAAAACAGCAGAATGAACAAAGCGGAAGTTTCCCTGACCGCTCAAAACCGAATCAAGGGAATGATCGGTTTGCGGGATTGCACTCGTGAGCTGATTCAAATTCAATTGGATGGCGGCACGGACGAGGAAGTTGCGCAAAAACAAGCCGAACTTAATAAATATTACGACCATTACACCAAAAATTATGGGCTGCTGAACAGCAGAGCCAACAACATGGCGTTTTCGGACGACAGCTCATACGCATTGCTTTGCTCACTTGAAATCCTTAACGAAAGCGGGAGTTTAGAGCGAAAAGCGGATATGTTCACAAAACGCACTATTCGTCATCAGGTGGAAATAACCCACGTGGACACGGCGAGTGAAGCGCTGGCTGTGTGCATCTCCGAGCGTGCGCAGGTAGATTTGCCGTATATGGCAAAGCTTTCGGGCAAAACTGAAAGTGAACTTGCGCAAGAACTTAGCGGTGTGATTTTTAATTTGCCTGACAGCCAAGAAAAATACGTTACCGCAGACGAATATTTATCTGGTAACGTGCGTGAAAAACTGCGGGAGGCGAAAGCTGCGGGCGCAGGGTTTGAAGTCAACGTAAAAGCGTTGGAAGCGGTGCAGCCCCAGGATTTGACCGCAAGCGAAATAGCGGTGCGGCTGGGCGCTACTTGGATAGCCCCCGAAATAGTTGACAGGTTTGTGCATGAAGTTTTCAAGCCGTCCTACCATGCGCGCAACAGGATAAAGGTGCATTATTCCAAAATATCCGACCAATGGCTGGTGGAAAACAAAAATTCAGATTCGGGAAACGTGGTTACAGGCGGCACCTACGGCACAAAACGAGCAAACGCCTACAAGATTTTGGAAGACACCCTAAATCTGCGAGATGTGCGTATTTTCGATAAAACAACAGACGAAAATGGCAACGAGATCCGTGTGCTGAACAAGACGGAAACCATGTTTGCACAGCAAAAACAGCA
>CAYXBW010000094.1:2245-9400 GCA_964463305.1 uncultured Christensenella sp. | reverse complement strand
CATAAGCAATGTGGTTAGCTTTTTGATGGTGCTTCTCATAGGCGGCGGTTTTGCGATATTGCTTCTGCTGCTGCGTCTATGGGGAAAGAGCAGAATACACGAGACGGGTGTATTGTTGGCTTTAGGAATAGATATATGGAACATAGTATTACAGCGTATAATAGAGTGTATGCTTATAGGCGTTTTGGCCATTATTCCGGCATATTTTGCGGCAAACGCACTCATTACGCCCATTGGCGAAGCGGTAAACGCAAGTACAGTGGTGGAAGAAGCCGGAGAAGACTACACATATGACTACGATATGGGAAATGGCGTTGTGACGATCGACCGTGCTTCGGTTGCGCCCGTTACAGCCAAATACATGCTGGATCCAGGAATGCTGGCTGTAGGTCTGATTGCTGGAGAGGGAATTTTAGCTGTGACTATATTGCTGTCATGCATTGGAGTGCTTAGAGTCAAGCCGCGAAAGCTGTTGGGAATGATGGGCTGAGCACAAACATATTTTGCAACTACGGAGATTTTTGCAATGAGTGTATGTAAGAGAGCACTGATTTATATAACACGAAAAAAAGGAAGGAGCGCAGCTTTATTGCTTGTGATTTTTGTGCTGTCTACACTTGTACTTATGGGGATAAGCATAAATCGCGCGGTTTCAGCATCTTCGCAAGCTCTACGGGAACGCCTTGGCGGAAATTTTGAGCTGAGAGTGGATTACACAAAAGCATCCGGTAAGCAGAAAATAGACGATGCGCTTGTTGCCCTTGTGATGCAGGATAAGCGTATACGCGAATATAACGGCACCGATGTAAATTATATGCTGGCGGATGGCTTAAAGCTTACCCCCGGTTATTTCTCCATAATGGACAAAGAAAAATCACAGATGACAAGATTGCTTTCAAGCGAAAAAAGCGAACTTCTGCATTATTTTCTTACCAATACGCTGCAACTTACTGAGGGCAGGCATATTAGTGCTACAGATGAAAATGCGGTGGTGATCTCAAACAAACTTGCGCGTGAAAACCATCTTGATATTGGCAGTTTAATAAGTTTGCGGCTACTTCCCGAAGATTCCGCTTCAAGCGGGCAAAACAAATTTGACCTAGAGGTAGTTGGCATATTTGAAGAAGCCATCCCTCAGTATGTCAGCACAAACATGCCCGAAACTAACATTGCATCCAACTTTATGTTTATAAGCACCCATCAGGACAGAATGATGCTAAAGCAAAAGAGTGGTCTTGATGTAGACTGGTACCCTGTGGGCGTAAACTTTTTTGTGCATGATCCCAAGGATATAGATACCGTTGTGCAGCAGATGCAGCAAATTCCCAATGTTGCCTGGGACGCATTTACCATCACAAAAATTGACAAAGCCTATCAATCTGTAGTTCAGCCGCTTGAAAAGCTTAGTGGATGGATAGATCTGTTTATTTGGATATTGCTTATAATGAGCATTGTGTTACTGAGCCTTATACTTGCGCTATGGATGCGGGATCGTATACATGAGATCGGTGTGTATCTTTCGCTTGGCGTAAAAAAACAAAAAATATTGATGCAGCATATATTGGAATGTGTTTTGATAGGCATTATAGCATTTTGTATTTCCGGTGTCTGTTCCTCCGTTTTTGCAGACAGGCTGGGAAATTATTTACTGGATCAGTTCAATGCACAGCAGGAAGCGCACACAATAGAGCAGTACACACAACCGGAAAGCCGGCACGACCCTATTCAGATAAACTCCGGCCAAATACAAATAAAAAATATATCTGTTACGGTAAGCGCTTGGGAAGCAGCGTGCACATTTGCGGAATTGATGAGTGTGGTAATTATAAGCGTTGTGCTTTCATCAATTACAATGCTGCGAATGAAACCAAAACAAATCCTGTCAATGATGAGCTAGGAGGCAAAACCTATGGCAATAATGGAGACGAGAGAGCTGGTTTATGCATATCAGACGGGCAGACCCGTTTTAAAGGGCTTAAACCTAAAATTTGAAGAAGGTAATATGTATGTTATACTTGGGCCTTCCGGCTGCGGCAAAACCACGCTGCTTTCTTTGCTGGGCGGATTGGACCAGCCCCAAAGCGGCGAGGTGTTGTTTCGCAGTGAGCCGATAGACAAAATTGGTTTGGGCCGCCACCGCCAAAAGAATGTCTCATTCATATTTCAAAACTACAATCTTATAGATTATATGACGCCTGAGGAAAATGTTTTGCTTACTGCAAAGATTCCTCCCCTGCCCATATTAGAAAAGCTGGGGCTGACGCCTGAGGAATGCAGACGCAACGTTATGAAACTTTCCGGCGGACAGCAGCAGCGCGTTGCAATAGCGCGTGCGCTTGCCTCTGAATCGCCCGTTATACTGGCGGATGAGCCCACTGGAAATTTGGATTCAGACATGGCTTGCGAAATAACCAAAATACTAAAGGATATGGCTAAAGAATACAGGCGCTGCGTGGTGGTGTCTCATTCAAAGGACATTGCAGATCAGGCAGACGTTGTGCTGGAGCTAAAAAATGGCGAGGTAACTATTGCGCTGTCTTAAACGGCAAACTATCCCCCCTGCCCGTATTTTGAACGCAGGGGGGTATCCGCATATATGCACAATTCCAGCGTTTTAGAGATTTTTCCTTTTACGCATACGGTTTGCGGCATATAGCGCCAGTGCTGCTATTGTTATTACGTATGGCAACATACGAACTATTTCGCTGGGTATGCCAAACATTTGCAAATTGTTTGACAACGCATCTGCAAAGCCGAACAAAAATGCCATTCCCATGCTCACTAACGGTATGCCCATACCCATAGCCTCCGCTGCTATGGCAATAAATCCGCGCCCGGCTATCATATCCTTTGTAAACATGGAAAGGTACCCCATAGACATATAAGCACCGCCCATTGCCGCCAGCACACCGCATATCAACAACGCTTTCATTTGCGTTTTGTATACATTTATACCCGCCGTTTCCACCGCTTGCCAATGTTCTCCAACCGCGCGTATATAGGTTCCCGTCTTTGTGCGCTTCAAGAATATGCTTATAAAAAATACCGAGCCTATTGCCAGCCAGGTCATAATGTTCTGGCCTGATAATACCGCAGGCTCCCCCGGTATTATTACCGTGGGTAGCACCTTGCTTGGCAATGAGGTAGAAACGCCCTTATCACCAGTTAATACGTATAATACGAAAATGGTTAGCCCTCCCGCCAACAGGTTCAGCGCTATGCCCGCCAGCGTAACGTCCGTTTTTAGCTTTAGCGTGAAAAAAACAAACAGCCAGGAGAACGCCAGCCCAACCGCAATGGCTGAAAGCAGCCCCACAAAGGCATTGCCTGAATACGCGCTTGCCACTACGCCCGTCAGCGCGGAAATAAGCATAAGCCCCTCCACGCCTATATTCAGCACACCGGCCTTGTTTGATATCAGCACAGCCATGGTGGCAAAAAGCAACGGGGTGGTTATTCGCAGCAGCGAATCAAGAAAGTCTGTTGTGAAGATCACATCAAATATTGTTCCCACCGGTAACTACCTCCTTTACCACCATTTTATGCTTTACATTTCCAAGCAGCGCTTTTGCCGTAATAAGCAGCATTATCACCGCCTGTATTATTGTTATAAGCTCTCTTGGCACATCTGTGGCTCGTGCCATTATATCTGACCCTATACGCAGGTAGGCTAGAAAAAACGCCGCCAGAGGTATGTACTGCGGCTTGTTATACGCCAATATGGCCACTACCACACCATCCCAGCCATAACCGGGCAGCGCCGTCCACTGAAAGCGGGTATACATTCCCAGCAGCTCCGATGCTCCGCCTATTCCGGCGATCGCCCCGCCCAGCACCTGAGACAAAATTATGGCGCGGCTCACGTTTACGCCAGAGTAGCGCGCAAAGCGAGGGTTTTGGCCTATAAGCCGCATTTCGTAACCGCTGCGCGATCTGTATAGGAAAAAGTACATTATTATAAGCAGCGCAGCCGCTATTATGAGTCCGCCGTTTATGCGTGTACCCTCCACCAGCACGGGCAGCTTTGCAGCCTGCGATATCTGGTTTGAAGCAAGCATGCCAAACTTTGGATCACGTAAAAAGTAATTTAATATATACATACCGAAAAACAATACGGCATAGTTTATCATAAGAGATGAAACCAGCTCGCTTGCATCCAGCTTGGCCTTCATAATGCCCGGTATAAATGTGACCAGCGCCCCCGCGCCCGCACCCACTATTATTGCCAAAACGGGGTCTAAAACAGTGCCCGCGCCCAGGCCGGTTGCCACAGCCGCAGCAGCCAGTGCGCCCATAAAAAACGCACCCTCCGCGCCCACATTGAACTGGCCCGCCTGAAACATGACACTTATGGCGAGGCCGGTAAACATAAATGTGGTCATCAGCTCTATAATATTGCCAAAGTTTCGCACAGAAGAAAAAGGTCCAATAAGAAGCGAATACATAGCCTCTCCCGGCTTATCTGTAACTAACAATATTATAAGAAAGGCGAGTAGAAATGAGGCTGATATCGCAATCGCCATTGTTGCGAAATTAAGTAACGACGATCTATTTTTCATAGTACGCCTCCATTATGTATGAACTTTCCATCTTTTTTACACCCAGCATATAGTTTCCCAGCTCCATTTGTTGCAGGCTGGCTGCATCTTCAAAGTATGCTGTTATTTTTCCCTCAAACATAACTATTATGCTGTCGCTCACTTTCAGCAGCTCATCCAAATCTGCAGAAGCCAGCAATATGCCCGCGCCCTTATCTCTCAACCCAACTATTGTTTTGTGTATAAAATCCGCCGCCAATACATCTATCCCTCGCGTGGGCTGATCTGCCACTATTAGCCTTGCATCAATAGAAAATTCGCGCGCTGCCACTACCTTTTGTATATTACCGCCTGACAGCGTGCCCACAGGCATTTTGGGCGATTCTGCCTTTACTTTATACTCTTCTATAAGCCTTTCCCCCAGCTGCTCTATTTTACCGGGCGAAAGCAGCATACCGCTGTAAAGAGCTTTATCCCAAAGCTTGTTTGATATTATGTTTTCCTCTATAGTCATGTCTCTTGCCACGCCCATAGTCATTCTGTCACCGGGAATATAGCCCATACCATGCTTGCGTGATTCTATTATTTTGCCAAACTTCACCTGTCTGCCCAAAAAATCAACACTGCCTGATTCGTACTTGCGCTGGCTTGTAATTATTTCTATAAGCTGCTGCTGTCCGTTTCCTTCTATGCTTGCCAACCCTAATATTTCGCCCGCCCGCACCTTCAAACACAGGTTTTCAAAAAGCGGCTTCCCAACATCGTCCTTTGCGCACAGCCTGTCTATTGTGAGCACGGCGTCACCCACGCGCGCAGGCTGCTTATTTATTTCCAGATTTACGCTTTCGCCTATCATGAGGTTGGATATTTCCTGCTCGTTTACGTCTTTGGTATCAACAGTGGCCACCATTTCGCCCTTGCGCAGCACACTTACCCTGTCAGTTATTCGCTTTACCTCGTGCAGCTTATGCGATATGAATATTATGGTGTGTCCCTTTTCTTTAAGGCTTATAAGCTGATTGAACAGCTCGTCTGTTTCCTGCGGCGTCAATACGGCGGTAGGCTCGTCCAATATTATTATTTGGGCATCTCGGTAAAGCGTTTTTAGTATTTCCACACGCTGTTTAAGCCCCACCGAAATATCTTCCACCAGCGCATCCGGTTCCAGATTAAGGTTATATTGCTCGCATATGCTCTTTACCCGCTTTTTAACAAGGTCCTTATCTATAAACAGACCTTTTTTGGTTTCCGCGCCCAGAGCACAGTTTTCCGCCACAGTAAGTGAGGGTACCAGCATAAAGTGCTGATGAACCATACATATGCCGTTTTTTATAGCATCGTTTGGCGAATTAAATTCCACGGGCTTACCGTTGACCAGTATTTCCCCGCCATCCGGTTTCTCTATACCAAATATTACTTTCATGAGAGTGGTTTTTCCGGCGCCGTTTTCACCCACCAGTGCGTGTATTTCGCCCTCGCGCACAGAAAAGTTTACCTTCTTGTTTGCATATACGCCGTTCGAATACACCTTGGAAACTTCTTTTATCTCCAGTATATTTTTCATGGAAACTCCTCCCAAAGTTTTTACGTACCCGCCGCAGGGCGGGTACGTAAAACATGCCGCATCTTTTTACGGGTTTACAGCCTCCTTAAAGGCTACCAAATCCTCTGTTGACATATCAAATGCGGATTTTACCGTTATCTTACCTGCCTTTATATCTGCCTCGGCCTGGTCTACCTTGTCCTGCACATCTTTGGGAACGGCACTTTTGTATACGTCGTTCTTGGCCAGCCCTACAGCGCCCTCGGCAATACCCAGCGCTTCAGTTTTTCCCAGCGGCAGGTTGCCTTCCATATCCATTGTTACTGCGCGCAATATTGAAACGTCTATATTTTTGAGCATGGATGTGATTATCAGCTTAGCCTTATCAGGATCTGTTTCTTCAAATGTGGCAGACTGATCTGCATCCACACCTATTGCAAACTTACTCTTGTCCTTAGCCGCATCAAATATTCCCAAACCTGCCTGTGCAGCTACATTAAACACTACCTCAGCGCCCGTGCTGTACTGCGACATGGCTATTTCCTTGGCTTTTGCCGTATCGTTGAAATCTCCCACATAGGCAGTCGCCACCTTGGTTTCAGGATATGCCTCGCTTGCTCCCTGTATATAGCCAACCGTAAAATCGTTTATTACCGGTACGTCTATGCCGCATACAGCGCCTATTGTTTTGCCGCCGTTTGCAGCTGAAAAGCCCGCCGCCACTATGCCCGCAAGATAGGAGCCGTCGTTTTGCTTGTATGTTATAGAATATACATTGTCTGCGGCTACTTCAGAATCGAATATAACGTACTTTTTGTCAGGAAACTGCGGCGCAATGTTTTGCAGTATTTCCTGCATCTGCCATGTTCCCACAACTATAAGATCCCAATCCTGCTCAGAGGCTTCAAGTAGCGCAGGCTCCCATTTTGTATTGTCAAAGCCCATTTCCACCACCTTGGTTTCTACGCCCAGCTGATCTGCTACCAGCTTCATGCCCAGATTGGCCGAGTCGAAAAATGATTTGTCACCCAGGTTTCCGTTCAAAAGACAAATCACCTTGTAATCGCTTTCCGC
>CAYXBW010000094.1:0-2145 GCA_964463305.1 uncultured Christensenella sp. | reverse complement strand
CGGAGCACAACCTGCCAATACCCCCAGACAAAGTGATAGCACCAAAATAATTGTAATAGTTTTTTTCATTTTCTTACTCCTTTACTTGTTTTTTTCAATTGTGCTTTATTCTATCCGCATACCGCAAAAACGCCATATACGGCCGCTGACCTATTATTACATATTGCTTTTGCAGATGTACGGCTTTTGCAGATGCTCTGTTATCATGGAAACAAACTTCTCTCTATCCACCTTAGTGGACAGGAATACGTTGGGCTCTTTACCGGTAATATTCCATAGATCTGCCACCGTTTCACCCAGTGTAAGCTCATCATTTAAGCTCACATCCAAAAATACTTTTTTGTATTCTATGAGAGATTCGTCTATAAGCATTCCCACGCAGAGCGCATCATGTATGGGGCATGCTAAAAAACCAAAATGATCCACATGCGTGCCGGCAAAAAACTTAAGCAGCTCATGCACTATTTTGCACACCTTATTGCCTTTATTTGCAAGATTGTTTATATCGTCCTCATAGAATACCGCTTTCATGGATATATCAAGCGTATTGAGATATATCTTTACCCCGCTGCACATAACTATTTTGGCAGCTTCCGGATCTACAAATATATTGAACTCTGCTGCCGACGTTATGTTTCCGGGGTCCACAACGGCGCCGCCCATTATTACTATCTGCTCTATCTTCTCCTTTATTGCCGGTACTTTTACCATGGCCGTAGCTATGTTGGTGAGAGGCCCTACTGCCACTATAGTGAGCTTTTCTTCCGCGGCCATTAGCGTGTCCACTATATAATCCACAGCATGCCCTACCTCCGGCTTTTGAGTGGGCGCGGGTATATCCGGACCGCCCAGACCGTCCTCTCCATGTATTATGGCTCCGGTAAGCCTGTACAGATTTCGCATCATTGGCTTTTCGCAGCCGGCATACACCGGCACATCATATACGTCCGCATAATTTAATACGCGCAGCGCATTATTTGTGGTATTTACCAGTTCACTGTTTCCCGCCACCGTTGTGATGCCCAGCAGCTTGATTTTTTCTGAACGCGTTGCCAGGAGTATGGCTATAGCATCATCATGCCCCGGGTCGCAGTCTAGTATTATTTTTTTCATATGTTTTCCTCCATCATATTATTTTCCAATTTTGTCCGCTTATTTTAATGTTATATAACTCCGCTATTTTTCCTCTGCCTCTGCATTAACGCGCAAATTTTCATATTGCTCTTTGGATATCATTATTTTACCTTTGCATATGGACAGCAGATTCTGTTCTTTCAGCTTTTTGATGCATCTATTTACCGTGCGCTCGCTTAAACCGCAATTGTCCGCTATTTCGCTGCGGCTGTTTCTCAGCACAACAAGTCCCTCACGTTCTATGAGTTTTCTGCAAATATCAAGTAAAAATCTGTTTATGCGAACCAAAGCGCTTTCTGTATTTCTATGGCAAAATGTGTCAGATGCAATATACAGCTTTTTCGCCACGGTGCAAGCCGCTTCAAAACAATATTTTCTATCTTTTTTCAGCATGTCCAAATAATCTTCTTTCATTATTCGCAAAAGCAAAGTACCGTCCTCATAAACTTTTGCACTGAAAACTATATGATTTTCTCCCGCCAGCACCTCCATCTCTCCTATACTTTCATAGGGCATCACCCATACTACACGCTCTGCCCTGCCATCTGACATTTCATTGAATACGCCAATACGGCCGCCACATACATGATACACATATTGCGCTTCATCTCCTTTGCTGAATATGATATCGCCCTTGTTGTAAGTGATCAGTACGCAACGCTCCAATATCTCCAAAGGCATATTTTCTATTATCGGCAAGTTGCGCGGCAGCCTTTCCATAATGTCCAAAGCCATACACCAATTTCCCCTTTTTTAACTGTTCATAATATTTTTAGTATAAAAATACATGCCCCTTGTATAAAAAAACTAATTGAGTGTTTAATTGAAACATATTAAGATACTGGTTTACTAGGACGCTAAACTTTTAAATGCTATTGTACATTAGCGGATTTTTTCTTTAAATATATTATATGCTGTAAACCGAGGCAATAACAGGACACATGTCCTCTTTGTATTTTTATATGGATAAATATGTTACGCGTGTATAAGATATTAGTAAACACTGCGTTA
>CAYXBW010000093.1:0-9491 GCA_964463305.1 uncultured Christensenella sp. | reverse complement strand
CACAGTATATACCATTACTGCGTTTTTCATCAAATAAAAAAATATATTTGTATTTTTGAGTTCTTTTTTTCGTTATACTATTATGTTTAGTTTTTCTTTCCACATAAAACCACCCTATTTGTTTTTAATATGACATAATAAAAAAACAAATAGGGCGAGCTTATTATATATATAATATATCCCCTCATCATTCTATACGTTCAGGCTCCGGCTCACTAAATCCTCCTGAGCTTTCCCTTGTCACGTTTCTGAGCCATTTCCCGCTCTTAAGCCGAATAAGGCACACAACGGCTTTCACCACCTCGTCTGAGCGCAGCAGAAAATATGTTATGGGCACGGAAAGCCCCATCGCAAGGCCACCCATCGCTCCCAGCGGCACGGCAATGGCCCACACACCAATAACATCCAGCCACATTGAAAATATAGTATCGCCGCCACCCCGAAACACTCCCACTATGCAGGACATATTTACAGATTGGAAAACTATTATTATTGCCGCAACTATGAGCGTCTCATTTATAATGAGCTTAGTGGCTTCGGAAAATGAATCCGTAAAGCTGTACAGGCTTATGAATCCAGGGCGCAGCAATATCAAGCCCACCGCGCTCACCAATGCTATTAGCATATTCAGCACCACTAGCCCCGGCGCGCTCTCCCTCGCCATCTTATAATCCTTCGCGCCTATATATTTTCCGGTTATTACAAGCGTAGCAGAAGCCGCGCCGAATATCATCACCGTCATTATCTGCGAAACGTTCGTTACCACGCTTACGGATGCCAGCGCCGCAACGCCCATGCGGCCTATTATTGCCATGTGCGCGGAGGAGCCAAGCGCCCACATCATTTCATTCACCACAACAGGTATAGAAAACTTTGCGTAGTCGCGCAGCAGCACCTTGTCATTGTGTATGATATTTTTCAGCTTCAGCTTAACGCGTGTCTCAATTTTTGTGGCATATATAAGCACCACCACAAATTCCGTAAAGCGCGCTATTACCGTGCCCACGCCTGCGCCGGCCACGCCCATGGCTGGTGCGCCAAACGCGCCAAATATGAAAACATAATTGAAGAACACATTCACGCAAAATGATATAGTGTAAGTTATTACGGCTATCTTCACGCGCTCCACGTTCCTTACGCAGCTTAAATACGCATTTGTAAAGGCAAACGGAAGGTAGGAGAATGCCACTATACGCAGATAATCAACACCATATGGCACCACCGCCGCCTCATTTGTATATAGCGTCATCACCTGAGTAGGTATCAGCATCACCACAGCAAAAACGCCTATGCCCACCAGCACGGAAATCTTTATTGTTATGCCGAAAACTTTGGAAATAGATTCCGCATCCTGTTTTCCCCAATATTGCGAAATCAGCACGCCCGCGCCGGATGCCAGACCAAACACGCACATAGTGTAAAGAAAAAATGGCTGGTTTGCCACCGAAACTGCGGAAAGCTGAACTTCACCCAGCGCTCCCACCATTATTGTGTCCATAAGCCCCACGGCAAAGGAAAGCAGGTTTTGCAGTGCCACCGGCAGCGCAATGCCCAAAAACATTCCCATTACGGCTTTATTTTTAAAAATACTTGCAATCATACAATACCACCCTACATAAATTCAAAAAAAAATTGCGAACTACTCCATCCTCCGCAACGTCTCGTTATTATACTATAAGTTTTTGCCTGTGTAAAGCTGTTTATCAAAATTTTACATTTGTGGCTGCCGCGGCAGATCACACATCATACTTTCGTTTTAGGTATGCTGCACCCGCATTGGCAAGCGGTGTGCCCGCCAGCTTCCAAAGAAGCTGCTTTTTCCTGCCCGCAGCGGCAACGGCAGCGGCAAACTCCGCTTTATAATCTCCTGCCAGCATCAAGGGGTTTTTCACCTGTCCGCGCTTCACTCTTCCATATATGTCCAGCCACACCATTCGGTTTTCCCTAAGCCCCTCCGCCGCCAGCTTCGTGAAGCTGTTATCACCATGCAGGCGGTACAGGTATGCCGTACCCCGCACAAAAGCCGGCTCCGTTTCAAGGCATGCTCGCAGAAAAAAATCGTAATCGTGTACGTATTTGTAGTTCTTAAAACCGCCCAGCTCAGCAAAAAGCGTTTTTTCAAAGAGCATATTGCCGGTGGAAATGGCCACATTTTCGCCAACCGCAGCCATAGCCATAAAGCGTACGCCATCTATGTGTCTTTGTATGGCCTCAAATTGCCGCGCCTGATCTGTATCAGCACTTTTTCCCTCTGCATTTATGCATCTTACGGCGGAAAACGCCATCCGCGCGTTGCCCATGCTTTCCAGCATCAATGAAAATCGCTCCGGCTCAAAAAGATCATCCGCATTCAATATGGCAATGTGTTCTCCGCTTGCAGCGGCTATCCCCTCGTTTATGGTGTAGTGCGCGCCCCTGTTTTCGGTTCGCAGTATTTTAACAATATTTGAAAAACGCGCTGCATTCTCATTTATCAGTGCGTTTATTACCTCCGCGCTGCCGTCTGTTGAAGCGTCGTCCACTATTACAAGCTCTATTTTTTCATAAGTTTGAAAAGCCACAGACGCTACTGCCTGCGGCAAAAAACGGGCATAATTGTAGGAGGGTATCACAACAGAAATCATTTCAGCTCTCCGGCGGCAAGCAATTCTTCCATATACCTCGCAAGTGCGTCGGCATAATCCGGCAGCCGCTTAAAGCCTGCCTCATCCAGCGATTTCAGCGAAAGCCGCGAATTTTTGGGTCTCGCGGCGGGCGCGGGATACTCTGAACTTTGTATTGGCAATACATTGACATCCATACTTGCAATGGCAAATATCTGCTTTGCAAATTCATACCAAGAACAGCAGCCGCTGTTAGGGGCATGGTAAACGCCGTATTTACCGGAGGCCAGCACATCACAGGCCAGTCCCGCTACATCAAATGTGAAAGTGGGCGCGCCAAACTGGTCATCCACCACCTTTATTTCATCATGAGTTTTGCCAAGGCGCAGCATCGTTTTCACAAAATTTGCCCCGTTTATGCCAAAAACCCAGCTTATACGCAAAATATAGCTCTTCTCCCATAGCCCCACAGCCATCTCGCCCTCGTATTTTGTCTTTCCATAGTGGTTTATGGGGTTCTTCTTGTCGTCAACTTCCCAGGGCATATCCTTTGATACACCGTCAAAAACATAGTCTGTAGAAAAATACATAAGCTCCGCGCCAACATCCATAGCTGCGCGCATCATGGCATCTGTTCCGCGTACGTTCACCTTAGTGCACAGCTCCTTTTCGCTCTCCGCCTTGTCAACAGCCGTATATGCCGCGCAATGGACGATGTGCGTAGGACGGTAGTTTTGCACAAATATGCCGGCAGCCGCCATATCTGTTATATCAAAATCATCTATGTCCACGCCCTTATTTTCTATACCGCGCTCATTGAGCTGCCTGCAAATATCGTAGCCAAGCTGCCCGTTAGCACCCGTTACAAGCACCTTCATCTTTCAGAATACATCCTCTCGTAATAGTTGCGGTATTCGCCGTTTATAATGTTCTTCCACCAGTCCTCATTCTCAAGATACCATTTTACAGTGCGCTTTATGCCGTCCTCAAAGTTGGTCTCCGGCTGCCAGCCAAGCTCGTTCATCATCTTGGCGGGGTCTATTGCGTATCTGAGATCGTGACCCGCCCTATCCTTCACAAAGCTTATAAGGCTCTCCGGCTTTCCCAGCTCTTTTAAAACAGTTTTGACCACCTGCAAGTTTGTACGCTCATTATGACCGCCTATGTTATACACCTCGCCCTCTTTGCCATCATGCAGTATGCGGGCAATTGCGGCGCAGTGATCCTCAACGTACAGCCAATCTCGTACGTTTTCGCCCTTGCCGTAAACGGGCAGGCTTTCGTCTGCAAGCGCGCGAGATATCATCAGAGGTATAAGCTTTTCAGGGAAGTGGTATGGCCCGTAGTTGTTTGAACAGCGCGAAATAGTGGCAGGCAAGCCAAAAGTTCTATGGTAGGCCATCACCAAAAGATCGGCCGAGGCCTTTGATGCCGAATATGGAGAGGAAGCGCATATTGGCGTTTCCTCTGTGAAAAACAGGTCTGTACGGTCAAGCGGCAGGTCTCCGTATACCTCGTCTGTAGAAACCTGATGGAAGCGCTTTATGCCGAACTCACGGCAGGCGTCCATAAGCACCTGCGTGCCCATTATATTGGAGCGCAAAAATAATCCCGGATCCTCAATAGAGCGATCCACATGAGATTCCGCGGCAAAATTCACCACAACATCTATATTATCTGCCTCAAAAAGGCCAAACACCATGTCTCTGTCTGCAATATCGCCCTTAACAAACGAAAAACGCGGCTCATCCACAACGCTTTTGAGCGTTTCCATGTTGCCTGCATAGGTGAGTGCATCCAGTACAACTATTTCATGCTCAGGATGTTTCTCCAGCATATAGAACACAAAATTGCTTCCTATAAATCCGGCGCCGCCGGTAACCAGTATCTTCATCTTTCCTCCAAACAGCCTTTGTTTTATACGTTTTCGCTATTTATTCAGCCATTAAAAATATTTCACTTTCGTTGGCATTATGTCTGCCGCATACCCTGCTTTAAATCAACCTCAAAAATTTATATCCGATTCTTTGAGATAGGGCGCGCTCAAATCTTTTTGAGATAGCGTAAAATCACTTCCGCCCCAGTCCACGCCTATTTCCGGATCATCATAGCGTATGCTTCTGTCCAGCTCCGCACAGTATACCTTATCCACCTTATACTGTATTTCCACATCATCACTTAGCGTTACAAAACCGTGCGCAAAACCGGCCGGTATAAAAAACATAGCCTTGTTCTCTGCGGAAAGCTCCACTGCCTTCCATTTTTTATATGTTGCCGAGCCATTTCTCAGATCAACTGCAACGTCCAGTATTGTTCCGCGCGTGCAGCGAAGCAGCTTGTTTTGCGCGGCAGGGTTGTTTTGAAAGTGAAGCCCCCTCAGCACGCCTTTTTTTTCGGAATAGCTGTGGTTGTCTTGCACAAACTCGCAGGTTATGCCAAGCTCCGCCATCTTCGGCTTGCTATAGGTCTCCATAAACCAGCCGCGGTTGTCTCCAAAGCAATCCGTTTCTATTATTATAAGTCCGTCTATCTCTGTTTTTTTTGCTTGCATAAATTTTATATCCTAATCCAGCAATTTTCCGTCCGCTACGGCGTGCAAATGCGCTCCGTAGGGAGATTTGCCATATTTATTAGCACTTTCCTTCAATGTGGCACAGTCTATCCAGCCTCGGCGGTAAGCCACCTCCTCCGGCGCTGACATAACTATGCCCTGCCGTTTTTGCAGCATCTTCACAAACTCCGCCGCGTCTATAAGCGAATCAAACGTGCCCGTATCAAGCCAGGCAAAGCCGCGACCCATTATTTGCACATTAAGCTCTCCCGCCTCAAGGTATATACGGTTTAAATCTGTTATTTCCAGCTCTCCGCGCGCGCTTGGCTTAAGCGATCTCGCAAATTCCACCACACGGTCATCGTAAAAATACAATCCGGTTATGGCGTAGTTAGATTTTGGACGCTGCGGTTTTTCCTCCACGGATAGCACCTTGCCGGACCGGTCAAATTCCACAATGCCAAAACGCTCCGGATCATCCACATAATAGCCAAAAACTGTTGCCCGGCCTGCCTTTTGGTTTTCCACCGCGCAGTCCGTCATATCTCTCAAACCATTGCCGTAAAAAATATTGTCTCCCAATATCATGGCGCAGCAATCGCCGCCAATGAACTCCTCGCCTATTATAAATGCCTGCGCAAGCCCGTCCGGCGAGGGCTGCTCTTTGTAGGAAAGCGATATACCAAACTGTGAGCCGTCACCCAAAAGCTCTCTGAAGCGCGGCAGATCTACCGGTGTTGATATTATGAGTATATCCTTTATGCCTGCATCCATAAGAGTGGAAAGCGGATAGTATATCATCGGCTTATCATAAACGGGCAGCAATTGCTTTGACGACATTATGGTTAGCGGATACAGCCTAGTTCCGCTGCCGCCCGCAAGTATTATTCCCTTCATACTTCCATCTCCCCAGTATTTTTTAATAGCCCGTACGCTCAGGCAGGGCATTGTGCTCTATTCCCTCATCTTTGTGCCACTTCATGAAATATTTAAACATAGACGCTATATGTATAGATAAAAACCGCAGCTTTTTTGCGCTCATCCTGCGGTAGTCGTGATATACGGTTATATCCGGCACGCGAACCACCCGCGCCCGCTTTCTCACCGTTCTGGTGAGGTCTGCATCTTCAAAATACATGAAATATCGCTCGTCAAAGCCGCCCACCTCGCGCAGCAAAGCTGTCCGCGCAAACATGAAGCAGCCGGAGGCAAATTCTATATCCCGCACCACGGAAAGATCCTCGTTAAGCATGGCATATTCCCTGCGCGTCTTTTCCATGCTCTTGGCGGGCATGCGGTTTGCTATCAGGTATTTCAGTTTTGGGTCTCGCTTGGGCAGGTTTTGCGGCTGCCCGTTCAGGTAGCACACCCGCGGCGCGCACATTCCCACGTCCATATTTGCCTGCATATATTCATACATCGCTCTCAGCGCGTTATCCTTCAGCACTATATCCGGATTCACAATTGCGTGATATACCGAATTTACGGTTTTTATTACCAGATTATTGGCCGCGCCATAGCCCAGATTTCTGTCGCAAAATATAACGCTGATTGTGGAAAACTCGTTTGCTATGCGCTCTGCGCTGCCATCCTTGCTGGCGTTATCCACAACGTATATCTTCACTTTCAGGTTGCGCGTCTGCTCCAGTATAGAGCGCACGGCCTCCCGCGTTCTCTGATAGTCATTATAATTAACGATACTTACTGTAACGTCATAATCCAAGCCTTTTATCCTCCGAAGAAAAGAGTTATTGCCATCTTGTTCAAAACGCACCATGGGCATATTGAACTGCAATTTTTCTTTTGTATCAAACACACCCGCAGGCACCGCTGCAAAATTGCTGATTTTCTAATCTATTATATCAGTCTCGTGCGCCTTTTTCCACTTTATTTTCCAGAACTGCCGCGTTTGCTTTTGCCGCACAGTGGATATATAATATACATAAATAAACAATGCTTGCAAAGAACGTGATGTATGCCATAAAAAAGCGATGAATTCATAGTTTTTCTCGCCATACAAAACGGAGCACAATAACTGACAGGAGCGGCGGTTTTATTTGAAAAAATCAAGCGGGACGGCCTATACCGTAAAAAAACGCGGCAAGCTGCCATATATAATCATAATAGTTTGCGCCGCCGCCGTTTTGGCGTTTGCGCTTTTCAATATAATTGGCATTACAAACGAATATTCCAAAGGACGGGAGATATATACCAAACTGGAATCATATATCACAATTTCAGAACCTGCAGATATTTCCGCTTCATCCCCGCCGGAGGTAAGCGCACCGCCGGACACAGTTGCCGTTTCCGGCGATACCCAAGTAACCGCTGTGGATTTTTCGGCTTTGCGAAAAATAAACCCTGATATTATTGGCTGGATAGATATTCCCGGCGCAGGCATAAGCTATCCTGTGGTTCTTGGCAGAGACAACGCATATTACCTTTCTCACAGCGCGGAGCGGACCGAAAACAAATCCGGTGCCATATTTATAGATATGGCCAACAATGAAAATTTTTCCGATCAGAACACAGTGATATACGGGCACAATATGAATGACGGCTCCATGTTTGCCGGTCTTCATAAATATGAGGATGCAAAGTTTTTCGCCGGCCATCCCTACATAAATATCTATCTGGCAGACGGGAGTAAAAATACATACGAAATAATTTCCGCCTACGTAGCCCAAGCCGCTGGCACCGCCTACAGCCTAAGCTTCACAGACGAGGCTGCCTTCACAAAGTATAAGCAGGCTGCGCGCGAACGTTCTGCTGTAAAAACGCAGGCCGCGGCTGACGGCAATATTATAACGCTTTCCACCTGCATAAAAAATGAGCAGGACACCAGATACGTTGTAGTTGCGGCGCTGACTTAAAGCACGCGCACCGCGCGTTCTCATAATATAATACGCCCCTCGCGGCGAGTAAACAAAGTATCCATTTGGAGGTAGAGCAATGAGAAAAGCAACAAATTCACCCGCAAAATATATACAGGGCGAACACGAACTCAAAAAGCTATGCAAAACAATAGCTCCGCTGGGCGCAAAAAACGCCTTGATACTGGCAGACCCGTTTATATTGCATCATTACGGTGAGGAGATGGCCTCCAGTTTTGCCGCGCAGGAAATGCCCGTCAATATGGTGGAGTTTGGCGGTGAGTGCAGTAAGGCAGAAATAGACCGCGTGACACATCTTTTGAAAGAGGCCGGCTCAGACGTTGTTTTTGGTGTGGGCGGCGGAAAGACGCTGGACACCGCAAAAGCCGTTTCCCACTATGCGCACCGCCCGGTGGTGATAGTTCCCACGGCGGCTTCATCAGACGCGCCATGCAGCGCGCTTGCCGTACTGTATCACGGTGATGGCACCTTTGACCGCTATTTGCCGCTAAAGCACAATCCTGATATGGTAATAGTGGACACCATTGTGGTGGCAAACGCCCCCGCACGGCTTTTTGCCGCGGGCATGGGTGATGCGCTTGCCACATTTTATGAAGCACGTTCCTGCTATACTTCCCACGCTGCCACAATGGCCGGCGGCTCCTGCTCCGGCGCGGCACTGGCACTGGCGCGCGTTTGCCGGGATACGCTCTTTACCGATGGGTACAAAGCGCTTTTGGCGGTAGAGCAAAACGTGGTGACTCCCGCAGTAGATAATGTAATAGAAGCCAATATATACATGAGCGGTATAGGCTTTGAAAGCGGCGGGCTGGCGGCAGCACACGCGCTGCATGACGGGCTGACCATACTTGAGGATACACATAGCATGCTGCATGGAGAAAAGGTTGCCTTTGGCACGCTGGTACACCTGGTGCTGGAAAATGCCCATGAAGAGGAAATAGCCCATGCGCTGGCCTTCTGCCGCCGCATTGGACTGCCCACCAGCCTTGCCATGCTGGGAGTGGAGCACCCCACGGCGGAACAGCTTATGGCTGTGGCCGAATCAAGCTGCGAAAAAGGCAAGCCCATGCACAACATGCCATTCCCCGTAACGCCTGATGATGTATACGCAGCCATATTGGTTGCTGACAAAATAGGCAAATAATATACAAAAGCAGTGCAATTTTAGTAAAAATTCAATTTGCACTGTGTTGTATCGTTTAAAAACACAAAAAGACGTCCGGCCGCCACCGGACGTCTTTTTTTATATGCCGTGCAATACGGCAATGAGAGAGGAAAAAAGCATTTTATAACGGCTCTATTAATGAAAGGCACAATGTAAGCCGTTTACGTATGCGAAATATCCGCACCGTTTGTTTGAGCGCACGCGCCGCAACAAAGGGCACGTTACTCCTGCACGTATTTCTCCGCATCCGCGTTGCCCGCGTTGAAATGCTTCATCAT
>CAYXBW010000092.1:1960-9889 GCA_964463305.1 uncultured Christensenella sp. | reverse complement strand
GGAAATAGGGATTCACTATGTCCATATCGCAGAGTGCAGTTTTACCGCGTTGCGCCAGTTTCAGCGCAGTATTGAGCGAAAGCTCCGTCTTGCCGCTGCCGTAATTTCCCATATATACTATAAATTTTTTCATTAAAATCTCCCGTTCAGCAAAAAACTTTCCTATATTATATCATTATAAACTAATACAAATTCCAAATTAAAACAAATGTTTTAATTTGGAAGCGCCACGCCATTCCATACACGATTCGCGTTATAAAAAGGCGCTCACCGCACCTCTTCCACGTTTATAAATTCCGTCATATTGCTCCAAAAGCGCTTGGGCATGTGAGTCATTCGGCATTTGGGATTGTAGCGCCCCTCCACCGCTATAGTATCGTAATACATGCGCCACAGCCTGCGATATTTTTTCTCCTCCTCGGTGGGCTTGGGCAGCTCAAAGCTCTCTACAAATTTTATGCAGCTGGCTCCCCGCTCGTGCAGCAGCACCGCCTCGTGCGTTTTATCGTATATGAGAAAATTTTCGCAGGGGTAGCGCGCGGCAAAGTGGGGCGCCAGCAGCGGCAGCACAAAGTTTTTGGGCGTTATGCGCGCCGCCATGACCTCGCCATGTATGGAAAAACGTATGAAGCCGGATAAAAGGTGCGCTTCCCCGCCCAGGCTCTGCACCGCCTTTGCCAGCCTGCTCACCACCTCGTTTGTGAGCATATCCATTACCCGCCCGCCGTAGCGATACCCAAGCAGCATGAAGCGCAGCATATAATATTCCTTGCGCTCTAGGCAGGTCATAAAGGCGCGCCGCAAAAAATCCCACGCATCTATGCTGATTTTTTGCGGTATGGAATCTGCAACGCGCGCCGCTTTTTCCATGTCCGTTTCTATGTACTTATGCCCGAACAGCGAAAGCTGGCCATCCGCCGGAGAAAATATATCGTCGGGAAGCTCGCGCGCATACACGCTTTCGTGCACACAGCACAAAAACCCGTCGAAGCTGCCGTCATAGCGGTATATCAAAGCTGACCCGTCAGGCATTTTTGCACATCCTCCCCCCTGCCGAATATACCCGGTACGTTGGCCATGCCGCCCAGCAGCGCGGGCGTTTCGAAAAAGGAAAGCTGCTTGGAGCCGTCCGGCAGAAAAACGCTGCTGCGGTATAGGTCGAACTCCTTTTTGGACATAAGCGACTGCAATATCTCCTGCTCACCAAACCTGAGACCGGCCTGCGATTTTCCCGCGCAGGTAATAAAATACTTGGCGCGCTTGAGCACCACGCCCAGCTTTTTCAGCCCGTCAAAATCCAGCCTGCTTTGCCTCCTCGTGAATATTATGCGGCGCGCGCTGCGTTCGCCTATGCCCGGTACGCGCAGCAGCTCTTCCAGCGAGGCGCGGTTCACCTCCACGGGAAAGCGGTCTATATGGTTCACCGCCCAGTTGCATTTGGGGTCTATAAAAGGGTTGAAGGTGGGGTGCGCGTCGTCCAGTATCTCGCCCGCAGAAAACCCGTACACGCGTATGAGCCAGTCCGCCTGATAGAGGCGGTGCTCGCGCCTAAGCGGCGGCGTGAAATCCAGCGCGGGCAGCAGCGAATGCTCCACCACCGGCATATAGGCGGAGAAAAACACGCGCTTTAGCTCAAATTTTTTGTACAGCCCCTCTGTCAGCCGCAGTATTTGCAGATCCGTTTCGGGCGTGGCGCCCACTATCATCTGCGTGCTCTGCCCGGCGGGAACGAATTTGGGTGCGCGCTTGTACAGCGCAAGCTCCTCTTTGTTTTCACGCTTTTTTTCGCGTATGAAGCTCATGGGGTCCAGCACCGCCTGCCGCGTTTTATCCGGCGCCAGCAGCTTTAGGCTGTCCGCAGATGGCATTTCTATGTTTACGCTCATCCTGTCCGCCAGCATGCCCAGCTGCGTCAAAAGCTCATCCGACGCGCCGGGTATGGCCTTTGCGTGTATGTAGCCGAAAAAGCGGTATTCCTCACGCAATATGCGCAGCGACTGTATCATTAGCTCTGTTGTGTGATCCGGGCTTTTTATTACGCCGGAGCTTAAAAAAAGCCCCTCTATGTAGTTTCGCTTGTAAAAATGCAGCGTGAGGTCTGCCAGCTCGCGCGGCGAAAATGTGGCGCGCGGCACATCGTTGGAGCGGCGGTTAACGCAATATTTGCAGTCGTAAACGCAGGCGTTCGTCATGAGCACCTTTAAAAGTGATATGCAGCGCCCGTCCGCCGCAAAGCTGTGGCATATGCCGCAGGCCACCGCGCTGCCCAGCCCGCCCCGCTGCGCCGTCCTGTCCACCCCGCTTGAGGTGCAGGCCACATCATACTTTGCGCTGTCCGCCAAAATCTCCAGTTTATCAAATAGCTCCACGCGCTCACCTCCCGCTCTTTTTTCTACATCAATCATTCTAACATCCATATTGTACATTTTAGGTACACATACGGCAATTTGTTTTTTATCATCTAAAAATGTTTATATACAATAATATATCTGTTAAATGAATAATTGACCATACAAAAGACGCAAGGTGCTTTTGATGCGAAGCAAGCTGCCTGTGATCTGGCACGCTCTTAAGGGCTATACACCGAAAACTATATGTGACAAACGTTTAGCTTGCGGGATACCAGCTGTTTGTGATAGTATTTATTATATGGTTTATTCACGCTACATAGCAACAAGGTAATTTATTATGCAGCCGGAAACAAATTATGATCTGTGCAGATTCATATGCAGCTACATTGAGGAAAATTTTAGTGACGCGAAAAAATATCGCGACCGTTATTTTGCTATGTATATCTTTATACTACATAAAACGCTTAATGTAAAGGTTGACTACTGCAAGGAGTTGGCCTCCATATACTGCGGTAAATTTGCTAAGCTTGAGGCTGGTAAAAATCCTGACGATGTTTACGAACGCATAATTGAAACCGTGGTGAATTTCAACGAGCGCTTTGAGATCTGTCTGCGTGAAAAACACGTAGATGAAGAAACAATGCTCATGCATGCGCTTTCCGCCGTTGCAGACGCGATGCTGAAGTATAAAAGCGGCCCTGCGGACAAACCATCCCACATAATGCTGCTGACCAGCATGACGGAATTTATAAGCAAAATTTCCGCAATATTTGAGCATTTGCCCGGTCATCATGAAACTCTGGCAGATTTTGCCGCGCGCAACTCTATAGAACTGTAGGTCATTGCTATTTTTTTACCTCCTGCTAAATATGCTTTTTAATTACGAATTTTTCACCATTTTCCTACGAAATTTATACCAATTTAATTGCAATTAATTTACGCGTTTCTTTTTGCTTTGTTAAAAACGCTTTTATTCAGTGATTTTTTGCGTGTTTTAATTCCGCCTGTATACGCAAAGTAAAAAAGTGCAGAAAAACCGCCAAAAGGCGACTGATAATACGACTATCATTTGTTATAATATCATTATAATAGGGTATAAATATATCGTATAATTTTATTGGATTTGGGTAGCAATTATTGTTCGAATCTATAACACGAGTATTTTAATCAGTATGCGCTTACTACATAGATCAATCGTAGTTTCGTACATAAAAGGGGAGCGATATTATGAAAAATATATTTTCAAGGATCAGTGTAAAACAACACAAAAAGAAGGCAAAGAGAAAGGTTGTTTTTAGACGGGGCACATCTGTATTAATAGCTATAGTGCTTATAGTTGGTATAATCAACCTCGCAGTTTTTGCGCAGGAAACCAGTATGGTGCCGGAGCCAGCGGTGAGCGAGCAGCCTGTAACCGTTTCTGAAGAGCCTGCGCCCACGGCTGAGCCGGAGGCCACGCCCGCACCAGAGCCATCCGAAGAAGGCACTCCCGTGCCGGATGAGCCTGCCGCAGACGCGCCCACAGAGGTTCCCGAAGATACCGAGCCTACGCCATCCTCATCGGCACAAATAATTATTCCTGAGGCTGAGGCTACTCAAGAGGCAGTAATAATATCTTCCTTTGAAGCGCTTGTTCCGGAGGCCGCCACGCGCAGTGTAGCAAACGGCACCGAAAAAGCCTCGCTTAATTTCCCCGCCCTTCTTTCGGCAAGGGATATGAACGGTAACCTTATAGAAGTTACTGATATAACCTGGGAAGACGTTTCCGGCTATGACTCAAATACAGCCGGCAGCTATGTTTTCCGCGCCAAACTTCCGGAGCAGGGTTTTGCTTTAAAAGAACCTGCTGCAGGCGAGGCACCCATAAAAATGCCAGAGATCACAGTAGATATCTCTGAGCCAATAAGCGAAGCTATGGCAGCCGAAGAAGAGCCTGCGGCTACAACAGCTGAGGCTGAAGCCAACGCGGCAGCCAAGGAAATAGAATTAAGCACCCGCCTAACCTCATTCAAGGTTGGTGACGTAGATGTGTCTCCTTCTTCCAATATAGTATTTAAATCCGGAAACAGAATAGAACTCACCTATGAATGGGAAGTTGTTGGTACTCCCACTATAAATGCAAATGATTTCAGCACAATAGATTTGTGGACCGGTCTTCCCGCTACACAGCCATCTACCGTTGTAGATCTTTATGGTAAAAATCAATCTGAAGAAGAACAGATCATTGGAACAATGGCTGTTAACACATCCGCAGACAAGCGGGCACAGTCCTATATAACCTACAACAGCGAGGCTGGCAAACTGCTTAACTTGCATGGTACACTTACGGTATCAATTAACGTTAATTACCTTGAAATACCGGGCACCGGCGGAGAGCAGCATTTTACTGTGGGTGATAATACATATACCTACGTTTATGTGCCTGCAAACGCCGGAAATGGTGTAGATATATCAAAAGCCGCTTTGCCCAGCAAATATGGCGCTGAAAGGCTTGACTGGCAAATAGATGTAAACACGGCGCTTAATCAGAATGTTTCCGGCTTGGTAGTTGATAAAATACCCGCCGAAAGTCTGGGGCATTCACTTCTGCCTTCAAGCGTAAGTGTATATGAGCTTGTTCCTGATGAAAACAAAGCAAACTACGTGGAGGGTTCACGCATTGTTCTAAGTCCCGAGGCAATTGAGCTTGGCGCAGACGGCAGCTTATCAATAGATCTTGGCAGCTCAATAAGCAAGGCTTATCGTATAAAGCTGGAAACAGGTAATGTAGACTGGTCCGGCGATGACGGTTCCTTCATAAATGAAGCCAGCTTCAACGGAAGTTCTTCGCAAGCCGTAATCAGCAAATCTTCCGCACAAAACAACGTATACAAAAAAGGAGCATTCTATGCAGGTTTAGAGAGCGAGGGCGGCGGTAGTGCCCAAATACTCTGGACTGTAGAGCTAAACCGGGCAGAAGTGAACCAGGACGGCTGGGTGGTTAAAGATGAATTCAGCAACGGGCAGGCATTGCTTGGCACGCCTGTGCTTTATCCCGCCAAATACGATTCCCGCGGGCAATTGGTATACGATGGAAACGCCATTACCCTTCCAAATTACGCCACTACTTCTAATGGTTTTTCTTTCACCCTGCCTTCCGGCAATCGGCCATATTTGCTTTCATATTGGACTAAAATAACCGATTATACAGACTATATAGATTCCACCGGTACACCCAACGGCACACCGTTTAAAAATACAGTGCTTCAAAACGAACAGAGCGCTGTAGCTACTGTTAACTTACCGTATGGCACAATTGTTATGCCCAGCATAGAAAAGAGCCCCGGTAAAATAGATATTAGCAACAATAAATTTTATTGGGCTATAAAAGTAAAGCCCGCCACCCAGACAATGGCCAACCTATCTATAACGGATACTTATAAAGTGCACGAAGGCACCACTCTGACACTTGACGAAACCAGTTTTATAATAAATGTTGGCACAAAAGTGCTCTCGTCTTCTGACTATACTGTAGAAAAAACAGTAGCTAATGGTGCCGAGACCGGATTTACTATAAAATTTAATTCTGAGCTCAATCTTTATAATTCTCTTTTGACAATAACCTACGCTACGAACTATACGCAAAAAACATCGGACGGCGGAGAAAAATTGGAATCAGATTATCATAATACTGCTTCCGCAATATTCAACGGCTCAACTAAAATAACTTCTAATGAAGCTACACAAAAGGTGGGTACAAAGAAAACATTATCTTGCGCAAAGAACGGTTCTAGTGACCCTGCTACATCATACATAAATTGGTACGTGGCTGTAAACCAAAATGCCGCAAGTCTTGGCGCGAATGTAGAACTTATAGATAACTTTGGTTCCGACCAAAAAATCATAGGCGAACCTAAGGTATATAAAGGTTTATTAGAAGAAAGCAACTTGGTAACCACTGGATACAAATACACACCAGGTAACGGCGGTTTTTCAATCGTATTTGATAATGTAGACAGTGCTTACATGGTTGCCTATCAAACATTACCCATTGGTGCTATAAAAAATTCCTATACGAATAATGCCGAATTAAAATATTCCACCGATACCGGTACGCAGACCTATACTATACCTACTGCCCACGTCAGTTATTCGCCCCCTTCAAACACATTTATACAGAAGGGCGCCTCTTCGGATGCAAGCTCTCCAAATATACAATGGCAATTGACTCTTAACAAGGAAAATTTCACCATAAATAATGCCGTTGTAACAGATACTTTAAGCTATGGACAAACACTTGATACCAATAGCATAAAGGTATACAAAGGCAGCATCTCCGGTTCGCCGCTTTCTTCCGGATATACTGCGAGCGTAACTACTGGCGCAAACAATTCCACAAAACTGACTATAAAGTTTGACTCATCGTATACATTTGATACGGTACACTATGTCACATACAAATCAATTGTGGATAAAAGTGCAGAGCAAATAAACGGGGGCCAGAATTTTAGAGTAACCAATTATGCCAGCTTCAATGGCGATGGCCTGTTGACAACTCCCACTACCGGAAAGGAAGTTATAAACAAGAGCACTTCCAGCATAACGGGCGGCGCTAGCGGCGTAATAGCTAAAGTTACAATAAAGAAGGTGGATGCAGATTCAAACGCTCCGCTTGCAGGCGCGGTATTTGAACTGAAGCAAGCATCCGGTGCAACTATAAGAACGCAGCCCACAAACTCTAACGGTATAACAACCGCGGGCAATCTTTTGTACGGTACCTACACCGTTAAGGAGATAACGGCACCTTCGGGTTACAATATATCTGCCAATCCGGAGCGAACCATAAATGTTACTTCCGCCAGCGCTATATCAGGGCTGGAGCTTACCTACGCCAATACAAAAGTAGGTAAGAATCCTCTTGACGTTACAATAAAGAAAGTTGATGCCGCTACAAATGATTTGCTTGCGGGTGCAATATTTACAGTATCCACCGGCGAAACTTCATTTGATACGCAGCCAACAGGTGCGGACGGCACTGTTAAGGTAAGCCTTGACCCCGGCACTTACACCGTAACTGAAAAAACAGCGCCTAAAAATTATGATCTTAACACAACACCTCAGACTATAGTTGTAAAACATGATAGCGCGCCTGCCGATCTCACTATGACTTTCAAAAACACAAAGCAGACTCAGCCCACCTATACCCTTGAAATAAATAAGGTGGAAAGCGGCAGCAAGCTTCCTCTTTCGGGTGCAGAGTTCAGCGTCAGCAAAAACGGCACCGTTGTAGGCACCATAACCACAGACTCTAACGGAAAGGCCAGCTTGGCAAACCTTGAAGCAGGCAGCTATACTTTAAAAGAAACAAAAGCTCCTACGGGCTATACACAGCTTACGGCGGATATAACCGTTACTGTAGATCAAAATTCTACTAATGCGCAGGGAATCTTTATTAAGGAGATAGCCAATACAAAAACGGCGCCTCCAATAGACCCTCCCGCACCAACACCGGTGCCCACGCCAGTTCCAACACCGGTGCCCACGCCGGTTCCAACACCGATGCCCACCCCGGAGCCATCGGCAACCCCGGAGCCATCGG
>CAYXBW010000092.1:0-1860 GCA_964463305.1 uncultured Christensenella sp. | reverse complement strand
ACCCCGGAGCCATCGGCAACCCCGGAGCCATCGGTAACGCCAGCGCCTACTCAAAGCGCTGTGCCAAGCCCCACACCAGAGATAAGCAACGAGCCGGCCGGCCCCTCGCCCAAGCCAGTGGTGCCCACACCGACCCCATCGTCGGCAGTGACACCCACGCCAACAGCAGGACCCACACCGCCAGTAACACCAACTCCCGCGCCGGAGGAAGAGCCTACACCCGCGCCCACTGCAGCTCCGCCAGCACCAACGGCGGCTCCGCCCGCGCCAACAGCAGCGCCCACAGCGGCTCCAGAGCCTCAGGCAACGGAAACGCCTACAATAATAGCTCCTCCAATAGGCGGAACCACAGATGACCCGCCGCCGCCAGACACTCCGGCTACCCCCGGTAACGGCGGAACAGCAGGCACAGTTGGCACACCGGAAGATCCGGGCAATGGCCGCAACGCGAATGTATCGCTGTCTGATGACGGGCAAAATATCCCGCTTACCAGCCAGCCGCAAGATATTGGCCAGCTACTGCAAGATTTGGCCGGCGGCAAAGTGCCTTTGGGCAGTTTGGGGCTTGGCAATGCATGGTCGCTCTTGAACCTTATTATGTCTCTGTTCGCAGTGATTTGCTCAATAGTGATATTCGTTACGCTGTTCAAGAAAAAGCACGAAAATGAAGATGAGAACGAGCAAAACGAGGCAGCTTTGCCCGTAGAAGAACGCCTTGAGGGTGAAGAATACGAGGAAGGCAAGCCCCTAAAACACAGGCTGCGCATTCTTAAGATAATAGCCATACTGGGAGGCCTTATACCCGGCATACTCTTCTTACTGCTTGAAGATATAACGCTGCCGGTAACCTGGGTCACCAAGTGGACGCCTCTTATAGCCGCATTCTTCATAGTGGCAATGGCACTGGTTCTCATACAGTTTGCTATAAAGAAAAAGAACAGGCAAACTCCCAACGAGGAGGGTGATATAGAGGAGCATAGCCCCACTGCGCCGCAGCTATCATAATGCTGCGCCACACTAAACAAAGCAGCTTTATAAGCAGTTAACCATCGCAGGCTTTCCGTAGCACCGGAAAGCCTGTTTTGAAATATTGCAATTATTGTGCTAAATTGTTATTATATTTACAGAGGAAATGGATATGCGAAGCGACAAGAGAACTGAAAAACCAGCTGCAGAGAGTGCAAAAACAGCTCCGGAGCTGCAAAACCAAGAAGTTTCCAGCCGCAGCGAAAGGCTAAAGCAGGATAAAAAGCTTAAAAAAACGAAAACCGCACGCTCTAAACACGTTGCGGCCGTTATAATAAGCATTGCTGTTGTTGTGGTGGGTGTATATCTGCTGCTTTTGCTGGTGTCCAAGCTGGCGCTTTATGATTCCGTATCAGCTATGCTGCAGGATATGTATTCAACTCTGCAGGTGATGTTTCAGCGTTTGTTTTCTTAGCCCGTTTTAACAACGCTACGTTTTTGGGTGAGTTTTAAGTTTCTCTTCTGCAGTAGGCAGGAATACTTCCCACATTCCTACCTCCGTCTCCGTGAAATTCATCAATAATTTGTGGATGCATGGATTTTTTTGTTCCAGTGCACACGCAATAATTTTTATATGGAAGGACTGCATTTTATGCCGCCAGAAGAAAAACAAAATACCGGTACGGCGGATGCTAAAACTCAGGAAAGCCGCAGCAGCCGCTTAAAAAAAGTGACCGCTAAAGAAGAAAAAGTAAAAAAGCGCAAAAAGCGCGGGTTTGCCAAAACAGCGGCCATAGTTATTATTTGGATAGCTGTAATAATATTTGCAGTGTGGCTGACGTTTTATTTATCTGCAAAAATAGCCGGCTTCAAAGATATACCTGCGCTGCTCAA
>CAYXBW010000091.1:0-9911 GCA_964463305.1 uncultured Christensenella sp. | reverse complement strand
AGGCCAGTCCATTATACCGCCAAAGTCCTTTACGTTAGTGTAGCCCAGGTCTATAAGATTGCGTGCCGCCGCTTCACTTCGCCTGCCGCTGCGGCAGTATACAAGTATCTCGGCAGATTTGTCCGGCAAAATTTCCGAAGATTTAGCGCTTATCTCGCTATCTGTAAGCAGCACTGCGTCTTTTATGTGGCCTTCTTCAAATTCGCTGGCTGTACGTACGTCCAAAATTATCACAGAATTGCCGCTATCCATTATTTCCCTGGCCTGCTGCGGTGTGATTTTTACATACTCCGCACTATTCTGCGCTTCAAGCGGAGGGGTGGCTGCGGCCGAAGGCTTTGCAGGCGTTAAGTTTCCGGTGGCGGCGCATCCGGTAAAAAGCAAACTCCCGCTTGCAAGAATGGCTATGAGCTTTTTCATGTACTTTCCTCGCTTGTTTTTTCGATTTTGATTGGGTGAGGCGTATGAGCAATATAAAAATTTTCAGACTGCTTTATATCTTTGCCGCGCCGTTGCGGCCAGACTGCTTTGCCTTGTATAGCGCCTGGTCGGCAGTGTTTAATATATCCTCAGGCTTCATACCAGATCCGGATTTTTCGTTATGGTATCCTATAGACAGTGTAAGCTTGCCGTCGCAGGGTGATTTTTCGTGTGTTATATTTTTGCTGGATATACCCTCAAGCACCTTATTCACATACTCATCCATTTCGGCATCCGTTTTATTTACGCACAGGCAAACAAACTCATCCCCGCCATATCTTCCCACAAATATGTTTTCGCTGGCGGCGCTTTCCAGCACCCGCGCAACCTCAATGAGCACCCGGTCACCATCGAAATGCCCGTAAAAATCGTTGTATTGCTTGAAATAGTCTACATCAAGCATAATATAGCCTAAAGAAGTCAGATCCTCTATTTGCATAGTCTTGGTGGTAAGCTTATTGAGATATCTTCTGTTGTAAAGACCGGTGAGGCTGTCAAGCTGTGTGAGCCGCTCCAGCTCCATGTTTTCGTTGCGCATGGCCTGCCGTTCCCATTTTATTCGGACTATCTCAATTTGAGATACCATGCTCTGTATGCGCGTTTCGTCCTCCATCAGCGAGAGCTGTTTAGTTATTTCGTAATATTCCCTTAGCGCCTTGCCATACTCATACTGATTGCCCTCGTCTTTCCAGTACTGTATTATGATTCCCTGTATGCGGTAGCGGTTTGCTATTGCGGTTTCATTTCCCATGGAATACAGAATATCCATGTAGCGCTTTGCCTCTTTGCGTTCGCCTATTGCAAGTAAATTCCCCGCTACACCTTCCATCATGAAGCCTATGAAAAGCCTGTCAGGATATTCTAAAAAGCCGTCCTTCACTACAGCGTCCAGCTTGCGCAGACAGTTTTTGCTGTCCCCAATACTGCGGTAATAGGCCATCCATGCTATAGCTATACGTATTTTATGATATGTGCTTAGACCGTCGAAAGCATCGCATTTTTCCAGTACTGCACGGGTCTCGTCACTATCCCCCATTTCAATGGACATCTCGGCCTGATTGCACAGGCAGCTCACAAGGTAGCTTACATTATCAGATGTGACAGTTGGCTCCGCCATATCGGCGGCCAGTTCAAAATAGCTTCTGGCTGTGGCAAAATCTTCTCTATAGGCAAAAACCAACCCCAGGTTATTGTAGTGCTTGCCCTTCATTTCGTTATCGCCCAGCTTTTCAGCTATCTCTATGCCTTCTATATGATAGCGAACGGCAGCTTGATCGTTGTTCATTTTACAGTAATACAGCCCGGCAAAATTGCAGAGTGAAACCATTAGCTCATCATAGCCGTTTTCGCGGCACAGCTCCTCTGCGCGGATAAGATGGTATGCGCAGCTTTCAAAATCGTTAAGCGCCAAAAAGCTGTCAAGTAAATACACATGAGCAAAGGCGCAATTATATATATCCTGATTTGGCTCAGCTATACCAAGCAGCTCTTTGCACAGCCTGTTTTCTTCTTCTATGTCAGTATACCTAACCTGCAGTATACGTTCCATCAACTCCATTTTTTGCTGAGGGCTTCTTTTTCTGATTGCTTTATACATCAGCACTCACCCGTTTTTCGGTGACGGCATTCCGCCCCGCCTTTTTGCTTTCGTAAAGAGCGCGATCCGCCGCTTCCATTATCATAATGGCATCCTCTTGCCCGTCTCCAAAAGCAAAGCCTATGGATAGGGTGATAATATTGCTGCAAGATGATTCTTCGTGTGCTATTGCCTTTTTGTTGAGGCAGGATCTTACGGTATCTATGTAGTCAATTACAGCATCACGGTCAAGATCTTTGCATACGCACACAAATTCATCGCCGCCGTATCTGCAGGGGTATACACCCTCCACTTGGTTGTCACGTAGGCAGGCGGCAACTTCCATAAGAACCTTATCTCCGGCATGATGTTTGTAAAAATCGTTGTATTCTTTAAAATAATCAACATCCAGCATAATAATTGCAAAGTTATTGGTATCTGATCTTTGTGAATATTGGAGTATGGCATTGTCAAAGTAGCCGCGGTTATATATTCCGGTAAGCTCATCAATTGTTGAGGTGCGGGTGAGATCATCATGCTCGTCCCTTACCTTTTCTGTGGATTTTTTGAGCTTGCGCAAATATATCATGGCCTTCATGGCATCTGTTATAGTTTTATCTATCTCGCTTTTAAACTCTTGCATTTTTATATAAAATCTTTCATACGCCGCAAGATGCTGAGCTTCATCTTCAAACTTAAGACAGTAGTGTATACGGTTTTTTTCAAGTATGCGCTTTTGGTCTATACCGCCTGCGCCGCTTGCACGCTCCATACAATCAAGAAACTTTTTTGCATATTCCTTGTGCCCTATATCCATCATGGCTCCAAAAAAAGAAGTATAATTTTCAAAGGCCATCATGCGGTCAGATTCAAGCGTTTCCAAATTAGCCAGTATTTCCTCTGTCCATTTCATGCACTCTTCTACGTTTCCCAGCTTGGCGTAGTAGAGGCACATATTGTTTCTGAGCAGTCTTTGCTTGTCCTCGGGGTCGCCGTTTACTGTTTCATACTCCCCCATGAAGGCCCAGGCCTCCTCCATACTGCCAAGGCTGATGAATGTTTCCACAAGGTTGTTTATAAGCAAGAGCTTGATTGGCGAATCTGCAAGCTTTCTCTGTAAATCATACGCTTCCATATAAAATTCCAGCGCTCTTTCCGCACCGTTGTGCCGCTGGAATGAAAATGCTATATTATTTAGTATCATGCATTCGGTAAAGGTATCACCAACATGCCGTGCCACGGCATCTGCATAAAGATAATATTGTATAGAGCTTTGGCCGTCGCCCTTGTGCTCGTAATATATACCAAGCAGGCTGTATATCCTAAGGCGGATGTCGTCATATTCGTCCACCTTGCAGTCTTCGCACATTGTGAGTGCCTTTATCAAGTGTGTCCCTGCGGCATCTACCTCGTTCATGGCGATATAGTAATCACCCAAAAAAGTGTATGCAAAAATTTGACCGTAGGAGTCTTCATCTTTTTCCGTACGATCTAGTAACTCTTCACATAATCTTTTTTCTTCCTCTAGGTCGGTGTACCTTACCTCCAGTATACGCGACATAAGGTGATTCAATTCATAACATGCATGCTCGTTCATAAATCTGCCTTTTCCAGGATCACGTTTATATCTACAATAGTATTATAACATGTAAAATATGAATCTCAAGGGTAGGTTTTAATATGAATATTATTCAAAATCCATATGACAGGCAACTAAGTGACCATGTTTTGCATAAGTTAGGGCGGGCGCGCAAATTTTGCATTTGTCCATAGAATGACTGCATCTTGAGTAAAATGGGCAGCCCTCTTTTGTGCTGGCCGCTTTCTCCGGGTCGCTGATATGCTTTAGATCAAGCTTTTTTTCGTCCGGGTCTGGCGAAAGCGCCGCACTCAAAAGCAGCTTTGTATATGGGTGGAGCGGTGAGGAATATAACTCCTCGGCATCCGCAAGTTCCACTAGGCGGCCGCCATACAATACGGCTATGCGGTCTGAAATATATCTGACCATATTGAGGTCATGTGCAATAAAAACATAAGTGAGGCTGAGGCTTTGCTTCAAATCTATCAAAAGATTCATCACCTGGCTCTGTATAGACATATCCAGCGCAGATATGGGTTCGTCACATATTATAAGCTCAGGCTGTAAAGCCAGTGCGCGCGCAATACCTATTCTCTGCCGCTGTCCACCGGAAAATTCATGCGGGTAACGGTTTGCGGCTTCGTGTGGAAGCCCCACCATTTGGAGCAGCTCATACACTCTGCTTCGCCTGCCTGCGGAATCTAAATGACCCTGTATCTCCATATTTTCGGATATTATTGCCTCCACGGTCATACGCGGGTCAAGTGATGAATAGGTGTCTTGAAATATCATCTGTACTTTTTGCGCATATTCAAGCCTTGTGCGGTGGCTATTAAGGTGCACAATACGGCCGTTATATAAAACCTCACCGGAGGTAGGCTCATGTATGCCCATAATTACACGTGCGAGTGTGGATTTGCCGCAGCCCGACTCGCCAACTATGCCAAGTGTCTCTCCGGGATATACCTCAAGGTTTACCTCGCTCAGTGCGTACAAATAATTTTTTTTGCCCAGTGAAAACACTTTGGATATATTTTTTATCTCAAGCAACGGTTGCACTATTTCATTCACCTCTCCACAAAATTAGGATGCAGCCGCCAGCAGCACGCCGTATGCTTTTCGCCCGCTGTATGATTGGCAGGCTGCTTTTCGCACACGCGCATCGCTTTAGAGCAGCGCGGCATAAATGAACAGCCGGCGGGCGGGGAATACAGGTCTGGCGGAGCGCCGGGTATGGAAAAAAGCCTTTCAGAGCTGCCGGGAGTGGGCAAGCTTTTTATTAGCCCCTGCGTATATGGATGGGCAGCGTTTTTAAAAATGGAGTCCACGCTGCCTTCCTCCACTATTTTGCCCGCATACATCACGGCAACGCGTGCCGCCAGCGCTGCAACTACGCTCAAATCATGCGTTATAAGCAGCACTGCCGCCCCCGTTTCTGCGCTTAACTGCCTAAGAAGCAGCAAAACTTGAAATTGCGTGGTAACATCCAGCGCTGTTGTTGGCTCATCGGCAATTATTAACCGTGGTTTTCGCGCTATAGCCATTGCTATCATAGCGCGCTGCCGCATGCCGCCCGAATATTGGTGCGGATATTGCTGAGCGCGCCTTTCCGGTTCGGGTATCTGCACCAGCCCAAGCAGGCGCACGGCCTCTGCTTCACACTCTGCGCGGGACAGGTCGCCGCTCCTATGCAATGCTTCGGTTACCTGCTTGCCCACCTTCATTGTGGGGTTTAGGCAGGTCATTGGGTCTTGAAAAACCATGCCGGCAAGCCTTCTGCGAATGCTTTGCATCTGCTTTTCTGTAGCGGTAAGTATATCCTCGCCCGCAAGCATAAGGCGATCCGCGTCTACATGAGAATATTCCGGCGGATTCAGCGCCAATACAGATTGCGCAGTAACGCTTTTGCCGCAGCCGGACTCACCCACAAGCGCAACTATCTCTCCGCTTCCAACGGTGAGTGATACACCGCGTACCGCATGTACCCTGCCGGCATAAGCATCAAAGCTCACGTTCAGGTTTTCTATTTTTAACACGTCGCCCATATGTGGCAGTTCTCCTCAGTTTGGGGTCAAGAGCGTCCTGCAGTCTGTCGCCCAGTATATTGAACGCTAGCATCAAAAGACAGATAAACAGCGCCGGAACTATAAGCTGCAGCGGATAGGTCTGAAACTTGCTCAGCCCTTCGTTCACCATTGTGCCAAGCGAAGGGTAAGGCGGCGGAACGCCCATTCCCAGCATAGATAAAAACGCTTCTGTGAATATTACGTTGGGTATGTCCAACGTTATATTTACAACAATTATTCCAAGCATATTCGGCATGAGGTGACGGGATATTATCCGCCCCGTGCCTGCGCCCATTGCCCGCGCCGCAAGTATGAACTCCCGCTCTCTAAGTGACATCACCTGACCCCGTACAAGCCTTGCCATGCCCGTCCAGCCCACTATTGAATATGCAAGTATCATGGTGCCCACTCCCTGAGGAAGCACGGCCATAAGCAGCAGCACCAAAATAAGATAGGGTATGCCGCTAATTACCTCCACGGTACGCATCATGGCATTGTCTACGCCTCCGCCCACATAACCGGATATTCCGCCATATATAACGCCCGCGGCGCAATCTATCACAGCCACAACTGCCGCTATAAGCAACGATATGCGCGCGCCGTACCATATTCTGACGAATATGTCGCGTCCCAAATGGTCGGTGCCGAAAACGTGCGGAAAGCCTGTTGAAGGATCGAGGCTCATAAAGGGCTTGTTTGCGAAAGCAACGTTTTGCGCGGCGTAATCAAAGGGCCAAAAGAGCGGTATTATAATCGCCCCCAGCACTATTACAACAAGTATCCAAAAAAATATCATTGCGGAACGGCTGCTTTTGAATTTCAAAAACACTTCCTGTCCAAAGCTCATTGCGGGGCGAGATGGTGGCTTGTCGACATTATCGCGTTCCGTAATGGGTTCGAAAAGTTCGGGAGGCACTTTGTTTTTATCTTCATTCATGGCGCTACTTCCCCTCCAGCTTTATGCGCGGGTCTATGGCGCTGTTTATTATATCCACGGCCAGATTGCACAGCACAAGAAATACGCCAAAGAAAAGCGTAGTGCCCACTATTACCGCGTAATCGTTAGATCTTATGGAATCCACAAAGTATTTGCCCAGTCCGGGTATGGCAAATACGTTTTCTATGGCGAAAGTGCCCGTGAAAAGAACGGCAACAAGCGGCCCAAGCACGGTTATTACAGGCATGATAGCATTTCTGACACCGTGGTGCAGCACCACCTGCGCACGGCTCAAGCCCTTCACCCGCGCGGTGCGTATGTAGTCTTGATTCATGACATCAATTAGGCTGGAGCGCATCAGGCGGCTTATTATTGCCACGGCGCCAAAGGCCAGCGCAAAGGCGGGCAATATTTTACTGTTTTCGGCATTCCAGCCAATAACGGCAAAAACATGCACTCCGGTAGCCTGATACAGCACCGTTCCAAGAAAGTATTGCAAAAGCGCGCCCAAAATGAAAGACGGTATAGAAACGCCTATTAGCGCCAGCAGCATAGCGCCGGTATCCCAAGCGGTACCCTGCTTTATGGCGGCCAGTATACCCAGCCCAAATCCTATTATTAGCGCAAAAATAAGCGCACGGATGCCAAGCTCAAGAGATACGGGGAAGGCCTTGGCTATTATATCTGTGACCGCGCGTCCGGAAACCAGCGAATCTCCCAGATCCCCCCTGAAAACATTGGACATGTATTTACCGTATTGCTCTATTATGGGCTTATCCAGTCCATATTTTTCCGTAATGGAAGCAAGCACCTCAGGACGCATATTTTTTTTCCCGGTATAAGGGTTGCCGGGTAACATATGCATCAATGCAAAGGTAACGGTTATAAGTACAAAAACTGTGAGGGCGGCGTATATCAAACGTCGCCCTATATATTTTAGCTTATCAGACACCTACACGCCTCCCGGCACCTGTTTTACTGTGAAATACTTGCTCCGTTTACAAGGCTGAACATCTGGAAGGGCGAACGCACCAATCCGGTAAGCTTATCTGATACCGCATAGGTAGTGCAGGTAAAGTAGAGCGGTCCTATGATCATATCGTCTATAAGCATTTTCTCCGCCTGTATCATAAGATTTTGACGCTCTACCGGATCAGATGTGGCGTTTGCGTCATTAATCAATTTATCATATTCGGCGCTGGAATAGTTCAAAAAGTTGTTTGCGTTGTCGGTTGTGAGGATTTGTAGGAACGCCATAGCATCGTTTATGTCTGCGCCGTAGGCTTCCACACTCATTTCATAGTCGCCCGCCATCTTTGCCTCGTAAAGTGCCTTTAAGGGCAAAACCACTATTTCCACGTCAATTCCAAGATTGTCTTTCCATTGCTGCTGCAAATACGCCGCCTGATTTTGGCTGTATGTGGATTCATATACGGACAGAGTAGGCTTTAGATCAGCTGCCGTAATGTTAAGCTCGGTAAGCGCCTGATCAAGGTAGCCCTTGGCAGCCTGCGGATCGTAGGCAAAAAGACTGCCGCGTCCTTCTGCGTAGGGCTTGCCGTCCGCTCCGCCCACCACGTGGGGAACCAGACCGTCTGCAGCTTCGGAGCCGTCTGCTATAACGTTATCCAGCAAACTTTGGGTGTCTATTGAAAGCGCCAGAGCTTTACGCAAATTGGCATTTGAAAGATGTTCGCTTTTAGAATTGAAGCCCAGGAAATATGAGCCGCCGTCAAAATATTTACGCAAAGAACCCTCAGACTGGCTCTTTATCTGTTCTATTTGGTCGCTGTAGAGATTGGTCATATCAAGCTCACCTGCCATAAAAACATTCAGTCGGGCATTTTCATCGTTTATCATAACAAGGCGTGCTTTAGGTATGTTTATATTGTCGGCATTAAAATGATCTGCATTTTTTTCCAGTGTTATATGGTCATTGTGAACCCATTCCGTTATTTTGTATGGCCCGTTTGTAACGATTTTGTCTGCGTCCATAGCATATTGATCTGCGCCTATCTGTTCGAACGCCTTTTGGTTTACCGGAAAATACGTGGGCAGGGAAACATAAAACAGGCCGTCCGTAATTGGGCGATTCCATTCTATTTCCAGCGTATAATCGTCTATCACTTTTATACCCAGCTGTGAAGCATCGGCTTTTCCGTCATAAAAATCTTGAGCGCCTTTTACGTTCTCATATATGAAATAAGCGCCCACTGCAGCGTTTGTAGGGTCTAGCTGCCACATGTAAGCATAATAAAAATCATTTGCCGTCACAGGATCGCCATTAGACCATTTAGCATCCTGACGAAGCTTGAAGGTATATACTGTTTTATCTTCGTTTATGTCCCAGCTCTCGGCAACATCCGCTACAGGGCTGTCATTTGCGTCTAAACGTGTCAAGCCTGACATTGCGTGCTGTAATATGCCCATTGATATTTGGTCGCTCACCATCATAGAGTTTATATTCACCGGCTCAGAGGTAATGTCCAAAACAACGGTATCAGCTTCCGGCGTGCCGGGAAAAGCTCCCGTAGGTGTCTGCGCCTCGGCTGCAGCTGCTCCTTCGCTGTTTTGCGCAGCTGCGTTCTGCTGCTCTGGTGCGGCGCTCTGCTCTTGAGCCGGAGCGCTTTGCTGTGATGCAGGCGTCTGCGCCGGTGCGCACGCCGTAATACCAAGTGCCAGAACCCCGGCCAGCACAATTGCCAATACTTTTTTTCGTAACATAATAGATCCGCCTTTCCGCAACGTATTTTGTGAGGACATATCGCCGCCCCAAAGCGCCACCATCCTAAAACGATTTTATTAAGTGATTTATAATATTAAAATTAGCATATATTTATGTTTTTTGCAATGAGAATACTATATTTGTGCGGTTCGGCCAGGTAGTGACAGTGCTGTACAACAATGTGTTTGAAACAGGGAATGCATGCGCAGGCCGTATGTGGACGCAATTTGGATATTTTTGGGTGTATTGCCGTGAGCGCCTTTGAGGGTAAAGTCTGTATGAAAATAAACGCAAGATAGAAACATCTTTAGTTAATTATAACCAAATTTGAAAACATATCAGCAGCAATACTTCGCAGCTGCAATATAATTTGTTATTATTCAAGTTATGGGTATTTTGATCGTTTTATAAACAGTTGATTTTGAAGCTATATAACACTGTTGTAGTTAAACATGGCATTTTTGTATAGCCATATCAAAAAAAGCCCACAACAATGGGCTTTTTGCTGGAGCTGATGGTGGGAATTGAACCCACGACCTCATCCTTAC
>CAYXBW010000090.1:0-10031 GCA_964463305.1 uncultured Christensenella sp. | reverse complement strand
CCAGCTCATACAGCGGATCTCCGTACATCCACAAAAATTGCAGCGCGTTCACTATGCCCAGATCGGCGTTTATTTTTATGTCGTCGTGAGCTATTGCGCAAACATGCGTCATGGTGTGGCGCAAACCGTCTGTTTTGTTGGCTTTTTTGGCCGCGGCGTAGGCATTTTGCGTTTCTCGCACAGCGCCGTCACCTATTGCGTGGGTGTGCACCTGAATGCCCTCCTTATCAAGCGCGGCTACCATAGCGTCAAATTCCTTTTCGTCCCAAACTGGCTCACCCGTCCAGCCCTCGCCCTGTCCGGCCTCTGCCAAATACGGCTCTATCATTACGGCCGTGCCGCTTTCTGTAACACCATCATAAAATAGTTTTACCGTACCCGTCTTCAGCATATCCGAATCCAGCTTGGCAAGCCCCTTCGTCTCCTTCACAGCCTGATCAGGCGCGGTGCCGGGTTGAATCGTGTTCACCAAACGCATACGCAGCGATAGCTCATCGTCCTTTTCCATTTGCTTGTAAAGCTGCGGGTTCAGCGTTTGCAATGAATCCGAACCCATTATATTGGATATACCTGTTATTCCAAGAGAATTGGCTTCCTTCTGGAAAGCCTCCGCAGCCTCCTTATACATTTCGTCTGTATATTCAGCCGCCACTTTATCCGTTACCAGCTTCATGGCCGAATCAGTAAGAAATCCCGTAGGTTCACCTTTTTCATCCTTTGTTATAATTCCGCCCGTGGGGTTGGGGGTATCTTTTGTTATACCCGCGATCTCAAGAGCCTTGGAATTTACCCACACAGAGTGATGCGAAGTGTCGTTCACCACTATGGGCTTGTCCGCGCTTATCTTATCAAGATCGGCTTTCTGCGGGCCGGGATTGGAGCCGTCCGCCTGCTGATACGCGTTCAGCATGAATGTGCCGCCCGTGTAGGCATCCATATCCGGGTTGGCTTTAACGAACTTTTCAATGGCCTTTATATATTCCTCGTTTGTGGAAAGCCCCTCAAGATTTATGGCGAAAAGGCGTTCCAGCCACATTCCGGGTCCATGAATATGCCCGTCCATAAAACCGGGCGAAACCATTTGCCCTTTTAAGTCTATTACCTTTGTTTTGTCACCCACATAGTCTTCTACGCCCTTGTCGTCTCCCACATATATTATGGTGTCACCCTTTATGGCAACAGCCTGTGCGCTGTCTCCCTCTTTTACCATAGTGTATACAACACCATTTTTGAGAACTAAATCTGCCTCCTCCGCAGCGGCGTACGCAGGCAGTGCAGCCAGCAGCAGTATTGCGGAAAGTGCCAGGCATATTGCCAGCCTTAGCTTTCTTCTATGTTTTTTCATGCACGTATTCTCCTTAAATATATTCTGCTCCCGCATTTCATGGAAAAATAAAGTCTGCGCATTTCGCCTTGTGAAATACGTTCTGCTAAAAACACGTCCCTGTAACCGCTCCTGATGCCGCTTGTATAAGTGAAAAACTGAACGACGGACGCCTTATTTGGCGCTAACTTAGCCAATATTCATGCCATCTTGGTAATGTGCGGTCCTATCAAAAAGTGATTTGCAGTCAAGATTTGGCAGTATTATTCGGCGCGCTTTTTACAGCGCGCCGAACTGCCTGCCGGGGATTTGGGGGTTATTTTTTGCCGGAGGGCTGCTGCTGCGTTATGCAGTGCACATTTCCTCCGCCCAGCAGTATTTCACGTGCATAAACCGTGGTGATCTCCCTGCCGGGAAAAGCTTTTTTCAGCGTTTCAACAGCGCGCTCGTCATTCGGGTCACCAAACGCGGGCAGCACTATTCCACCGTTTGCAATATAGAAATTCACATAAGAAGCGGCAAGACGGTCGCCTTCCAAACGGGGCAGCGTGCCGTCAACAGCATCCACACCGTCCTCTTCCTCTTTTGTTATGAGTATGGGGCTGGGCACATACATTTTTGTTATTTCCAGCTTGCGCCCTTTTGCATCCGTTTCCGACTCAAGTATTTTGAGGTTTTCAGCGGAGATCTCATATTGCGGATCGTTCTGGTCGTCCGTCCATGCCAAAAGCACCTTGCCCGGCTCTGTGAAGCAGCATATATTGTCCACATGGCCGTTCGTCTCATCAAGGTATATGCCGTTTTTCAGCCATATCACCTTTTCCGCGCCCATATACTCGCACAGCATTTGGGTGATTTCGTCCTTTGTCATATCGGGGTTGCGCCCCTCGGAAAGCAGGCATTCTTCTGTTGTGAGCACCGTACCCTCGCCGTCAGAGTGTATAGAGCCGCCCTCCAGCACAAATTCCGCCAGACGATAGCCTGCCTTGCGCTCTATATCACACATTTTGCGGGCTACTTCATCGTCTTTGTTCCAGGGGAAGTACAGTCCATCCACAAGACCGCCCCAGGCGTTGAAGCGCCAGTCCACACCGCGCACCTCTCCTGTTTTATCGTTCACCACAAAGGTGGCGCCGCAATCGCGTATCCATGCATCGTCGTTGCTCATCTCAATTACGCGTATCTCGGCGGGTATCATGCCGCGGCAGTTTTCATACTGATCCTCATTCACCAGCATGGTTACCGGCTCAAATTTGTTTATGGCCTTGGCTACCTCCACAAACGCTTTTTGCGCGGGCTTTCCTCCCATGCGCCAATTGTCCGGACGCTGCGGCCATATCATCCAGCAGCCTTCATGGTTCTCAAATTCGCCCGGCATCCTAAAACCGTCCTGTTTGGGGGTAGTGTTGTATACTTTCATTATATTCTCTCTCCTTTTTTATATATTATTCTCATTCTCTTTACTATTATGCTGCTCTGCATTAAAAACGCTGCGTTTTTGATTTGCCGCACCCTTGCGGCGGTATGCAGAAACCCGCTCATGTATTCAATACTATATATTTTGTATAACTTACCTGCCGCAGAGCGCGGAGCTTTCCGCGCTCACGGCATTCTTATGTCATTCGCCCTGCTGCTCACTTAATATATCCTTGTCCGGCAACCCCAGCTTTTTGGCCTTTGCAACGCTCATCGCCGCTATCACTTCGCCTATCACAACGGCCGCCAGTACGCCTATTATGAGCGTCCAATCCGGCTCCAGCATTCCCGTATCCGGGTTGTAGGGCAGCATACTGAATATTATTGCCAGTATGAGCAGTATTAGCGGTACGAAAGTAAGTATGCCCAGCAATCCCTTGCCGCCCGGCACTTTATACGGACGCTCGCGGTTCGGGTCGGTCTTGCGCAGCTTCCAGAATGCGGGGAAGAGGAACAGATAGCTCATGAGCAGCGTTACCACGTTGAGCGCAAACAGCGTCCAAAACGCGTCCAGATTGCCACCGTTTTCCGCCATAATGGTTGCAACCATAACTATTACAGATGCCACCACACCATTTATAATGTTGGCACTGGAGGGCACTTCGTGCTTGTTTTCCTTTTCAAAAACCTTGGGCATTGCGTGATCACGCGCGGCATACATAGCCACATAGTTCACGCCAAAGCTCCAGCTTGCCAGATTGGCTATGAGGGTGAACATGAACATCAAGCCCACAATCACCATCACTATGCCCTGCGGACTTCCCAACAGCAATGCTATAGCGTCCATAAAGCCGCTGGATGTGGAAAGCTCGTTTGCAGGTATGGCAACACCTATTCCAAAGGAGGCAAACAGGTAGAACACAGCTATCAATATGCCGCCTATTACTATAGCCTTGGGTATTTCCTTTTTGGGGTTCTTCATATCTCCCGCGAAGGTCGCCACTACCTCAAAGCCCATGAAGTTGAACAATATTATGGATACAAAAGATATTCCCATAAGGGGCGATATATCAACTGTCGACTGCGCAACACCCTGCGTTACCGCGCCGTATATACCAAGACCGCCAACCAACACCATAAGCGCCACTTTTATAAATGTGCCCAGATTTATAAGCCACTTGCTCTGACTCACGCGGTAGTTGCTCATTAAAATGATGAACCAGATAAACGCCAGCTGCACTACCAGCGTAGTACCTATGGGTATCTCTATGCCCGTAGCCGCTATAAATATATCCGTGAAAATAACGGCCAGCGAGGCCATCCAGAGCGGGAAGTTTACCCAATAATACCAAGCCACGCGCGAACCGTTTCTGCGGCCAAAGGCGCGCTTTACCCAATCGTAAAGGCCGCCCTCGTCATCGTAGGTGGTTCCCAGCTCTGCGGATATCATGCCGTAGGGCAGGAAGAACGCCACCAGCATTATGCCCCACCACAGGTACTGCATAGGGCCTATAGCAGCCGCCGGAGCGGCCGCCTCAACCACCAGAACTATGCAAACAGCGGCAAGCACCGCGTCAAACAGCCTAAACTGCTTCTTTTTCTTTACCATAGAATAACTCCTTTCCACCGCACACCGGCAAAGGCGGCGGTCCCCCAAAAAGGGAAGATCCTATATACCGAGCGAGATAGTATTTATTTTCCCTGCAAAAAAGCGTTCAGCTTCGCCATCTCTTCATCAAAGTCGGCCTTGTCTATTTCGCTCTTGTGGTTTATGAATGTAACAAGCAGCGCGCGCATAGACGTGAGACGGTTCTCCGCTTCATCAAAAACAACGGAGTATTCTGAATCTATTACCTCGTCCGTAACTTCTTCGTTTCTTGTTGCGGGCAGGCAGTGGAGGAATTTAACGGCGGGAGCGGCCTTCTTTATCATAGCCATATCCACCTGATATTTGGGATAGAATGTCTTCATGCGCTCTTCTTCCGAAAGCTCTGCTTCATACAGGCCATACCATACGTCCGTGTATATTATGTCCGCGCCTGTTATTGCGTCGTCTTCATCCTCTGTTACGCGCACGCTGCCGCCCGAAACCTTGCACATTTCACGGCCTAAATCAAGCCTGTCCTCAGAAAGCTGGAATCCCTTAGGTCCGTACTGAACAAATTCGCAGCCCATCTTTGCTGCTATACACATAAGAGAGAAGCAAACCTGTGTGGCATCGCCTACAAACACTATTTTCATATCCTCCAGCTTTTTGCCGGCGGGCATATGCTCTATTATAGTGGTGAGATCGCCCATCTCCTGTGTGGGATGATTATAGTCGCTCATGCCGTTTATTACGGGTATAGTGGCATACTGCGCCAGATCGGCAACCTGCTTGTGCGTTACCACGCGCGCCATAAGAATATCCACCAGCCTAGAGAGCACCTGCGCCGTATCGCCAATAGTCTCGTGGCCGCCCAGCTGTATCTGGCCGGGAGCGAGGTATTGCGCGTGACCGCCCATCTGCGCCATTGCAGTTTCAAAGGAAACGCGGGTACGTGTGGAGGACTGCATAAATATCATGCCCAACACCTTGTTCCTCATAAGCTGCGGATAATAGCCAAGCTTAATAGCCTTCTTCAGCTTTATGCCTATGTCTATCATTTGGAGCAACTCTTCCTTTGTGAAATCCTTTGTTTCTACGAAATCCTTAAAACGAGCCATGCGATAGTACCTCCTAGAGTATTTATTTTTTTTGATTTATTTGTATACGGCCAAGCGCCGCTTTCAGTTCGCGTTCACCACTTTGAAATGTAAGTTTTTGGGGGAACAACTAGAATATAATGCTTTGTTCACAAAAAATCCATACATTTTTGTATGTTAGTAAATAAAGTAACATTATTGAGTTCGCGTTACACATTTGTGAACAAAATATCATTGTTTCGTTACATACCGCAAATTTATATGTAACAAAACGCCATGCCTCATGCCCCGCAAACGCCATGCTGCCGCTCAAAACATCTTTTTACAAGTTTTATAGATATTGTACATCTGTTTTACTGCGGGTAACACGATCCGCCAAAGCGTTACACTGCCATTGCTCAAATAATTGCTTGCAAAAGTTTTTTCTGTTTTATTTTTGCCTGATGCGCATAAAAATACCTCTCGTCGTTTATATTTATATAGAATAAACTCTAAAAAAGAGGCGGCAAGGGTATGAAAGAAGTCAACAACAATACGCATAAGCTATATAAACCGCTTTATTCCAAGCAACATGTTCATACACATATAGGGGCGCTTCATACGGCGAGGTTTGTTCTTATTGTGCTGGCAATAATTGGCGCGCTGGGCGTACTTGCCTATCTTTTTCCAGATAATTACCATTTCCCCAGTTGGATAACGCAGGGGCTAAGCGCTAACGCGCCGCCCGTAGATATATCTTTAAAATAATTGCCTTGCTTTTATCAAACGCAGGAACGGCCTCAAGGTCGTTCTTTTTTCTTGATTTGTGCATTTCATGGTCAAAATATGCATTTGACCTGCCGCCATATTGCGCTTAAAGCGCGCCAATGATATTTTAAATACACAGGGGGAGGATAGCGCATGAAGCTTATAATAGACCAATCGCCTGAATATGGTGAGGTAGAAATAACAATAAAATGCGGAATGCTGGACGAACGGCTTCAAAGGCTGGTGGAGCAGATACGCACCTATTCCTTTTCCATAGCCGGCAGAAAAGACGGGCGCACATACAATCTGTTGCCGGACGGCATATATTACTTTGAAAGCGTGGAGGGGCGCACATTCGCCTATACGGAAAAAGATGTTTACGAATGCGGCGCTTCGCTCTCTCAAATGGAAAATAATTTGGCGGCCACGCATTTTGTGCGCGTAAGCAAATCCTGCATACTAAACGCCAGCGTGCTTGAAAGCGTGCGCGTGCTCATAAACGGGCGCATGGAGGCGCGGCTTTCAAACGGCGAAAAGCTCATTATAAACCGACATTACGTGCAAGAGCTAAAGGACAGACTCAATATGCTGGGGGGTGAGTAGATGGAAAAGTTTAAGATGTACGTGAGCGTGGCCTGCACATCCTTTACTATACTTATATTGATATTCACGGTGCTTTCGTTTTGGGATATCACGGGCACGGTGAACGCTATTGCGGTGCTTGTGCTTATGGCAATGACAATGATAATAGCCGTGGCGCTCTTCTTTACAGATAAAATACCCGTTTCCACCCAGCTGGCGCGCTCCGCCATAGACATGGCCGTGATACTTGCCGTGGTGCTGGGGCTTGGCTCCGCCTTTGGCGTGGTGCCGCTTACATCGGACGCCATAGCTGTAGCCGTGGCGATGTCAGCAGTGGTATACGCGGGCACTCTTCTCATAATGATGATAAAAACCAAATCCGATGTGGATGAAATAAACCGTACCATACGCAACATAAAGGATATGGGAAAGATGAAAGGAAAAAACGATGGAAAAGATGATTGAAGTAGCCGGGCTAAAAAAGAGCTACGGCGATGTGGACGCGGTGCGCGGCATAAATTTTGCCGTGGAACGGGGAGGGCTGTTTGCCTTTCTTGGCCCAAACGGCGCGGGCAAATCCACCACAATAGATATGATATCCACACAGCTAGAGCCGGGAAGCGGGCAAATAACTGTAGACGGGCTGCGCGTGGGCAGAGACGATGCCGCCATACGCGCCCGCATTGGTATAGTTTTTCAAGACAGTGTACTGGACGAGCAGCTTACCGTAAGGGAAAACCTTGCGCTGCGGGCAAAGTTTTACGGGCTTGGAGGTACGGCGCGCAAGGCGGCGGTGGAGCGCGCTGCCATAGCGGCGGATGTATTGGAATTTATAGACAGATATTACGGCAAGCTCTCCGGCGGGCAAAGGCGGCGGGCTGACATAGCGCGCGCGCTTATAAACACGCCCAAGCTGCTCTTTTTGGACGAACCCACCACCGGTCTTGACCCGCAAACCAGAAGAAAGGTGTGGGAAACGGTACTTGAGCTGAAACAAAAGCACGGCATGACAATATTTCTCACCACACATTATATGGAAGAGGCCGCGCAGGCGGACAGCGTTACCATAATAGATCACGGCCGCGTGCTGGCAGAGGGTACGCCCGCACAGCTAAAGGAGCGGTATGCCAAGGATATGCTGCGCCTCACGCCCAAGACAGAGCAACCTATTTTGGGCCATCTTTCCTCACGCGGTATAGCCTGCACGCAGTCCGGCGGCAGCATAAACGTGCCCATAGCGCACACCGCCGATTCCCTGCCAATAATAAACGGCGTGGCGGAGCACATAGCGGGCTTTGAGGTGATACGCGGCAGCATGGATGACGTATTTATAAACCTCACGGGAGAGGAGATAAGAAGCTGATGGAAACAATAAAAAACAAAGGGGCGTTCGCGGCTCTGACCGGACGCAACCTCAAAATATTCTTTAGAGACAAGACCTCTGTATTTTTTTCGCTGCTGGCGGTGCTTATTATTATAGCGCTTTATGCCTTTTTTCTGGGCGATGTATTAAAGGAAGGCCTGCCAAATGTGGATGGCGCCGGCGAGCTTATGAACAGCTGGATAATAGCGGGAATACTTGCCGTAATATCAATGACCTCCACACTGGGCGCCTTTGGCGTGATGGTGGAGGACAGAGCGCGCAAAATGTATAAAGACTTTGATGTATCACCCATAGGCCGCGGCGCGATATCCGGCGGCTACGTGGCTTCGGCCTACTGCGTGGGCGTTATAATGAGCCTTGTGGCGCTTGTTATTGGCGAGATATACATAGTGGCAAGCGGCGGCGCTCCGCTCTCTCCAGAGGCTGTTTTTATGGCGGTGGGCACAATACTGCTGTCCGTACTGGCAAGCAGCGCCATAGTTTTCTTCATAGTAAGCTTTTTCAAAACAATGAACGCCTACAGCACCGCCAGCACCGTTATAGGTACGCTCATAGGCTTTTTGACCGGAATGTATATAAACATAGGCAGTCTGCCGGAGGGCGTGCAGTCTGTAATAAAAGCGTTCCCGGTGTCCTATTCCGCCGTTATGTTCCGCAATATATTTATGGAAAAACCAATGGCTGAGGTTTTCTCCGGCGCGCCTGCCGGCGTTGTGACAGACTTCAAGCTCAGCATGGGCGTGGAATTTTCCTACGGGGAATATACCTCCGGCACTCTGCTTTGCGTAATTGTGCTGCTTTGCACCGCCGCGCTGTTCTATTTGCTGGCGCTTGCCAATATGTCGCGCAAGCGCAAGGTATGACGCACAGCCAAATATGTAATAGGTACTGCTCAAATAAAAGCCGTGGCTGGGCTTCTTTTCAATAATGTAATCATTGCCCCCGCAACAGTTAAACTTTTTAAGCAAATAACTTCCGAAATAAATAACAACGGCAAGCGCTCAACTAATTGGCGCCTGCCGTTGTTAAAAACACGGAGCGTGGCGTTCACCAGCCCTCGCGCGAAATACGCTCCTGCAAGGCTCTTAGAGATTTCCTGCGCTCACGCCAATCCGGCACATACCGCTCCACTATGTCCCAAAACGCGGGCGAATGATCGTGCCGGAACGTATGCGCCAGTTCGTGCACTATAACGTAATCCACTGCGGCGGGCGCCGCCAGTATCAGCCGCCAGGAATAATTTATGCTGTTTTTGCCGCCACAACTGCCCCAGCGCGTTTTGGCGGCGTTTATTCTTATTGCGGTGGGCGCCGCGCCCATTGTTTTGGCAATTTGCAGCGTGCGGTTTCTAAGATAGGTGCTTGCCACATCGCGGTACACAAGTGTAAGCAGATTTTTTATGGCTGCGCTTTCCCTGCCCAGCGGTATGAAAAAGCTTTTTCCGTCAAACCCTATTTTCCCCTTTGTGCCAACTATGGGAAATTCACTGCCCAAAAGCGGCGCGCAGTCCCCGTAATCCACAGAAAACTCTGCGCGGGCGTTGAGCCTCTCGCGCTGGGCGCTGCTGTGCTTTGCTATCCAATCTGCCTTAGACAGCACAAAAGCGTCTATAGCACGCACAGAGGCACGCTTGGGCGCGCGCACCGTAACAACGCCGTCCTTTATATATATACCAATGCTCTTCCTGCCAGAGCGCACCAGCTCGTATTTAGGAATAAATTTATTTGACATAAACAGATTTTATCATCTTCTTGAACAATTCGCAAAACGCATTTATAATGATAATACATATACAAACAATGTAAGCGCTTTTGCGCGGAAAGGCGGAACGAAGAAAATGTCCACACCATCCATATTTATAGACGGAGACAAGGGGCAAATAGCCAAAACAGT
>CAYXBW010000089.1:0-10070 GCA_964463305.1 uncultured Christensenella sp. | reverse complement strand
TGGCATGCCGTAAAAAATATAGCTGTGCATAGCGCACAGGCACAAAAGCCCGCGAAAGGTTTGTTGAGTCTATGGTTAAGCATATAAGTACACTCTCCGTTTTTGATGTATATATATTTTTATGTAAAAATTTAGGGAGCTTTCTGATATTTTGACGTATGCATGCCGGGTGGCGTTCCCAAATACATGTAAAAGCTTTGTAAAAATTGATAGCTTCAATTTTTGTCCATATATTCTGTAACATATTTTTCTATGCCTGAGGCTATACGCTCAACCAGCCTGTTTTGATATCCATCATCCACCAGCAGTGCTTCATCATCAGGATTCGTTAAAAAGCCGCATTCCACTGTGCAGCTGGGGTGATCTCCCTTTTTTAGTATGCGGTAATCAGATGATTGAGCGCTTCTATGCCGTTTGTTTTCCTCCATAGCGTTTAGTTCTGCTTGAAGGCATTCGGCCAGCTCTTTGCCTTTGTTTCCGCGCTCAAGGTAAAATACCTGCGCGCCGTTTTCGCTTTCCTCCGGGTATGCGTTTTGGTGTATTGATAAGAAGAGGTCTGCATGAGAGCTTTCTATAAGCGATTCGCGGAAAAGAAAATCATCTTCCTTTGATTCGCCCAATGCACCATCGCCCTCGCGGGTCATAACAACGTTCACGCCCTTTTCGGAAAGGTTTTTTTGCAGTTTTTGGGCTATGGTAAGATTCAGATCCTTTTCTATAACGCCGTCCACCCCAGTAGTACCTTGATCGAACCCGCCGTGGCCAGCGTCTATTATTATCATCTTGCCGGAAAGTGCGTTTTGGGGAAGCGGCTGCTTAGCTATAGGGGAGGTCTGCCCGTTTTGCACAAGCGGCTGCGCAGAAACGGTGGGCTGCGTTTTTGCGCCCATGGCAAGCGCGGGCGCTTTTCCGCTCACGGCAGCTATTGCCATAGCCGTAACAAGTACGGCACAGGCTATCAGCACGCCCAATATAAGCCAGGTGCGCTGTGTGGCGCGGTATCTTCTCCTGCTGCGGGCGCGGGCCGTCCTGTACATAGTCATAATAAATATTCCCCAATGTATAATTTTAAAATCAAAAAAAATCAGCCGGTATATTCGGCTGATTTAAATAATAAGCTGATAATGTTATGAAGTTATTAACAGAACGTAATACTTACAAAATATTTACAAGAGTAAAGATTTTGCGCGGGCGGAGCTAAAGGTTCCATTTTCTGCGCAGCTCGTCCAGAGTGCCGTCCCTTTTCATTTCGCCTATTACGCGGTCAAGCTCTGCTGTGAAGGCTGCCTGCCCGGTGGGAAGCATAACGGAATATCCAATCTCAAAGAGAGGCTCTGCAAGTATGCGAAACCCCGCAGCTTCAAATTGCCGCGCCATAGCAAGCGGCATGATAACAGCGTTCACGCGGTTTTGCTCTATATCTGTCATGGCGCTTTCATAGTCGTAATAGCGCAGGTATTGCTCTTCCATGCCGTTGCCTTTCAAAAAACCGGTTATGGCATCCTTGGGCACATCCGCGTCAAATGCGCCTATTTTGCCGCCCTCTATATTTGAAAGCTTTTCTATGCGGGAGGAGCCGGGAACAACTGCCACCACGCTGTCCGTATAATACGGCTTAGATATCCGGAAGCTGCTCACCTTCTTTGTACCGTCCACAATTAGCCCCAAATTCATGTTTGTAACGCCATACTTTATATTGGGGCCTGCATTTTGTGAGGTTATAGAATAATACTCGAACATTTTCTGTCTGCTTGGAAGCAATCGGCTCAGCGCCTCATCTACAAAATCCCTGTCAAAGCCCACTATGTCACCATTTTCATCAAACTGACCGAAGCGCTCTATATCTGTGCGTATGCCTATTTTTATAGTATCTTCTGTAACCAGAAAGCTGGAACCGAAGCCCTGCTTTATAGAGAGCTGGTATATCAATATTATTCCCACCACCACCAGGGCTATTATGGAAAACAATATTATAAATGGCTTTTTGTTCCGCCTGAACAATGCGGATATATTGGAGGTTGCCCCCCCCATTTTTCTGTTATATGTTCTCAAGCAATATCTCGCTTTCGTGTGCAAAATTGTTCTGTTTATTATACTATGTTTTTTGTTTTTTTCAAGCCGCGCGTGGGGGAAGGGCGTTTTGGTCTTGCGCAAAGGGCGGCGTTGTGCTAAATTTGTGCTGATACTAATTCTGGATGCAAATATGAAAAAAATAGCGCGACGGGAGACAGAGCTTATGACATACGCAGAAGTTCGATCCATAATGGTGCTGGGAGATTCGGTTTCCAAAGGCGTTGTATATAACGATGAAAAGAACCGTTACGTGTTTTCACGCGAGGGGTTTATAAGCAAGCTAAAGGAGCGTATATGCCCGGAGGTGCTGGATTTTTCAAAATACGGTTCCACCACTTCTTACGGCAAGGCTGTACTGGCAGAAAAATTTGACGTCCTTTCGCCTGATCTGGTGCTGATAGAGTATGGCAGCAACGATTGCGATTACAGGTGGGACGAGGTGGCGGAGCACCCGGACGCGAGGCATATGCCCAATGTTTTGCTGAGCGAATACACGGCAAATATTGCGGAAATGATCGCACTGGTGCGCGCGGAGGGCAAGCTGCCCGTGCTGACGAATCTGCATCCGCTCTGCCCTGAACGTTATTTTGCATGGTTTACGCAAGGGCTTGCTGAAAAGCAGCAGGCCATAATGCGCTGGCTCAAATCGGTTTCAAACATATACTGGTGGCAGGAGATGTATTCTTATGCGGCGGAGCGCACAGCCATAGCACATGATGTAAAGGTGGTAAATATACGCGCGGCGTTTTTGCGCCAGCAGGACTATAGGCGGCTTATGTGCGACGATGGCATACATCCTAACGAAGCGGGGCACAGGCTGCTTGAAGACACCTTTATGGAGGCCATAAACCGCGTTGCGCCCGATCTGCTTGCGCGTAAATAAGAGTGCATATATAAGAATTAATATTATAATACTTTTTTGGCAGATGTGGCCGCCGCTGTTTTGACGCGCTTTATATAATATCGCTGCCGTTTTCAGCGTTTTTTGCTGTATATACAAAGGTATATTTGGTCTTGAAATGCTCTTCTGCCGCCTTTAGCCTGGCTTCCTGTGAAAATATTGAAAACACGCAGCTCCCGCTGCCCGTCATCATGGAAAAATCAGCTCCCCAAGCGCAGCATTCATCCTTCAGCCGCTCAACTGAGGGGCATAGCTTTGCCGCGGCGGGATAAAGAGCGTTGCCGGCGGCGGCAAAGTATGCACGCGAGTCTCCCGCGGCCAGTGCGGAGAAGACTGCATCCATATCCACCGCGTTTTTTGGAAGCAGATCATATTCGCGGTAGGCGGCTACGGTATCCACGCCCGCGTTCGGCTTTACCAGCAAATAGGAAAAATTGCAATTGTCCGGTGCGGGAGAAAGCCGCTCCCCTATGCCGCGCGCGCGCATAAGCCCGCCGCGCACAAAAAATGGAGCGTCTGCGCCAATTTTAAGCGCAAGCATCTCCAGCACTGTTTTTGGCAGCTGCGTACCGTACAGCATATCCAAACCACGCAGCACAGCAGCTCCGTCACTGCTGCCGCCGCCCAGCCCTGCCTGATGCGGTATGTTTTTTTCTATAGAAATATCCGCGCCGCCCGCTATTCCGGTATGCGCAAAAAAAATCTTTGCCGCGCGGTAGGCGGTGTTCTGTTCCATATCACACACGCCGCAGTGAAACCTCACCGAATCGCTTTTTTTTATGGATATAACGTCGTGCAGGTCTATTGTGCGCATTGCCATATCCAGCTCATGGTAGCCGTCTGCCCGCTGTCCCGTTATACCCAGCGAAAGATTAAGTTTTGCATAGGCTTTGATTATCATGTATATATTATACTTGTTCGCTATAAAAAACGCCATGCGTTTTTTATAGCGTGTGCGCGTTTGAAACTGCATGAGGCGCGCCCGTTCCAAGGTATCGTTTTTAATTATAAAATCCATGCGTAAAAAATTTAACGTTGCGTGGCATATGGCAGGGATGTGTGGTAAAATAATCGCATGTTTATTACGGATGGATTTGAAGATTACAAAATATTGGACACGGGCGGCGGAATGAAGCTGGAGCGTTGGGGTGAATACATACTCTCTCGCCCTGATCCGCAGGTTATATGGGAACGGCAGGCGCCTGAGCTGTGGGAGAAAGCGCATGCTGAATATGTGCGCAGCAGCGAGGGGGGAGGCCGCTGGGAATACCGCAAAAAGCTGCCCGAACGATGGAACATAGGCTATAAGGGACTGCGCTTTTATGTGCGTCCCACCGGGTTCAAGCATACCGGCCTTTTTCCGGAGCAGGCGGCAAATTGGGATTATATGCGCACCGCCATAGAGGGCGCAGGATTCGTGCCGCGGGTGCTTAACCTCTTTGCCTATACGGGCGGGGCAACGCTGGCCTGCGCGGCTGCCGGAGCTTCTGTTACGCATATAGACGCCGCCAAAAGCATGAACGGCTGGGCAAAGGAAAACCTTGCGCTTTCCGGCTTGCAGGACAGGCCGGTACGCGTACTGGCGGATGATTGCATGAAATTTGTGCTGCGTGAGCAGCGCAGAGGCAATGTGTATGATGCCATAGTTATGGACCCCCCCTCCTATGGCAGGGGGGCTGATGGCAAGGTTTTTCGTACGGAGGATAACCTTTTTGAGCTGGTGTCTGAAACGTCTAAGCTGCTTTCTGACACACCGCTGTTTTTTATCATAAATTCATACACTACCGGGCTTTCTGCTGTTGTTTGCCGAAACATTTTGCAGATATGCCTTGCGGGACGTGGCGGAGGCATAGACGCGGGAGATCTGGCACTTCCGGTTGAAGGCCAGAAAGTGCTGCTGCCCTGCGGCACAACCACAAGGTGGAGCAGGTGAACATACTTTATGAAGACAACCACATAATAGTTGCTGTGAAGCCGCAAAATATACCCTCTCAGGCAGACAGCAGCGGGGATGCAGACATGCTGGGCATGGTGAAGGCCTACGTGAAGCAAAAGTATAACAAACCGGGCGAGGCGTACATTGGCTTGCTGCATAGGCTGGATCGTCCGGCGGGGGGCGTGATGGTTTTTGCGCGCACCTCCAAGGCTGCGGCGCGGCTGTCTGAGCAAATTCGCGGGGGCGGCCTTAAAAAGAAATATTTTGCCCTTGTGGAAGCGGATATACCGCAAACAGCAGTACTGCAAGATTGGCTGGTGAAGGATGCTAAAACAAATAATTCCCGTGTGGCAATTGAGGGTGAGGCGGGCGCAAAATATGCGGAGCTTTGCTATGAGGTGGTGCAGCAAAAATGTGGCATAAGGCTTGCGCGTGTGGAGCTGAAAACGGGCAGAGCGCATCAGATACGCGTGCAGCTTGCCAATGCGGGCGCGCCGCTGATTGGCGACTATCGCTATGGGGGAAGAAAGGGTGAAAGGCTGTGTCTTTGGTCTTATCTGCTTGGGTTTGAACATCCCACGCGCCGGGAATGGATGGAGTTTTGCTGTTATCCGCCCAAGGAGGAGCCGTGGACTTTATTTTCTTTCGGTGAGTGTAAATAGCGCCAAATTGTTGAGTGCGGCGCATAAAAATGGGTAATGGTGGAATTTTATTCAAATGTTTGAGGTTTTGGTATAAAAAGTGCCGGAGCTTTTTTTATTTGTGGAACGGGTTGTGGTGGTGTGGTATAATAATACGGTATTAATTTGCAATTTAAGGCGCTGTACGTTTTTTTATGTAAACATATGTACGGCAAACATGACGGGATCATACTGATAGCATAAGGGCTGCTGAGGCTGCGCGTGATACATTGCTTTGTGCAGATATGTGATTCACTTCCCGGTAAGCATTCAATCAAAACAATATTATTTTCGTCATTGCGGAGGAGCAAAAATTGCCGCTATGCTGAAAGGAGTCTCAATTATGAAGCGATTTTTTATTAGAGCAGCGTCCTTTGTTCTTATATTGACGTTGGTTTTTTCACTGTCTGTTACGGCTTTTGCGGCGGGGGAAGAGCCGCTTGTTTCACCGGAAGCGGCGGAGGAAGCCGCGCCGGATGTAACTGAAGCGCCGGAGGAGCCGCCTATTGAGGGTGACACGGGAACAGCGCTGGTTCCGCTTCCGGAAGAGGATGTGATAATAGAGGAAGCAGCGGCCGTTCAGCAAGAAGAACCGGCGGCGGATGCTGTTTCTATAGATGATATACTGGCGGTGGCCGCTTCTGACGCTGTTCGCGCGGCGCAGATGGTGAATGCCATTGCTGATGCTGCGCAGTATGAAGCGGCGCTCAAGGCGGTGCTGGATCTATATTACAGCGGTGGCAGCTTTGATTTGCTGAACACCTTTGCCGCAACGCTTGACGGCAGGGCCAAGGATATACTTTTGAGCTACGAAAATGCTGCGGCACAGAGGCAGTCTGATGATATACCCTTTGCCCCGGGCGAGATAATAGCCGTTTTCAATTCCGGAGTGGCAGAGGCTTCGGCCCAGTCTGCAGCGGAAGAGCAGGGCTATATGGTAGCTAGATCTATGGACAATATGCTGAATAAATTTGCCGCAACGGTGGAGATACCTCTTGGCAAAACGGTGGAGCAGGCGGTGGAGGAGTTCAGCGCAAATCCGGCGGTGGAATATGCACAGCCCAATTACAGATACGAAATGGCGGAGGCTGTAGCAGCGCCTGCGGCAGAAGATCCGGATGCATCGTTTCAGTGGCAGCATGACAAGGTGAACACTGCCGGAGCGTGGAGCATACTGAACAGCATGCCTGCCAAAAGCAAGGTGCGTGTAGGCGTTATAGACAGTTCAATAGAATATACGCATTCAGATCTCAGTGCAAATATGGCTCCCTATTCAGATCTGGGCAGATTTGCGGGGGGAAACAGGTATTCTTATCTCACAAGTGGTTTTGATACCCACGGCACTCATGTGGCAGGAATAATTGCAGGCGTTTCAAACAACGGAATAAAAGGCGCAGGGGTTGGCAGCGGCAGCAATAACAGCATAGTGGAAATAGTGGGTATAGATGTTTTTCAGGGAAAATACGCCTATACAAACGATATAGTAAACGGCCTCAATTTTGCTGTGGGAAAGGGCTGCAAGGTTGTTAATCTAAGCCTTGGATATGTGGGCCCGCCAGATACGTATTACGAAAGCAATATAAACTCTGCGGTATCAAGGGGAGTTACCGTGGTGGTGGCAGCAGGAAACGATAACATAACAAGCGGCGCCTACCCATCTGACTTTGCTTCCACAATAAGCGTTATAAACACCACAAACTATGCAAGCCCTACGGAGTATTGCAAAAATTATTATTCAAACTATGGCGCAAATAAGGATATTTCCGCGCCGGGAACAAATATAAACAGCACTGTGCCGGGCAACGGGTATGGTTCGCTGTCAGGAACATCTATGGCTTCGCCCCTGGTGGCGGGCGTGGTGGGAATGATGCTGTATGCTAATCCCCAGCTTTCTCCCGCACAGGTTAGGAGCATACTCACCGGCACTGCAACAGATCTATATACTAAGGGATTTGATATATACACGGCATGGGGCAATGTTAATGCTCAAGCGGCGGTGGCAAGGGCCGCAGGCAATATTTCCAAGGATATGCCGGCGCCCGCGAATTTTAAAGCGGGGGTTGCCGCGGGCAGCACAGATGTGAATCTCACATGGAGCAAGATAGCGGATACTTCAAACTACACGGTGGCGGGCTATAACATATACCGCTCCACTCAAAAGGATTCGGGATATGTGCACATAGCAGATTCTACGGGCACCAGCTACACAGATTCTGATTTGGCGGAGGGTGAAGCTTATTTCTATAAGATAGCCGGTTTCAGCGAGGGCACAGGCGGGCGCAAAGAAGGAGACCTTACCGGTGCGGTGCTTGCGGTTGTGGGAAGGCCGTTTGGCGCGCCGGGGGAATTGACGGCTAAGGGGCAAAATATAAAAGAAATAAAGCTTGAATGGAGTGCGGTAAGCGAGGCGGAGGGTTACAATATATACCGCTCGGCCTACCAGGGATACGGATATTCTCTTATAAAGGAGCTTGCGGGCGGAGGCAGCATAAGCTATACAGACAATGCGGCGGCGCTTGTGCCGGGCAATACATACTATTATAAAGTGGCTGCTTACAGGGGCGCTGCGGCATCCCGCGAGGAAAGTGCGGCTGCAGGCCCGGTGGATGCGGTTGCGGGCACCAACGAATTGGGAGTGCCTCAAAATTTTAAAGCGGAAAACATATACACGGGAAGCGCAATGCTAACGTGGGAGCGTGCAACGGCGGCGCAGGGCTATAACATATACCGTTCAGTGTATGAGGGATACGGGTATTCGCTCATAAAAGAGCTTGCGGGCGGAGACAGCCTAAGCTATAAAGACAGTGGACTGGAGCTGGGCAAGACATATTATTATAAGATCGCCGCATACAAAGGCGAGGGAGAGAACCTTATAGAAGGCCAGCAAACAGAGCCGGTTGAGCTTATCTCGCGCGAGGTGCTGCTTGGTGCGCCCGCTAATGTGAGCGCGGCGGGAGCAAGCACGGTGAAGCTGAGCTGGAATGCCGTAAAATATGCAGACGGCTATGAGGTTTACCGCGCGGATACTGAAACGGGGCAATACAGCCTAATAAAAACAACTACGGAAAATGGCGCGGTAAGCTATGAGGATACGGCTGTAATAGCCGGGCAGACGTACTATTACAAGGTAAACGCTTACGTAAAGCAGGGAGCAGATATTTTGCGCGGCGTGCAAAGCAATCCGGTTTCGGTCACGGTGGGCGGAAGCGTGGTGGACGTGCCTGCGAACTTTGCCGCCAAAAGCAATGCGTACAACCAAATAAAGCTTTCATGGAGTGCTGTTACGGGCGCGAATGGTTACTATGTGCAGGTGGCGGATTCGGCAACGGGCAATTTTACCCTGCTTAATGAAATAGGCGCGGGCGGCTCTGTTTCTTTGCTGCATGCAGATGTGGTTACGGGAAAGACGTATTATTATAAAATACAGGCTTACAAAACGGTGAACGGCCAAAAGCTGGCGGGCAAATTTTCTTCCGTAATATCAGGTAAGGCGCAGGTATCCAAGCCGGCAGATTTGAAGGCGGAGGGCGTCAGCACCACCAGCGTAAAACTCACGTGGACAAAGGCGGCCGGTGCCAGCGGCTATTATTTATACAGATCTGCCGCAAAGGACGGAACATACAAGCTTATAACTACAATACGCGCGGGCGGCAGCCAGGCCTACAAGGACACCACCTGCCCCAAGCCGGGTACGAAATACTACTATAAATTGCGTCCTTACCGCGTTGTTGGCGGCAGCGAGGTGGGAGGCTCCACTGCCGGACCGGTAGCCGGCCAAACAAATAGCAACGGCGTGACGGGCGTAAGGGCATCATGCACGTCTTACAACACGCTAAAGGTTTCGTGGAGCAAAAAAACGGGTGCGACGGGGTATCAGGTATATACCTCCAGATCGGCAAATGGCACATACACGCGTGTGGGTTCCACAAGCGGCAGCAGCCTCAGCATAAAGGTGAACCCCAGCACCAAGTACTATATAAAGGTGCGCCACTTTGTAAAGAAAAGCGGCAAAGTTACCTACGGAGGATTTTCCACCGTTGTTTCAGCCACCACCTTTTATTCTGACCCGAACTATTATACCGGCATGTCTAGCTACGAACGCCCGTATGAAACCACCTTTAGCATGAGCATACGCAATGCGGGAAACAAAAATATGATGATATACAACACGGAAGGTGTGCAGGCAAGGATCAACGATCCCTATGATCCGTCAAACAACGTTTATCTGGAAATGTATGACGCCAACGGTTACAAAAAATCTGCGGTAAGCGTGCCGCCGGGGCAGACGGTGTATCTTACATTCTTCAATAGATATGGTTTTGCATACTACAGATATACAGAGGTCAAATTCAGAATGAATTATGATGGCAGAGCCTATGAGTGTACGGCGAGCAGTCAAAAATCGTCATATGTGAGAGCGTGAGTACAAAATAATTATTGAGGCATAAGATGGGGCGAAAACCGCTCCATCTTTTTTTGT
>CAYXBW010000088.1:0-10288 GCA_964463305.1 uncultured Christensenella sp. | reverse complement strand
ATAACAGCGAAAAGTGTGAACAATCCCACAAATTGAAATTATACTCCCTTTTTTTGAGGCTAGCAATGGATATTTGCATGAACAGAATCAATAATAAAAATGAAAGTATTGCATTCATATAACAACTACAAAGAAGAAAGTAATTTCCAATATTTCTTATGAAACACAAATATTGATTTATTCTATCTCTGCGTAGTCCATAGTATTGCGGAAATTGATTGGGTGCTGTTTTTGCCTTGTATAATGCTGCTTTGTATATATAATCAAGATTAAAAATATTGATTTGCGAAAAATGAAAACTTATTATTTATAAAAACTAATAAAATAAAATAAATAAATATCTTAACTAGTATTGACAATCCATAAATTAAGCGTTATATTTATGCCAAGGGGAAGAAGTTGTTAACTACCTTAAAAGACAGTTTTGCAAGGAATTTGCCTCCGCTGAGTTTGCGGAAATACGGAAAATCAAAAATAACGAATATATTTTATTGCGGCTTGCGTGAGCAATGCTGCGGTATTTAATCTACCCATATAAGAGGAGGAAGTAAAAAAATGAAAAAAATGGTATCTATCGCAATTGGCTTGCTACTTGTAGTTGCTATGCTGGCAGGCTGCGCTGCGCCCGCTCCGGCGGCTGAGACGCCCGCTTCTGCAGCACCGGCCGCAAGTGAAGCTCCCGCAGCTGCGGAAGCTCCTGCGGAGGCAGCGGCTCCTGCATCAGAAGCGCCTGCAGAGTCGGCAGCGGCTCCTGCAGAATCTGCGGCTGCTCCGGCAACCGAAGAGGTAATAGTAAGCGACAATACAAATCTTACGCTGGACGCTTATACGCCTGCTAAAAAGGACTATAACTTCTATTTCACATACAAGCTGGTCCACCCCTGGTGGGATGCTGTAGGCCTGGGGCTTGAAGAGGCTAAAAAGCAATTTGCAGAGCAGGGCATAAACATAAACTATGAATATACTGCTCCCGTTACGCCTGATGCCATAGACCAGGTAAACAGGCTGGAAGAAGCCGCCGGAAGAAACTTTGATGTTATAGGCGTGGACGTTGCTGATATAAAAATAGTTACTCCCACAATAAACAACCTTGTGGAGCAGGGCAAAAATGTTATGACATTCTCAAGCTCTGACGCCACAAAGGAAGACGGCTGCGAACGTATAGCTTACGTTGGCAATACGCACAACTATGAAGACGGCTGCATGCTGGCGGAAGAACTTGCCAAAAAAATAGACTATAAGGGACAGGTTGCAGGTCTTGGCGGAACCATTGGCGCTCCGGTGCACGAACAGCGCATAAAGGGTTTCCAGGATACAATGGCAAAATACCCCGACATAGAGGTTGTTGAGGTGCAGTATGACAACGATCAGGTTGAGCAGGCGCTTACTTATGCAGAGGGCTTCCTGCAAAAATATCCCGATCTTAAAGGTATATTCTGCAACAACATGGGTAATCCCATAGGCGCGGCGCAGGCTGTAAGCGATGCAGGCAAGGCCGGAGATATAGTTATAGTGGGTATGGATCACGACCTGCGTGCACTGGAATATCTGCGTGATGGTGTTATAACAGTTCTTGGTGTGCAAGATTGCTTTAAGATGGGCTTTGACACGGTGCAGGTGGCAGTTAAGATAGCGGACGGCATAATGCCCGGCCCGGACAGCTACCCGGAGCAGACTGAGGAGCAGACAACATTCATATATCAGGATGGCGCACAAGCTCTGATAGACCTGCTTTATCCTAAATCATAATAATGTAAATGAGACAGGCGCCGCTCCGCAAAACTGCGGCGTGGCGCGCTGTTTTTTCTTGGAAGCAAAGTGAAAAGGCACATTGTTTATATGCTGAAGCAGCTTATTTTTGGAGGAACATATGTCTGAGTACATACTTGAAATGCAAGGGGTAACAAAGGAATTCCCCGGAACACTCGCGCTGGACAACGTGGATTTCAGCATAAAAGCCGGAGAGGTGATGGCTCTCATTGGTGAGAATGGCGCGGGCAAGAGCACGCTTATGAACGTGCTTATGGGAATACATCAACCGAATGCTGGCAAAATATTGCTAAATGGCGCACCCATTGAAAACCGCGATCCGTACGAAGCTCTGGAAAAAGGAATAGGCATGGTACCGCAGGAACTGAACCTTGTGAAGGATATTTCCATAGCGGAAAATATATTTTTGGGTAACCATCAAAAAAAGAAAAATGGAATAATAGACTGGAACCTCACCACCAGGCGGGCGGCAGAAATACTTGCAGAGCTGAGTGTGGATATAGACCCACGCGAAAAGGTGAGCAACATAAGTGCGGCGTATCAGCAGCTTGTGTCCATAGCGCGTACACTGGTAGTGGGGTCTAATATAATAGTGTTTGACGAGCCAACCGCAGCGCTTACAATGAACGAAACAAAGCATCTGTTTGATAACATAAGAAAATTGAAAACGCAGGGTAAATCCATAGTAATAATAACCCACCATTTAGACGAGGTGGAAGAACTTTCAGACCGTGTAAGCATAATGCGTGACGGAAAAATGGTAATGGTGGGAAATACAAAGGATCTTAGTATAGACGACATGATATTTCATATGGCGAACGAAAAAGTGGAAAAATCCAAAAAAATACAGCGCGAATATTCGGATGATGTACTTTTTGAGGTAGAGGGTTTCAACCGCCATAAGGAATTTGAAGACGTGAGCTTTTCAGTACGCAGGGGAGAGATATTCGGCGTAGCAGGGCTTGTAGGCTCTGGGCGTACAGAGCTTTTCAGCTGCATTTACGGCCTAACAAAAAAACAGAGCGGCACAGTTCGGCTGGAGGGCAAAGAGCTCGATATATCCGCCCCGGATGTTGCAATAGCTCACGGTATGGGGCTGGTGCCCGAAGAACGGCGAAGGCAGGGGCTTTTTCCTGTTGCCTCAGTTTACGAAAACATAATGCTGCCCTCATACGAAAAAATGAAGCGAAACGGTATAATAAATTTTCCGCTGGTGAAAAAGGAATCTGATGATTATATAAAAACGCTGAGAATAAAAACGCCTTCCAATTCTGTGCCCATAAAAAGCCTTTCCGGTGGTAACCAGCAAAAGGCAATATTGGCACGATGGATGAAAAAGAACGTTAAGCTGCTCATATTAGATGAACCGACCAGGGGTATAGACGTACGTGCAAAGGGCGAGATATACAAGCTTATTAGAGAAATGGCGGATAGGGGAACCACTATAGTGGTCATATCATCTGAGATAGAAGAGCTTTTAACGGTGGCAGACAGGATGATGATAATGTTTAATGGCAAAGTAAAGGGCATAATAACGCCGGACGAAAGCCTTGTGCGTGAGGATGTGCTGAAGATCGCCTTGCAGTAGCGCTGCAATATATTTTTGTATAAACGGGAGGACGAAGTATAATGAACGAAACATTGGGAAAAAAGGGCGCGGGCGCGGCCATTGCGGATAGCTTAAAACAATCGCTAAAGTCCACGGCGGGCGCCGTTTTCATAGTTATGATACTGCTTACAATAGTGGTGCATTTTGCCACGGGTGGGCTGTTTTATACAGAATACAACATGTCCACATTTTTGCGGCAGTCGTCTTTTGTTATCATAGTGGCTTTTGGTCAAACGCTTGTGCTATTATTAGGTGGGATAGACCTTTCTGTGGCAAGCATGTCGGGTCTGTGCAGTATGATATTTGCCATGCTGGTTATAATGCTGGGCATGAACCCTTTTGTGGCAATACTTATAGGCGCTGTGGCGGGCGTGGGAATGGGTGCGCTGAACGGTTTGTTCATTTGCGGCCTAAACCTAACACCATTCATTGTTACACTGGCTACCAGCGCTCTTTTTAAGGGAATAATATACGTTGCCACAAAGGGTGTACCGCTTACAGGCATACCGGATTCTGTTGCGGTCATAGGTCAGGGTACACTGGGCTTTATGCCCTACCCCACACTTATAATGATATTTATAGCCGTTGTACTCATACTTATATTGAAATTTACAACGTTTGGAAGGCACGTATATGCAGTGGGCGGCAATGAGGAAGCCTCTAAAATAGTGGGCATACGCGTAAACAAAACCAAAATGGGAGTTTATTGCCTTGCAGGCCTGCTATCCGCGCTGGCCGGAATGCTTATGGTGCTGCGCATGGGTTCTTCACAAGTAAACATTGGTGAAAACTGGGTAATGCCATCTATAACGGCGGCGGTACTGGGCGGCACCTCAATGAGTGGTGGCAGCGGCGGAATTGGCGGTACAATAGTGGGCGGATTTTTGATGAGCACCATATCATTCAGCATAAGCCTGCTGGGTATCTCGTCCTACTGGGATCAGATAGTTACCGGAGCGGTGGTGCTGGTGGCAATATCCATAGATGCGATACGCCGAAAAAAACAGGCCGCCGTTTGAAAGATTGAGAAGAATGACATGTGCGGCGGCAGATGAAGCGCGCCGCTGACGGGGCGGTGGTGCAGTTGATTGTTTTTGTGCCGCCAAAACCGAAATACGTATATTTTTATAACGCAAAAAGGAGCGTGGAAAATATGAAATACGGAATTTGCTATTGCTATTGGAGCAAAGATTGGGAGGGTACGGACTACCCTGCAAAAATTGAGAGGGCGCGCAGCTGCGGCTTTGATATACTGGAGATATTTTACGGGCGCACGCTTGCAATGGAGCAGCGCGAGCGAGATGAAATAAAGGCAGCCTGCAAGGCGAACGATGTGGAGATATATTGCTCGGGTGGCTTTGGGCGGGACAGAGATCTTTCCGCGCTGGACGAGGCGCAGAGAAAGAGCGCGGTGGAAAGATCCAAGGAGATAGCCCGCGCGCTCAGCGCAATAGGCGCAACAAATTTTTCGGGCATAAATTATGGTGCCTGGTGTGATTTTGACAATCCTGATAAAAAACCGCAGCTTATGGCTCAGGCTGCTAAATCGCTCAAAGAGGTGGGCGCGCTGGCGGGAGAGCTGGGCATAAGCTGGAACGTTGAGGTGGTGAACCGCTTTGAAAGCTGCCTTTTAAACACAGCCGCAGAGGCGCGAGAGCTTACGGACGCTGTGGACAGCCCTAATGTAAACATATTGCTGGATATATTCCACGGTATGGTGGAGGAGGACGATCTTGCGCAGGCGGTAAGTACAGCGGGAAGCAGGCTGGGGCATTACCATGTGGGTGCAAACAACCGTGGTCTGCCAAAGCCGGGAGGCTTTCTTCCCTGGGCAGAAATAGGCGCGGCTATGCGCGATGTGGGCTACAACAAGAGCGTTTCGTTTGAGCCGCTTGTGAATCAGGGCGGCACGGTGGCGCTGGAGGGCGGCAATGTATGGCGACCCATGCTACCCACGGATGCGGACGATAAGGCGCTGGACGAAATGCTTATGCAGTCGCTGGCCTTTGTGAAGCAAAATTTTGGAGAATGAAACCAGTAATGGCTTTTGTGTGCGGCGCGAAAGCAAAATTGAACGCAGGGGGCTAGTATGGAAAGATATATCATAGGCATAGATTCAGGAACCACAAGTATAAAGGCGGTGCTTTTTGACCTTGGCGGAAACGAGATAGATAAAAAAGCATTTCCCATAACACCTATATTTCCCGAGGAAAACCAATACGAGGAGGATATGGGTGAAATATGGGAAAAGGCCAAGCAGTGCGTTGCATATATAGCGGCAAAATATCCCAAGGAGAGTATTGTGGGGCTGGGCATAACGGCGCAGGGCGACGGGCTGTGGCTCATAGATGAAAATCATCAGCCGGTGAGGAACGGGATCTGTTTTTGTGACGGGCGCGCAGCGGAGGTTGTGGATAGATGGGTGGAGGACGGCACCTGTGATAAACTGTTCGATCTAACGGGTACGCGGGTTTTCACTGGCAATCAGAATGGCATAGTGAAATGGATGGATGAGCACGAGCGAGACAGTCTTAAAAAGGCGAAGTATTTTCTGCACCTGAAAGACTACCTTTTCTACCGCTTCACAGGTGAGATCACCACGGACGCAACAGATCAATCGCTCATATTTTTAGATCAGAATACTAGCAAATATATGGATGAGACATTTGAGCTGTGCGGAATAGAGCAGTACCGCGCAAAGTATCCACCGCTCAAAAGCGCAATGGAAAATGCGTATAAGATACAGCCTGCGCTGGCGGAGGAGCTGGGGCTTTCGAAAGAGGTGCTAATAACCTCAGGGCCTATGGATGTCGCCGCCTGCGCCACGGGCAGCGGTGTGGTGGAAAACGGGCATTGCTGCTCTATAATTGGCACGGCGGCGCTGCATGAAATGGTGCTGGATAAACCGCTGCAGGACGATATAAAGGCGGGGATGACAATAACGCACGCAATGGAGGGCAGATGGCTGCGCCTTATGGCCTCACTGGCGGGCACGCCCAATCTGGAATGGATGCTGGGTACGGTGGGCAAGCAGGTTGAGCAGGAGGCAAAGGCTGCGGGAAAAAATGTATACTCTTATATGGAGGAGCTTATATCCGGCGTACCAATTGGTTCGCGCGGGATAATGTATCATCCTTATCTTCTGGCGGGCGGAGAACGCGCGCCGTTTACAGATTCGCGGGCGCGGGCAAGCTATACGGGCATAAGCGTGAAGCATGAAACGGCAGATATAGTTAGAGCCACATACGAGGGCGTGGCCTTTGCCATGATGGATTGCTATATGCACATGCCTCAGGAAATAAAGCAGGTCACGGTGTGCGGGGGCGGCGCGGGCAGCGATATGTGGTGCCAGATGTTCGCTGATGCATTGGGCACAAAAATAGTAACGGTAAAAGGCGCTGAGCTGGGCGCGAAGGGTGTAATAATAAACAATGCGGTGGTACAGGGCTTTTACGGCAGCTTTGCGGAGGCGGTGGCAAGTACGGTAGAGCAAAATAAAGTGTTTGAGCCGGATATGGAGAAGCACGTTGAGTATAAGCGGTTTTATGAGCTGTACAAAATAACATACGAAGCATTGAGGCCCACGTGGAAAAAACGCGCGGAGCTGTTAAAACTCTGAGTGGAGTGCGTATAAGTTTTAATGGTATAAAAAACAGTGCTGCGCCGGATATATAAGAAAAGATAAGGATTAGGACAGATGCTATACGAAAAACAGAGGATTGATATAATAAAGGTGTGCCTGAAAATGCAGGAGATTGGATTTTTTTTAGGCACGTGGGGAAACGTAAGCATACGCGTGGGCAGACACATACTTTTGACGCCAAGCCGCGTACAATATGATTCTATGCAGCCGGAGGATATGGTTGTAATAGACATGGAGGGCAACAAGGTAGAGGGGGAGCGAAACCCAACATCTGAAAAAGAGGTGCACAGGCAGATATATATAGTGCGGGAAGACGTTAAAGCGGTGATACACGCGCACACAGCAAAGGCAATGGCAGTTTCCGCCTCAAGAATAGACGAGGTGCCCTGTATGGTAGAGGAGATGTCTCAGCTTTTGGGCGGAGCGATACCCATAGCGGAAGAATATGTGCCGGCAGAGCAGCATTTTGAGCTGGGCAAAGCAGCGGCCAAGGCCATAGGTCAAAAGAATGGTGTGATATTGAAAAATCATGGGCCGGTAGCCTGCGGCAGGGATATTGAAGAGGCGGTACTGGCGGCAAAGGTGGTGGAAAAGGCCTGCGAAATATATCTTTCGGCCGCAGATAAACATCTTATAACCGAAATACCAAAAAGATACGTTGATTCGGAACGGTATCGCTATCTGTATACATATGGTAAGGAAAAAACCTGAGAGACGGAATAGCGGAGGGAAACAAATAAAATTATATTGTCTGTAAAGTATAGGGCATATAAAAGCGGAGCGTAAACTCCGCTTTTATATTTGAAAACAGATTTCTTTCAAAATATAAAAAGGTACAATACATTGTTTGGGAAATATGCTATAATTTCAATAATATACCGCTTCGGAAATAGCAGCAGCTTTCATGGTGTTTTTTGTACGGGGTGGGTATAAAGTTGTTTTTAATACAGAGGGATTGAATGTTTAAAGCGGCGCGTTTGACCAAAATAAAAGAAATAATACTTGATAGGGGCCAGGTTGACGTAAATACGCTCAGCGCGATGCTGAATGTTTCGGATGTTACAATACGAAGTGATCTTGAACAGCTTGAGCAGGAAAAATTTATATATCGCACTTATGGCGGCGCCGTACTAAATGAGGATCACGCGCGCCAGCAGGCAGTGCAGGAAAACCTTTCGGGCGGGAGCCTTGAGTATGACCGAAACAAGGAGTATGTGGGGCAGGTGGCCGCAGAGCTAATAAGCCCAAACGAATGGGTTTTTATAGGGCAGGGTATAACCTGCTATTACGTGGCAAAGGCGCTCATAAAGAAAGACAATATAAACGTTGTTACGAACAATCTTTATGTGGCTGGCATTTTGTCTGAAAATAAAAGCTCCAACGTTATGATGACCAGCGGCAGTCTGGTGCACAACCAAATGTGTCTGGTGGGAGATATGTCTTTAAAATTTTTGGATGGCATATTCATAGCCAAGGCCATAATAGGCGTGGGCGGCGTGGATATGCAAAGCGGATTTACCGTTTCAAACTCCACAGAATCAAATATTTTCTCAAAGCTCAAAAAAATATCTAAAGAGCTTATAATAGTAGCTGATTACAGCAAATTCAATCACTCCTCGCTTATGAGTCTGGGGCCGCTAACAACGGTGGACTCGGTGGTAACGAACGACAATATACCGGAGGAGTATAAATCATACTTTTTTCAAAACGGAGTAAAGATATACACTTCATATAAAATAAAAACATCTTCCGTAAGGGGTGAGTAGCACAAATGGCGCAACCCGTGCTGCGGCTGGAAAACATATGCAAGGTCTACCATGATATGGCCGCGCTAAAAAACGTAAACCTGGCTCTTCTGCCGGGTCAGGTTTGTGCGCTTCTGGGAGGCAATGGCGCGGGGAAGAGTACGCTCACAAAAATAATTACAGGCGAAACAAAAATGAAGAGCGGGCAGATATACATAGACGGCGCTCCTGTGGAGATAGCCTCTCCGTATGAGGCGAAAAAGCTGGGTATAATAAGTTGCCCTCAAGATATTGCAGTGTTTGACCAGTTGAGCATAACCGAAAATCTGTTTTTGGGCAGTGAGCTAAAAAAGAATGCACTGGTTTTGGACTGGCCGCGTATGAACAAGCTGACGGAAGAGATGCTGGCGCGTTTTGGAATAGCTGCGCGTCCGGCTGAAAAGACAAAGCGGCTGTCTTTGGCGGAAAAATATCTTATACAGTTTGCGCGGGTGCTGCTATCAGATTATAAAGTTATAGTTATGGACGAGCTCACAGATTCTCTAACAATGGCGGAGGTGAGCGTAGTTTACGATATAATGGCCGCGCTCAAGGCGAACGGCGCCTGCATAATATATATAACACATCGCATAGATGAGGCAATGCGCACCGCGGATATGATAGGCATAATGAAGGATGGCGAAATGGCGGCGTTTATGCCTGCAAAACAGGCGAAGAAGGACACCATTGCCAAAAAAATGCTGGGGGATGATATAAAAACGCATTACCCCAAGCTGCCTGTAGCGCGGCAAGAGACGGTAATGCGTGTAAAAAATATAAGCAACCGCTTTCTAAGCAATATAAGTTTTTCGCTGAGGCGGGGCGAAGTGCTGGGGATAGCGGGATTGGTAGGCTCTGGGCGCACCAGCCTTATGAAAGCTATAGTGGGGCTGGCAAAATTGGATTGCGGCAGCATAGAGCTGCTGCACGGTAAGGATGACTGGCAGCGTTTTGAGCATTGGCATGATGCAATAGGATATATGCCAGAAAACAGAGATACACAGGGGCTTTTTGAAGATTTTTCCGTAGTGCAGAATATAACCATAAAAAGGCTGGACGGTGTATCAAATATGCACTGGATAAAGCCGCACAAAGAGGCGGAAGTGGGCGAGGATATAGTGTACAGACTGGGCATAAAAGCAAATAGCGTGCATCAAAAGGTGCTTTATCTTTCGGGTGGAAACAAGCAGAAAACGCTTGTGGGAAGAAGCGTTTTTTCCAAATGCAGTGTTTACGTATTCGACGAGCCCACAAAGGGCGTAGACATAGCGGGTAAGGTGGAGATATTCAATATAATGAACGAGCTGGTGCGCAAGGGTGCGGCAATTATAATGGTATCATCAGATTTTTCTGAGCTTGCGGGCATGAGCGACCGCGTACTGGTTATAAAGAAGGGCAGCATAGTTGCTGAGCTTAACCGAAATGAAATGACGCAGCAGACTCTGTTTTCTCTATGTAAGGAATAGCCGCAAAACAGTGGAT
>CAYXBW010000087.1:0-10480 GCA_964463305.1 uncultured Christensenella sp. | reverse complement strand
ACGGTGGGCGGAGGAATATACCGCCTGATAGAGATGGAGCGGCAGAACATAATGCACAAGGAAAACATACGCCTTGTGGTGAAAAAAACGCTGGCGCTGAACTATTCTGTGGACGTGCCGGACGAGATAAAGGCCAAGGATATAGATGAAATAGTGAATGACCCGGAGATAGAGATAGTGGCCGAGGTGATGGGCGGAATACACCCCGCAAAGGAATTTGAAATGAAGTGCCTTGCGGCGGGAAAAACAGTGGTCTCTGCCAATAAGGACATGGTGTCCCAAAACTGGCCGGAGCTAGAGGCAACAGCCAAGCTGACCGGTGCGGGGTATTATTTTGAAGCGGCTGTGGGCGGCGGTATTCCCATACTTCGCGCGCTCAATGATTCCATGCAGGCCAACAGCATAGATCAGATATACGGAATAGTGAACGGCACTACCAATTATATACTCACCAAGATGGACGATGAGGGGCTGGATTACGCTGATGTATTGAAGGAAGCGCAGGAACTTGGATACGCAGAAGCAAACCCAACAAGCGATGTGGAGGGTTACGACGCGCGATATAAGCTTTCCATACTGGCCTCCATGGCTTTCCACGGCAGAGTGCCTGTGGATAAGATATTCTGTGAGGGCATAACGAACATAACAAAGCTGGATATAGAAATAGGCAGGGAGCTTGGCTATGTGGTAAAGCTGCTGGCCATAGGCAAAAAGGCGGAGGATGGCGTGGTGGAAGTGCGCGTTCACCCTACCATGATAAAAAAAGACCATCCTTTGGCAAGCATAAAGGGCTCTTTCAACGCTATATTTATAAACGGCAGCGCGGTGGGCGAAATGATGTGGTACGGCAAGGGCGCGGGCGATCTGCCCACGGCCAGTGCGCTGGTTTCTGATATGGTATATGCTACGGCGCAGAGCAAGCATCGCTATTCAACGTTCGATAATTCATATAAGGCGGACAGCATGCGTTTCAGCGATGACTGGCTGACCGAATATTACATACGCACGCAGGCTATGGATCGTCCGGGAGTGCTGGCAAAGATAGCCGGCATACTGGCCAAGCATGGTGTGAGTATAGAGAGTGTGATACAAAAGCCGGGTGAAGCAGAAACAGCTCCGCTCATACTGGTTACGCACAAAGCGCACGAAAAGGCGCTGAGCGCGGCAGTGGGCGAGATAGGCGACATGGAGGAGATAGTGTCGCGCCCCAGCGTAATAAGAGTGGAAAAATAAGAGGGAGGATACCGTTATGATAAGGAACGGGTACGATGTAGTAGAGCGGCCAAACATGCGCGGCGGCGAGGGTACTGTAACTATAAACGGATGGCTTGAAGACGCGGAGAAACCAAAAAATCTCAGGTTGGCGGCAACGCTTGTGCTGCCGGAGGGGGCGTCTATTGGAGAGCACGTGCACGAGGGCGAGGCGGAGGTTTTCCACGTGGTTTCCGGTGCGGGCGTATATTTTGACGATGGCAAGGCGAATGCCGTCAAAACGGGGAACGTAATGCTGTGCCAAAATGGACACAAGCACGGCGTTAAAAATACAGGCAGCGGCGACCTGGTAATAAACGCCGTCATAATCAACGAATGAGGTGACAACATGGTAAGAAAGTATGCTTTGGAAACTATGCACGATGTTTGCGAGGGCAAAGGTCAGGTGGATTTTGAATATTGGATGGAGGATGCGGACAAGACACCTAATATGAGTATGTGCGCTACACTGTATATGCATCCGGGTGCCGTGGTGGGAGACCATTACCACAGAGGAGATACGGAAATATACCGCATATCCTCCGGCAGGGGAAAGTATAACGATAACGGTAAAACAGTAGAGGTAGAGCCGGGCGACGTATTGTTCTGCTATGACGGGCAGGTTCACGGAATGGAGAATATAGGCGAGGATATGCTTATATTTGATGCGGTGATAATAAATAGCTAACGGTATGGTTTTACTGGTTGGTGTGGGAATAATAATAAAAGGAGATATGGAATGGGCGATTTGACATGGCTTTGGATACTTTTGGGGGTCGTGGCCGCAATTATCATAATAATAGTTATTTGGTATATTTCGGCTTACAATAACTTCATAAAAATGAAGAACAATATTGAGGAAGCTTTTGCCACAATAGACGTATACTTGAAGCGCAGGTTTGATATGATACCAAACCTTGTGGAGACGGTGAAGGGCTATGCCTCGCATGAGAGGGAAACGCTTGAAAGCGTAACGGCGGCGCGTTCGCAGGTTGCAAGCTCGTCTACAACAGAAGAGCGGCTGCAAAACGAAAATATTCTGTCCGGCACGCTGCGCAGCCTGTTTGCCGTGGCGGAAGCATATCCGGATCTTAAAGCGAACAGCAACTTTTTGGAGCTGCAAAGGCAGATAGATCAGGTGGAGATGGATCTTGCGAACTCACGCAAGTTCTACAATGCTAATGTCAAAATGTTTAATACTAAGCTGCAAACAGTTCCCACAAACTTGATAGCCAGAAAGTATGGGTTTGAAAAACAGCCTATGTTTGAGGTATCTAATGAGCAGGAGCGCGAGAACGTGAAGGTTCAATTCTGAAAAGTTGATCGGGGCGGGGAAGATGCTTTTTCTCCGTCCCTTTTTCTTTGGATTGCCAATAATGTTGGATGGCGTGTTTTTTTAGGGTGATCCTGCCATTGTGTACGCATATTGGCTGCGGCGTTTTGTTTTGCGGAATAGTATAAAGGATGTGTTTTGATGAAAAAATTAGTTGCGGTGCTTGCCGCCATGTTGGTTTTGCTGCTTAGCCCGGCGCTTGCAAAGGCGGGAGCCAATTTTGTTGTGGATTCTATGGATGTGAGCGTAACGGTGAACGACAATAACTCCTATGATGTGACGGAGCGCATAGTGCAGAACTATTCTGTGCCTTCACACGGCATGTACAGAAAAATAGGTACAAATCCGGTAATCACGACTGAGAATAACGGAAAGGTAGATCAAAAGAGTTACAACATACACATAAATAATGTCAACGTTGACAATGAATTTAAGACGGACAGCGAGGGCAACACCTTTACTATAAGGATAGGAGATCCGGACAGATATGTGGAGGGCATCCACGCGGATACCATAAGCTACAACTATTATGTGGGCGATGATAAAAATACGCTATATGATGAGTTTTATTATAATATCACAGGAAACGAATGGGAAACGCCCATAAGCAATGTTTCTTTCAGCATAGAGATGCCGCACGAATTTGACGCTTCAAAGCTGGGCTTCAGCGTGGGCGCGGCCGGTGTGAGCGGATACGACCCCGCGCTGCTGAAATATAGCGTGGCGGGCACGCGCATAACGGGTACGTACAGTGGCACGTTATATCCGGGTGAGGGTATAACCATGCGCATAGAGCTGCAGGAGGGATATTATACCAGCATTGTTACGGCGGCGGATATGGCAGCCGCGGGGCTGGTGGTTATACTTTGCGTTTTTGCTTTGGGTGTGATACTGTTTCTGATTTTCCGCAACAGGAAAAAGCCTGTGGTAACGGTGGAATTTCATCCGCCGGAGGGTATGACCTCTGCGGACGTGGGTTTTATAATAGACGGCGATGTGGAGATAAAAGATGTTGTCTCGCTGCTCATATATTGGTCTGAAAAGGGCTACATGGAGATACACGAGGGCGAAAAAAAGAAGGATATAACCTTCAAAAAAACAGCGGAGCTACCTGCCAACGCCAATTCATATGAGAAGAGCATGTTTGGCAGCCTTTTTGCAAGCGGTGATGAAGTAACTATAGCTTCTTTGGAAAATAAGTTTTACAACAGTATACAGGTGGCAAGGGGCAGGATAAAAGAAAAATTTGAACAAGACAAAAACAGGGTGTTTGAAAAACGTTCGCTTATTCTTAAAAATATTGCAATTGCTATAGCGGCACTGCCTGTGTCCATTATGGTTGCGGTTCAAGTATATGCAAGCACAATGGATGCAGTGCTAGCAATTATACCGTTGGGGATAGTTTTTGCCATTTCAATAGCACTTATATGGTTTTTTTCAAGTATATCTGACAGATGGCAGTCCGAAAAGAAGACAAGCAAGGCGGGCAGCATGGTTTTGTGGGTAATACTTACAGCGGCATTGTACTTTATACTGATGTTTGTTTGCTCTGAAGCTTTTAAAGGCACATTCTTTATACCGCCTATCCTTAGCCTGTTATTAACGCTTACCGTGCCCACATATAGACAGCGCACAGACAGCGGGCTGGAATGGTACGGCAGAATACTTGGTCTGAAGAACTTTATAGAAAAAGTGGAGCTTGAGAAGCTCAAAATGCTGGTGGAAGAGACTCCAACGTACTTTTACAGCGTGCTGCCCTATGCCTATGTGCTTGGCCTAAGTGATAAATGGGCAAAGCAGTTTGAAAGCATAGCTATAGAGCCGCCTTCCTGGTATTATGGCAGCGGCTGGAGCACCTTCTCTACAGTGTATTTCACCAGCATGATGATGGGCTCGCTGTCAAACGCGCAGCGCAGCATGATAATGAACAACACGTCATCGGGCGATGGCTTTGGCGGAGGTTTTGGCGGACGCGGTGGCGGAGGTTTCTCTGGCGGCGGCTTTTCAGGCGGCGGCTTTGGCGGCGGCGGTGGCGGTTCCTGGTAGGTAAGCGGTAAAATAAGCGTGCATTGTAATGTGAAGAGCTTATTGACGGGCAATGAATCACATATGCCAAAAACTTAGTAAAACTACAAGTACGATCAAAATTTAATAATAAAAAAGTAAGTAATAAAATATGCCCCGCAGTATGCTGCGGGGCATATTTTATATAAAACGAATGCCGTATAAAAGCCAGGAGCTGCAATAATTACCCAATAGGTTTGACAGGAAGCATAAAAGCAGCCGAATATGAAGCAAGGCTCACCCTGCGGCTGAAGCTATTTCAGCAAAAACAAGCTCTGCTTTGGCGGCGTCTATACGGAAGCGCTCTACGCCGAGCTTTGCAAAATCCAGCATTTCCTGAGCGTGCTCAAAGCCGGCGGCTGATTTTAAACAGATTTCCTCCGGGAGAGCTTCGCGCATAATTTCTATTGCTTTGGCATTTGGCGCAAACTCTATTAGCCCTGTGCCGTCCTGCATGGAAGCTGCGCGTGTTTTTGAAATAATTAAGGCTGCTTGAGACAGCTCTGCTTCAGAAAGCTTTGAGCTTTCTACCATAATGTTTACAGGCAGCTTTACGCATTCGCATAAAGCCTCTATCTCCTGCCGTACATATTTTGTGTTTCCAGATAGAAAGGCACTGTGATTCATCACCACGCTTATTTCCTGAGCGCCCATTATTTCAAGCTGCTTTGCGCCATATACCTTTACTGAAGTCAGGTCGCAGCCAAAAGGGTAGCTCATGCCTGCTGCGCGAACCATAGATTCCATTCCTACGGTGTTTTTTATGGTGCAGCTCAAAAAGCAGGGATTTACCATAGTTCCGGCGCAGCCATGCTGAACTGCCGCCTTGCACAGCGATTCTATATCTATAAGCCTGGCGGTGGACGAAAGATTGCTCAATTCTAAAACACCGGCCAAAGATTCAATACCGATATCCATAAAATGCTCCTTAAAAACAAAATTTGATGTTACAAAATGCTGACCAATTGATATGATAAGACAAGAGCATATCCATGTCAATATACTAATACCGATATCAAAAAAAACATTTTTTGATTTGATATCATTTTGCTGTATTAGACTTATGCTGTGCACCAAATGGGAAAAGCCGGTTTTATGGCATAAAATAAGTGCTTTGCGCTGCAAAAACATTCAGTGTTTTTATGAGAGCGTGGTACATTAGCAGTAAAAATTTGACTTGCATTATTTCGTTGTATGCAATAAAATAATAAATAACAATAAACAACAGCAAACGAAACCAATTTTTACATATATGGATCAGATTTACGGTTACAGTAAGTGAAAAAGACGGGCGCGCTGCGTATATGAAATAAGCTGCGTTCGCAGCAGTTTTGGCAGATATTGCAAGCGTATTAATCTGGAAAGCTGCAATAAAAAATGGAGGATTGTTATGAATATAAAACCTGAGGAAAACATATTTGCGGAAGAACGCAAGCATATGATTGTTGAGCTGGTGAACACTAATGTGAAAACCACGGTGACAGAGCTGTGCGAGAAATTTTCAGTATCGCCCGCCACCATAAGAAACGACCTCAGGGATCTTGAGGACGCAGGCCTTTTGAAGCGCACGCACGGCGGCGCTATATCAAACCGCCGGGCAAATTTTGAGCCAAACGCCTACCAAAAAGAGGTGGAGCGCATAAAGCAGAAAAACGCCATTGCGCACATAGCCGCCGCCTACGTGAACGAGGGTGACACAATAGCGCTTGATACGGGAACCACCACATTTGAGTTTGCAAAGCTGCTTGTGGATTACCAAAATCTCACAGTGGTAACGAACGACCTGCAAATAGCTGCATATTTGGAGCGAAATTCAAACGCGGGCATTATAATGGCGGGCGGAGCGGTGCGCCGCAATTTTCATTGTACCTGCGGTCAAAAGGCAATAGACACCATATGTGATCTAAACGTGGACAGAACGTTTATAGGTGCGAACGGCGTCAGCATAAAACGCGGCATAACCACGCCCAATATAGAGACGGCACAGGTGAAGGAAAAGCTGGTGGAGCTGGGCGAAGAGATAGTATTGCTGGCGGACAGCACCAAGATAGACAAGGTTTCCTTTGCGCGCTACGCGGATATAAAGCAGGTGAGTGTGCTTATAACTGACGACGAGGCGGATAGAGACTATCTGGAAAAGATAAAAGCTCAAGGTGTTGTGGTGGAATTATGCACCATCAACAATAAACAATAAAGAATACGAGAAATTAATCACCAAATGACAATAAACACTTGCAAACGATAAAGAATTGTAATATTATAATAACATAACAAAAACATTGAGCCGGTTGGCGGGAGAATATTATAATGAAAAATTTAGGTATATGCCTTATTGGGGCGGGCAGAGCGGGTATGATACACGCCATGAATTTCAAAAACAAAGTGGACGGCGCGCACATGGAGGCCGTGGTGGACGCGGTGGAAGCCGTTGCTAAGGAAGCCGCTGAAAAGCTGGAAATAAGCAAGTATTTTACAGACTATAAGGATATATTGAAGGACGATGCGGTGGACGCTGTGGTGGTGGTTTCGCCCACAAACCTGCACAGGCAAATAGTTGTGGACTGCGCCAAGGCGGGCAAGCACATATTCTGCGAAAAGCCTATGGCAATGGACGCAGCCGAGTGCGAGGATATGATAGCAGAGTGCGAGGCGGCGGGCGTGAAGCTGCAAATAGGCTTCATGCGCAGGCATGACGAAAGCTTTAAGGAAGCCAAGCGCCAGATAGACGCGGGCGCCATTGGCGAGGTGGTACTCGTTCGTTCCTGCACACGCGGGCCTAGCCAGCCGCGCGAATGGATGTATGATATAAAAAAATCAAACGGCATACTTGCAGAGCTGAACAGCCACGATATAGACACCGTGCGCTGGATGGCGGGCAGCGATATAGCCAGCATAAACGTGGTGGCGGGCAACTACAGAAGCAAGGAAGTGGCGGCGCAATATCCCCACTATTATGACAGCGTTGTAATGAGCGGCGAATTTGAAAACGGCGTGCAGTACCTCATAGACGGCGCTGCCTATGTGAAATACGGCTACGACGCGCAGCTTGAGGTTATAGGCACCAGCGGTGTGGTTCGCGTTTCTCGCCAGACGGGCAACAACGTGGAAACCGTGACTGCCGAGGGCGGCATAAACCGACCCTTCATAAGAAGCTGGATGAACCTTTTTGAGGACGCGTATTTGACTGAGGATACACACTTTGTGGATTGCATAGTGAACGATAAAACGCCCGCCGTTACGGGCAAAGACGGGCTTATGGCCGTTAAGGCGGTGGAGCGCGGCAACGAAATGATAGTAAAGCTATTGGATGCGAAAAAATGAAAAAGATACGCACGGTACTGGGTGATATAGAGCCGCAAAAGCTGGGCTTCACCCATTGCCACGAGCACATTTTGATAGAGAAAGACAAGAGCGCCGAAGTAAGCGGCGTGCTGCTGATAGACGAGCCTGTAAAGAGCATCATGGAGCTTATAGAATACAAGGCGGCGGGCGGCGGCGCGGTGGTGGACGCGCAGCCCGTTATGTCCGGGCGTATGGCGGGCATGCTGGCTGAGGCGTCATTCCGTTCGGGCGTGAACATAATCGCTTCCACCGGTTTTCACAAAACGGTTTTTTACTACGAAGACAGCTACATGTTTTCGCAAAGCGAAGATGAAATAGCAAGGCTTTACATCTCCGAAATAGAGGAGGGTATGCTTGACAGCCGCGAAAAGGATTTCGCCAAAACGGACATCAAAGCCGGGATTATAAAGGTGGCGGTGGACAGCGGAGGCATATATGCGGACAGCATATATGAAAAGCTGCACAGTGCTGCGGCAGAGGCGCAAAAGCGCACGGGTGCTGCCGTGATGTGCCATGTGGAGCAGGGCGCAAACGCGGTGGAGATAGCAGATTTTTACGCGAAACGAGGAGTTGACCCGAAGCGTTTGTGGCTGGCGCATATGGACAGGGCAGAAGCGGATCTGGGGATTCACAAGGAAATACTTTCATGTGGTTGCTATATGGAGTATGACACCATAGCCCGCGAAAAGTACCACAGCGATGAGCGTGAGCGTGAAATAATACTGGAAATGCTGGCGGCGGGCTACCAAAAGCAGCTTCTGCTGGGGCTGGACGTTACGCGTGCACGGCTGAAAAGCTATGGCGGAGGCGTGGGGCTTGATTATATAATAAAAACATTTCTGCCATACCTGAAGGCTGCGGGCGTGAGCGAAGCGCAAATAGCCCGAATGACGCTGCAAAACCCTGCGGCGGCAATTGAAACAGAGTTTGAAAACAATTAAACATATATAAATATAAAAGGAGAACAAAAATGGCAAAGTACGAACCCGCAACACAGCCTACGATGTATTTCATAGGCGTAACAACAGGAAGCTCCTCCATAATGAAGGTATTCCCGGAGTGGGCGAAGGCGCTGGGGCTTAAGGATGCCGTTATGAAGGGCATAGATATAGCCATACACGCCGACCCGAAGGAATATACGGACGTGGTGGAGTTCATAAAGAACGATCCGCTTTCCATGGGCGCGCTGGTAACAACGCATAAGCTGGATATATTCAACGCGGCGAAGCAGTATTTTGAATACCTGGATCCGTACGCAGAGATGTTCCACGAGATGTCCTCCATCTCAAAGCGCGGAAGTGAGCTGCGCGCACACGCAAAAGACCCCATCTCCAGCGGTCTTGCGCTGGAGGAATTCGTTCCTAAAAACTATTGGAAGGACAACCCGGAGGCTGGTGTGCTTATACTGGGCGCGGGCGGCAGCGCCATTTCTATGTGCTCTTACTTCATGCGCGAGCAGTTCAAGGGCAACTATCCCTCCAAAATATATATAGCAAACCGTTCGGCACCCAGGCTGAAGGAAATAGAGGAGATCAATGCAAAGCTTGATCCGTTTGGCATAGAGTTTGCCTACTTCCTCACACCCGAACCCGGCCAGAACGACGAAGTGCTGAAGAAGATGCCCAAAGGCTCTTTAATAATAAACGCGACCGGTCTTGGCAAGGATCGCCCCGGCAGCCCGCTGACAGATGCTGCTGTTTTCCCGGACGATGCGCTGGTATGGGAGATAAATTACCGCGGAGACCTGAGATTCATGCATCAGGCGGAGGAGCAGAAGGCCGCCGGAAAGAACCTCATAATAGAGGATGGCTGGATGTACTTCATATACGGCTGGACTCAAGTTATATCTGAGGTGTTCAACGTGCCGATAGAGGGCGAAGTGCTTAAAAATCTGGATCAGATAGCGGCAAAGTTCAACCAGAGATAAAAAACCCGCCATACGCGGTAAATCATAAACGAAACTTAAATTTGAAAGGAAATATATTAAAATGAGCACAGGAAATGTAAACGGAAATCCGAATTTCGATTGGGTAAAAGGCTACGTTATAGATTTTGATCTCAAGACGGGCGAGTCCAAAAAAATGCCCACAACAAAGCGCTATCTGAGCAACATGAAGGACATGTTTGCCGATACGGCGGCAGCCGAGGAAATGCTTAAAACGGACGATCCGGTAATATACGAGTTCCACGAAATGGGCGCGCCGGAGCATCCGGGCGACATAGCCTTCGGCATAAGCATAACCTACCCCGGTAAGGTGGGCGACGAATATTTCATGACCAAGGGTCACTTCCACACCGTGCTGGATACGGCGGAGGTATATTACACGCTGGAGGGCGAGGGCTTCATGCTCATAGAAAATCCCGAGGGCGACTGGTCCGCTCAGCCGCTTAAGCCGGGCGAGATGGTGTACGTGCCCAAGCGTTACGCTCACCGCACAGTAAACACGGGCAACGGCCCGCTGCGCACATTCTTCGCCTTCCGCGGAGACG
>CAYXBW010000086.1:0-10513 GCA_964463305.1 uncultured Christensenella sp. | reverse complement strand
CCACGGCGAAAAACACCAGCGCCACAGGCAAAAATATCTTCATGGGGCTTTTGGATACCCAAGTTCTGAGTATGGTCATTGCGGATTTTCTTATATACGCGCCGTTTGATTTAAACAGCCGCGATTCGCGCAGCTTTTCGTTCGTATGTATGGGAACGTTGGCTATCGCCATCTTTTTCAGCCCCGCGTCTATTATGGTTTCCAGCGTGTACGTGTATTCGGAAACCACGTTCATCTTCATTGCCGCATCCCGTGAATACGCGCGAAAACCGCTGGTGGCGTCCGTCACGTTGCTTTTGGAAAACTTGCGCACCACGCCGCTTCCAAGCTTTTGCAGCTTTTTTTTGGAGGGCGAAAAATGCTCTATGGTGTCCGTCTGCCGGTCGCCTATCACCATTTCGGCCTCTTTGTTTATTATGGGAGCCACAAGCAGCGGTATATCGCCGCCGAAATACTGGTTGTCCCCATCCGTATTCACAATTATATCCGCGCCCAGCCTGAGGCAGGCATCCAAGCCCGCCATAAAGGCGTGCGCCAGCCCGCGGTTGTTCATCTGCCGCACTATGTGGGTGACCCCCAGCTCCCGTGCCACCTCTACGGTGCGGTCGGCCGAGCCGTCGTCTATTATGAGCGTTTCCACCTCGTCCACGCCCTCCACCGTTTTGGGCAGGTCGGCTATGGTCTGCGGCAGCGTTTTTTCCTCATTATAGCAGGGTATCTGTATGATAAGCTTCATTTATAAACCATCCATCCTACTTTTGTACAATGCAAATAGTATATAGTAAGTTTTTTTAAAATGCAACAACGGCGGGCTTTGCGCAATTCCGTAAAATCCGCATTATACTAGTACATTAAAAAACATATAATGCTTTCAGTAATAAAATAACATTATGCCAGAAGGCTCCATTTGTACACCTTTACGTTTTTTAAATAAAAGAGACCTCCGTATAACGGAAGTCTCTCCCAGCATGTATCAGCGTCATTCCGCGCCCAGCGCGGCCATCGTGATATAGTTGTACGGCTGATTGAAGTGCGGCAGGAAGAAAATATCCAGCAGCTTTAGCTTGTCTATTGTCACACCCTCCTCAATAGCCAGCGAGAACATATGTATGCCCATAGAAACATCTTGGTAGGATGCCATCTGCGTACCCAGTATCCTGCGCGTTTTCGCATCGTATATTATGCGTATCTTAACCTTTTGGTTGTCCTTTATGAAGCCGGGCTTTTGCAGATCTTCATAGTCTGTATACTTAACGTCAAAACCGGCTGCCTGCGCCGCCTTGAGGTTAAGTCCGGTGGAAACCATTTTGTAGCCGTATATATTTATTCCGTTAGAGCCCTGCACTCCGGCGGACTCTATCTCCGTGCCGCAAGCGTTGTGCGCCGCAACAATGCCGCTTCTCACCGCGTTGGTGGCAAGGGCTATATATGCGGAATCCTGCAAGGCATTGCTGTATACGGTCGCGCAATCTCCTATTGCAAATACGCCCGGCTCGCTTGTCTGCTGTTTTTTGTTTACTTTTATAGCTCCATTTTTGAAAAGCTCCAGCCTGCCGCCAGCAAGACCGCTGTTCGGGTAGAAGCCTATGGCCAGTATAACCATGTCCACCGGATAAGAACCCTTATCTGTGGTTATTCCGGAAACCTTTGCATCGCCGTCTATGCTCTTCACCATCTCGCCAAAGTGCAGCTCTACGCCGTTATCAGAAAGCACCTTGTCCATATCCTCTGAAAACCATGGATCATAATAGCCTGAGAGCGAGGTGTTCATTGCCTCAAAAAGCAAAGCCTTCTTGCCTCTGCGCTCCACAGCCTCGGCAATCTCCACGCCTATGTAGCCCGCGCCAACTATGGCCACGTTCTTTATTTCCGGAAGGTTCAGCGTTTCATTTATTTTCTGACCATCCTGGAAAAGCTTCACAACATCCACATTTTCCTTATCAAGCCCCTCTATTTTCGGCCGTATGGGCAGAGAACCGGTTGCCAGTATAAGCTTGTCATAGCTTTCGGTTATAGTGTTACCGTCTTTATCTTTAGCTGTGACAATTTTTTTGTCAAAATCTATATTTTCAACTTCTGTCTGCATGTGAACTGTGGCCTTCTTCTGCTCAAAAACCTCTCTGGAGCAATAGAACAGCCCGTCCGTTCCCTCAATCTGCTTTCCCACCCAAAGCGCGGTGCCGCAGCCCAGATAACTGAGGTTTGTATTCCTGTCGAATATCACAAGCTCGTTTTCCGGGTAATTGTCCAAAATTGTGTTTGCTGCTGCCGTTCCCGCGTGGTTCGATCCTACCAATACTATTTTGCTCATGGAAACTATACCTCACTTGTCATGTTTATTGATATATTATATTATAAACATTATTGTGAAAAAGTACACACTTTCTTTAAAAAAACATAAATACATTTATACATTCAAGGGCAATACCTGTAAAATACATTAAAAGGAATGCTGGGACCGCATAAAAAAAACAGGCGGTAAGTATTTTTTCGCCTGTTTGCATCGTACCTATAATAATGTTCAAACCACATTTTCGCCAATGTCTTCATCAAAAAACAATATGTTATTCCTGCCGCTTTGCTTTGCCGCATACATAGCCTTGTCCGCCTCGCTATAAAGCTGTTCCAGCGTTTTTCCCCCTCCCATATACATAGAAACACCCACGCAGCAGGTAATTCTTGCTTTGTTGCCCTCCACACTGCAAAATGGAGTTGCGCCAAATATTCGCCTTATGCGTATTTCTGCATCCTGCCGCGAGGTGACGTTTTGCAGCAATATCAAAAATTCATCGCCGCCCACACGCCCTAAAATATCTGCTTCCCTAAACAGGCTCTTTAGCTTGCAGGCCACCTCCTCCAGCACTTTATCACCAAAAGGATGCCCCAGTTTATCGTTTACCTGCTTAAAATTATCTAGATCCATAAATAGAAGCGCATGGTTTTGCTGCAAGCCTCCCCCATTTATGCAATCTCCTATTTGCTCAAACACACTTTCCCTGTTTAAAAGCCCGGTCAGCGGATCAGTCTCCGCCTTCTTTTTAAGCAGCGCCTTGTACCTTACCTCATCATCCAAATTGTTCAGTACGGTGGTCATTTTTATCGTGCCTGTCAAACTTGATTCAAACAATCTTGATTTAAACTCTATCCATTTATAGCCGCTGCCGTCCGTATCCTGATAGGCCAGGTGGCTGAACTCTCTTACTCCGCTTTCGTATATTTTTTGTATTTTATCCAGCCTGTAAAAACTTTTAAATTCATCTATTCCATCCGGATGTACATATTTTGCCGCATACATATCCACGGACTCGGTGTACGTGCTTGTACGCATGCTTTCCAGCAGCTCGCTCCATATTGTGCCATCCGCCCAAATCATACGGTCGTCAGTTATATCCGCCTCCAGCACGCCCTCGAACATTTTACGTGACAGCTTGCGGCTCTCACGCTCTTCCTGCAGCGCCATTTTTGCCGTGACATCCCTTGCTATACCGTAAAGGCCTATCACGTTTCCATATTGATCACGCAAACAATACTTAGAGGTAGAGGAATATTTCTTTTCGCCGTCCTTATCGGGCAGCGGCTCTATATAGTCAAGTATTGGCTGACCGCTCTCCAGCACGCCGCGATCATCATTCACATACTTTTCAGCCAAATCGTTTTCAAACAAATCAAAATCTGTTTTTCCCTTTATATCTACCTCTCCATCACACCCCACCATTTTCATAAAAACGCGTGAGGCTGCCACATATTTCTGATCCGCCGTTTTTATAAAAATCATATCCGGCGAAATTTCCATAATAGACTTGAATGCCAACAACAGAAAATCATCCCCGACTTTCCCTTTTTCCTTTTCCATTACAAACTCCAATTGTTTTTTACAAACTCAAAAAATACGGCAGATAAAACCGCAATCACCCAAATACCAAAACCAATCGGTAACATTAATATGTCGTTTGCGTCAGAACTTAAAAGATATTTTTACATTTATGAGCAGGCACCCATAATTTTGGCAATTTGTATGGTTTGATTCTAGCATAAAAAGCTGCAAATGTCGACTATTTATACTTTTAAAAAACACTTTTGTCAATATTGCGCACATTGAAACAAAAATATAAAAGCCAGAGCTTATACACCAAAGCCCCGGCTTTTCAGCAGACTATTTTGTGAGGTATGGAATGCCCCCCGGTATTTCGAAATGACCGGTGGAATAGTTGCCGCCATCCACGCTATAGTATATCTCTGTTATCTCCGGTATATTATTAAGATAGGCATTTGCTATATTATCTAGCATAGCGGCCTCACCTTCCAGCCCAAAATTCGCCTCATATATGGAGGCCTTGAAGTCTATATATAGCTTTCCATCCTCCAGGCTTATAGAATTTGGGTTTATTGGAGACTGATCTAGCGGCTGGCCGAAAAGCTGCTGCGCCACAACCTCCAGGCCAAATTTCAGATCACTTTGCGTATCCGCAGTTGCTTCCATCTTTTTTTCAGAATCTGAAACTATATCATGGTAGGTATACTCAACTTTATTATCTTTATACTCCACCTTTTCCTCACTCATATTTTTGCGGCTGACAGGCGCGGGCGTAGGCAGCTCTGACGGCGCGGGCACTTCTGAAACGACCGGACCATCCGCAACGGCACCCTCTTCCTCTGCCGCCGCGGCCTCTTCCAATGCATCCAGCTCTGCCGTTGTTATTTCAGGCGGCTCCGCTTCGGGCGGCGCTTGCGCAAAGGCAGGCACCAGCAGCGCCAGCGTCACGATCACGGCAGCTGCAACCACTATTATGGCTATGATCATTTTTTTATTTATCTTCATTTATATAGTTCCCTCCAGCGCAAAATTTGCGGCTTTCGTATTTACAATATATACTGTTTTCGTTTTCCGTGTAATTATAGCACAGCCTCAACTCGCAAAACAACAGCCCTTACAAGTTGTTCATAAATGAATAAACCATTAACAATAGGAACAATGCCCCATTATTAGGTGGAAAGCCTGCGCTTTTTATGATATAATCGCTTGTATTGAAACGCCGCTTTTTAGTGGCGCACACAGGTGGCACAAGGCTATGGATTTAGTATGCAAATGTGAATTTATACGCATAGGTTCCTTTGGCGCGGAGCTTGGGGGGCACATGGGGCATGTGGAAAGCTCTGCTGATGGTCTGCTGGAGTTCTTTGGTAGTATTGCTAACGAATTTGGTACCTGGCCCCAAGCACTTGTACCCCTTAAAAAATACGATGACGGCTTTTTTGCTGAGCATTCGCTCATTGTATTGCTGCTTGAAGAGCCTAGCGGCAGCATTGGCCATTGCTGCGAAAGCGTGTGCCTTGAAGACGGTGTGCTGCACGTGAGTATCCGCCGCTCTATGGACGGTATTGGCACAGCCGATATTGCAAATTGGGCAGCGCTGATAGAAATCGGAACAAAGTACACGGGATATCCCGTCAAATTAACAACAAACAAATTATAATGCTCAAGCCGAAAGGAGAACAAAATGAATCGCCCTATACGTAAGTTTTTCTCAATACTGCTGGTGTTATGCCTGCTGTTTACCTGTGCAGGTACATCAGTTGCTTTTGCCGCAGAACCTGACTTAGATCAGGTGGTGGACACACCACAAACAGAGCCGGCACCTTCAGATTCCCCGGAGGAGACTGAACCCCCCGCGGAAACTACCGCTCCCGATCAGGTTTTGGAGCCTGTTCCTCAACCGGAAGATACTCCCGTAACAGAGGAAAGCGCCCAGCCTGAGGCTGAAGCTCAAACGGCGGCAATAACAGATATAACTGAGTTATTGAATATAGCCCGGCAGGATGGCGCACAGGCAGCTGCTCTGCTTTCGGCATACACGGACGACGCAGCGTATATGGACGCGCTCTCCCAAATTTTAGATATATATTATAAGGAAGGTCTAACTGCCCAGCTTGAAGCATTTTCTGCAGCTATAGACGCCCGCGCAGCCGAAAAATTGCAAAACTACGCAGCGGCAGCAGCCGAACGCGCAGGCGGCAGCCTTGGCTATGTGCCCGGCGAAGTACTTGTGGTATTTGATTCGGGCGTTTCACAGACACAGGCAGAAGCTACCATGCAAAGCCTGGACGGAGCTGTAAAAGACGTTGTTGAGGCTCCCTCAAGCGAGGTTGTAGCCGTTGTGGATATACCGCTGGATCAAACCGTAGCTCAGGCAGTTACCGAAATAACAGCCGATCCGGCAGTTTCCTATGCTCAGCCAAACTATTTGTACGATACAGCCGAAGCCGCCATAGAAGCGGACGCGGGCGCTGCTTCGCTGCCCAACGATCCAGATATAGACAAGCAATGGCATCTCAATAAAATAAACGTGGGCGAAGCATGGAATATAGTTGATTCCAAAAATGGCAGCAAGGTAAAGGTAGCCATTTTAGATAATATTGTAGATTTAAGCCACGAGGATCTTGCAAGCAACATAATAGCCTCGCAGTGCTTTGATATGCAGACGGGCGTTGCGCAGCCCTATCCCTCCGCGGCACAGCCTCACGGCACGCACGTTGCCGGGCTTATAGGTGCCGTAGCAAACAACGGCAAGGGCGTTACGGGCGTTGCCAGCGGCAGCCGCAATCAGGTGGTCGAAATGATCGCCTACAACGTTTTTCGCAACAGCGACAACAAAGCTCCCACCAGCGCCATAATAGCAGCGCTTAACCACGCGGTGCTTTCCGGCGCCAAGGTAGTAAACATGAGCCTTGGCTATACGCAGTCTCAGGTTCTCCCCGCAGACAAGCTCTTTGAGGACGCGGTAAACGACGCCACATCCAAGGGTACGGTAGTGGTAGCCGCCGCCGGAAATTACAGCAGCGACGCTACATTTTTGCCCGGCGATTTTGACAATGCAATAGGCGTAATAAGCACGCTGAACTACACCGACCCCACCAGCAACAGTAAAACAAGCACGTCAAACTATGGTGATAAAAAGGATATCTCCGCTCCGGGCAACGCTATATACAGCACCTACCCCGGCAACACCTACGCAAACAACAGCGGAACTTCCATGGCCTCGCCCATAGTGGCGGGAGTGGCAGCAATGATGCTGTATGTGAACCCCTCGCTCACTCCGGCGCAGATAAAGGATATGATAACGGGCACGGCTACAGACCTTTACACCCCCGGATTCGATTCACAGACAGCTTGGGGAAATGTTAACGCATATCGTGCGGTTGCCAAAGCGGCTAATATGGTAATACCCGCCACACCGCAAAACTTTAAAGCTACTGCGCAGGGCACCACCGGCGCCGCGCTGAGCTGGAGCTCCGTTTCGGGCGTAAACGGTTACAATATATACCGTTCCGAATCTGCAGACGGCAGCTATACGCTGATTCGCACAAACACGGCCGCTTCACAGACCAGCTATACAGACACCGGCCTCACGCTGGGCAAAACGTACTATTATAAAGTAGCCTCTTATGTTACCAGCGGCAGCACCACTTTGGAGAGCATTCCCGCCGGTCCGGCTTCTGTAGTGGCCGCTTTCCCCGCACCGGGCAATTTCAAGGCCGAAAAGGTTGTTGGGCAGGAGAGTGTTAACCTTAGCTGGGGCTCCGTTTCAGGCAGCACCGGGTACGAGGTATATCGTTCAGACAGCGAAACAGGTCAGTATTCACTAATAAGCAAGGTGCAGGGCGTTTCCACACTGCAATATACGGACAATACGGTAATAAACGGCCGTACCTACTTTTATAAAGTAAACGCCTACCTGACGCAGGGCGGCATTGATATTTCGGGCAACCAGACAAGTGCCGTAAAGGTGGTAGTTTCTGATGGTGCAGGCCCGGTAACAAATCTCAAAGCGGAGAGCACGGGATACAATTCCGCTCAAATAAGCTGGGATGTTGTGTCTGGCGCGGATGGCTACAATGTATACCGTTCCACCTCCGTAAGCGGTACATACTCGCTGGCAGGAAGCTCCACAACCGGTTCTTTCAGCCAGTCCGGTCTTTCAACAGGCGGCACATATTATTTCAAGGTAAGGGCATACCGCACGCAGGGCAGCCAAAAGGTTGAAGGCCCCGATGCGGGACCGGTTTCGGCAAAGCCTGTAAACGCGGCTCCTGAATCTCTCAAGCTTTCCAAAGCCACCGGCGGATTTAAGCTCACGTGGACAAAATCTGCCGGAGCAACGGGTTACGACATATACCGTTCCGAATCCAAAACCGGCACATATAAGGTAGTAGGCACTGTTGCCGGCGCGAACACACTAACATACACGGATACGGCCGGTCTTGGCGTGGGCAAAACATATTACTATAAGGTAGCAGCCTACCGCAATATGAGCTCCGGCAAGGTAACGGGCGCGGATTCGCCCATTATGCAGGCTACAAAATCCACCCCCAAGCCTGAAAATCTTGCGGGCAAAGGGCAGAATACCAGCAGCATAAAGCTCACATGGAACCGCCCTGAGGGTGCGCTCGGTTACTATATATATCGCTCCACAAACAAAAGCGGCGGCTATAAATCTATAAAACTAATGACAAGTTCCGCCAGCGCGCTGAGCTATACGGACAGCAAGGATCTTGCGCCGGGCACAAAATACTACTACAAGGTTATCCCCTACATACTGGTTGACGGCAACAAGGTAAAGGGTATAACGGGCGGCCCTGTAGCTGCACAGACAAAGTCTGCTACACCGGCCGGCATAAAGGCGGAATTCACGGGAGCGGCTGAGGTCAGCGTTTCTTGGGGTGCGGTGGACGGAGCCGCGGGTTATCAGGTCTATCGCGCAACTGCGGCGGCAGGCCCGTTCAGCGGAGTTAAAACCCTTACCACAAACTCCTTCAAGGATACCAGCGTAAGCTCCGGAACTACGTATTATTACAAAGTCCGCTCCTACCGCACGGTAAGCGGCCAAAAGGTGTTCAGCACATTCTCACCTGTGGCTACAGCATTCAGGCAGGCAGAGAAGCCGGTCTACACAATAGGCGTGCCCAATGTAACGAACAATAATCTTACCTCCTCGCTGTTCTCCATGACAAACAGGGGCACTAAGGATATCGTTATACAGGCAAACACCGCAAAGCTGATGGTAAACCCAGAATCCTCCTCCGGTTACGACAGAACTCTGACGCTGTGGGTGGACGGCATAAAGCAGACAAGCACCATAACGCTCAAGCCGGGCGAACAAAAGCGCGTATCCTTCACGTGCAGCCCCGCTACAGTGTATACGCCATCCAGCCATGTTATATTCAACTTCACCTGCGACGGACGTACAGCGCAAAACGATGTTTCTGCGGCGGGCGGAGCCTCATGGAAATATATAGACTGAGCGCTATAGACAAAGCGCCCCACTAACTGTATAATATCAGTAGAAAAAAGAGGCACCCCAAAGTGGGTGCCTTTTAAAAAGCAAAGGCTATAGATATTGAAAGGAACGTTATGATCATAGTAGACGATCAAAAGCAAAAACTGCAAAGCCTGCGCGGCATGGTGGAAGAGGCTTCCTCTTCGCTGGATCTGCCCGCGCTCAAGCAAGAGCTTAAGCAGCTGAACGAGCAAATGGAAGCGCCAGATTTCTGGAACGATATAGAAAACGCCAACCGTGTAACACGCACCGCCAAACCGCTCAAGGCCAAAATAACCTCCTGCGAAAAGCTTATGAGTGAGCTTGATGACCTTGAGGTAATGATAGATATGGTGGAGGAAGCTCAAGACGAAGAGCTCTTTGCAGAGCTGAATGAGGAAATAGCAAATGTGGACGAAGAGGCGCGCGCCTTCCACCTGCAAACGCTGCTCTCCGGCAAGTATGACTCCAACAACGCAATACTTTCTCTACACGCGGGCGCCGGCGGTACGGAGGCTCAGGACTGGGCGCAGATGCTTATGCGCATGTATACCCGCTGGGCAGAGCGCCACGGCTATGAGGTTCGCACGCTTGATTATCTTGACGGTGATGAGGCGGGAATAAAAAGCGTAACGCTGCAAATTTCGGGTGACAACGCTTACGGCTACCTCCGCACGGAAAAGGGGGTTCACCGTCTGGTGCGCATATCTCCGTTCGATTCCAACGCGCGCCGGCACACCTCCTTTGCTTCGCTGGACGTAATGCCGGAAGTTGATGATGCGGACAATGATATAGAGGTAAACGCAGACGATATTCGCGTAGATACATATCGTTCCTCAGGAGCGGGCGGTCAGCACGTAAACAAGACCTCCTCCGCCATACGCATAACGCACTTCCCCACCGGCATAGTGGTGCAGTGCCAAAACGAACGCTCTCAGCTTCAAAACAGAGAGACCGCCATGCGTATGCTTAAATCCAAGCTGGCAGAGGTTCGCGAGGAACAGCGCATGGCCGAAATGGCACAGATAAAGGGCGACCAAAAGAAAATAGAGTGGGGCAGCCAGATCCGCTCCTATGTTTTCTGCCCATACACCATGGTAAAGGATCACCGCACCAATACTGAAACCGGAAACATCAACGCGGTGATGGACGGCGATATAGACGATTTCATAAAAGCCAGTCTCATTCAGGGTTTTTAG
>CAYXBW010000085.1:0-10587 GCA_964463305.1 uncultured Christensenella sp. | reverse complement strand
CTATGCCAAAATAGTAAGCATAGACGCGGAGGCCGCAAAGGCGCTCCAAGGCGTTTCGGCAATAGTTACACATAAAGAGGTGCCGCGCAACATATATGTTACAAACGGCTTCACGCCCCCCAAGCATCACCATATAATGGACGAGTATGTGCGCTATATAGGCGATGCCGTGGCGCTGGTGGTGGCGGAGACGGACAGCATAGCAGAGGAGGCGACAAAGCTTATAAAGGTGGAATATGAGCTGCTGCAGCCTGTGTTTTCTATAGACAGCGCGCTGGCGGATGGCGCTTCCCAGCTATATCCTGAATTTCCCAAAAACATAGCGCCGCACAAGTGCAACCTAAACTTTGAGCAGGGCGACCTTGAGGACGGCTTTAAAAAGGCTGATGTGATCGTGGAGATGGATGCTGAAATGGCAAGCGGGCAAAATCCGCTGCCGCTAGAGACCCCCACAATAATAGCCTACTGGGAAAACGATACGGTAAACTTTATTGCTTCGGCTGCCGCGCCCGCGTACTGCGCGCAAAACGTGGCGGCTGCGCTTGATATACCCTATGAGCAGGTGCGCGTGGTGGCGCCCGCCGTGGGCGGTTCCTTTGGCTCTAAGCTGTATAGCGGCAACGTACATTGCCTCCTTTTTACAGCGCTTATGGCCAAGGCTGCGCGCTGCCCGGTGCTTTATGCCTACACAAAGGAAGAGCATTTCGGCGCGCACCAGACGCGCATGACCACAAAATCACACGTTAAGCTGGGCGTAAGCAAGGATGGCTTGGCTACGGCGGTGGAGATGAGCCAGCTTGCGGACGCGGGCGCCTGCGCCTCCACGCAGGAGTTCATGCTGCAGGTGGGCACAAACTCGCTGGCCATGATGTGCAAAACGGAAAATAAAAAGTATGACGCTGATGTTGTGGTAACAAACCACGTACCGTCAGGTTCGTTCCGTGGCTACGGTTATCTGGAATCAGCATATCTTTTGACTCAGGCCATATTTGAAGCCTGCGAAAAGCTGAACCTAGACCCCGTGGACTATTTTGAGAAAAATGCCATGAAGAAGGGCGATACATTCTACAACGCAATGGCGCCGCCGCACTTTTATGTGGAAAACATGACAGTGGACTGGGCAAACCTGGTGCGCAAGACCTCAGAGGCATTTGGCTGGAAGGATCGCTTCCGTGGCTGGGGCGTGCCCACCTGGACTTCTCCTGACGGACGCTTTGTGCGCGGATTGGGCGTGGGCGCGGCAGGTCACTCAGACACGGGCGGAAAACCCTCCAATGCCAACGTTACCATAACGGGTCTGGGCGCGGTATACGTTGCCACCGTAATGTCAGATTTTGGCGCGGGTACCCGCGAGATACAGCAAAAGGTGGCGGCGGAAGAGCTGGACGTGCCGCTTGAGAGCATTCGCCTTTCTCCCGCAGACACGGGCATAACACCTCCAGATTTTGGCTCCACAGGCTCTCGCTCCACATATTGCGGAGGTATAGCGGTGAAGCTGGCCTGCGAGGATGTTAAGCGCAAGCTGTTTGACATAGCCGCGCCCAAGCTGGGCGTTTCCCCTGAGGAGCTGGGCTTCAAAAACGGCTGTTTGTACAAAAAAACGGAGCCGGATAAGCTTATACCCCTTGCCCCGGCTATACTTGGCAAGGTGGACGGCATAACGGGCATGGGTCACTTTGAGGGTGTGCACAACAGCACCATATTCCACCTGCAATTTGTGGAAATAGAGGTGGATAAACAGCTTGGCACATTCAAAATAATAGAGCACTTCGGCGGCTCTGATGCGGGCGTTATAGTGAACCCGCTGCCGCTCAGAAATCAGGTGCAATCCTTCTTCGCGGGCATAGACATAGCCTGCATGGAGGAGACCATATGGGACCCGAACGATTTCAGAGTGCTGAACCCCAGCAATATAGACTACAAGGTGCGTACCTTTAACGATGCGCCCAAGCACGATCACATAGTGCTGGAGTCAAACAAGGGTGTGGACAGCGCCTACCCCTTTGGCGCTTTCGGTGTGGGAGAGCCGCTGCTGGCGCCCGGCCCGCAGGCCATAACCATGGCTATGTACAACGCCTGCGGCATAAAGCTAAAGAGCGTGCCGTTCACTCCCGCCAAGATACTGGCGGCACTAAAGGAAAAGGAGGGCAAATGATATGAGGAAATTTACATATGAAATGCCCGAGACTATGCAGCAAGCACAGAGACTCGGCGAGGAGCCGCGCACCGCGTATGTGGGCGGCGGCACGGATATACTGGGAGTTTTGAAGGAAGATATATTGCCCACGCCGCCCACAACGCTAATAAATTTAAAGAGCGTGCCGGGTATGAAGGGCATAGCGAAAAAGGCGGACGGCCTGCACATAGGCGCGCTCACTACGCTTGCGGATATATCAGAATCGCCTGAGGTGGCGGAGGGCTGGGCTGCTCTTGCGGATGCGGCATACAGCGTGGCTACGCCAAACCTGCGTGCCACGGCCACGGTGGGCGGCAATATCTGCCAGGATATACGCTGCTGGTATTACCGCTATCCTGATGTGCTGGGCGGCAAAATAAACTGCGCCCGCAAAGAGGGCTTCCTTTGCAGTGCAATGATGGGTGAAAACCGCTACCATTCAATATTCGGCGCGGCCAAGGTTACCCCCTCCGCCTGCACGAACGAGTGCCCCGGAAGTACAGACATCCCCGCCTATATGGCAAAGATGCGCGCGGGAGATATAGACGGCGCGGCGAGGATAATACTTGAGGTGAACCCCATGCCCGCCATTACAAGCCGCGTATGCGCACACTTCTGCATGGAAAAATGCGTGCGCGAAAACTATGACGAGGCGCTGAATGTTGGCTCTATAGAGCGTAACGTGGGCGACTATATACTGGAGCACGCAAGCGAATATATGGTGGCGCCAAAGAGCGAAAACGGCAAATCTGTCTCCATAGTGGGTTCAGGGCCTGCCGGTCTTGCGGCTGCATACTATCTGCGTCAGGCGGGCTATGCCGTAACGCTTTATGAAAAGCAGAAGGAAGCGGGCGGCTGCCTGAGCTACGCCATACCGCCCTACCGCCTGCCCAAGGAGATAGTGCAAAAATTCTTGAATTCGCTCACAGATATGGGCATAGTGATAAAAACCGAAACGAACGTGGGCAAGGATGTGACTATAGACGAGCTTGCCAAACAAAGTGACAGCGTTATGCTGGATACGGGCACATGGCAGCGTCCGCTCATAGGCCTTGCGGGCGAGGAGCTTACGCGCTTTGGTTTGGAATTTTTGATAGACGTGAACAACTATATAATGGAGCGTCCGGGTCAGAACATGATAGTGGTGGGCGGCGGTAACGTGGCTATGGACGTTGCCATAACTGCCAAGCGCCTCGGCTGCCCCAAGGTGACTATGGTATGCCTAGAGCAGCGGGATTCCATGCCTGCCAATCAGGAGGAGATAGACCGCGCGCTGGAGGAGGATATTGAAATACTCAACGGCTGGGGACCCAAAACCGTGCTGCATAAGGACGGCAGGGTGAGCGGTATGACGTTCCGCCACTGCCCCAAGGTGCTGGACGAAACCGGCAGGTTTAACCCCGTTTATGAGGATGACAACACAATAGATCTGGATTCTGATATCATAATGATGGCAATAGGCCAAAAGGCCGATCTGGATTTCCTTGAAGGCCAGTACACTGTGGAGGTGGAGCGCGGACGCATAAAGGCGGCCAGCGACTACCGCACCAGCGTGGAGGGTATATTCGCCGCGGGCGATGTTACCACCGGCCCGGCAACTGTAATAAAGGCTATAGACGCGGGACGCAAGACCGCCATGGGCATAAATAAATATCTGGGCGGAGGCGCGCTGCCCGTAGAGCAGATAGCCAAGGCGCGCAAGCCCGAGGCGCTGCTGCAATTTGCTGATCAGTGCCATGCCTGCCGCGAACGCAAAAACCCTGAGCTGCTGCCCAAGGATCAGCGCGATATGCTGAAAGAGGACGTGGGAAGCCTTTCCGGTGAAGAGATAAGCGCGGAAATACTGCGCTGCTTCAACTGCGGCTGCCTTGCTGTGAACCCAAGCGATATGGCAAACATGCTGTACGCAATGGATGCCAAGATAGTTACAAACCAGCGCACTCTGAGCGCGGCGGAATTTTTTGCCACGCACACAGATATTGCAAAGCATGTGCTGCAAATGGGCGAGTTTGTGACGGAGATAATAGTGCCGGAGCTGCCCAAGAATGCGGTTGCGCGTTACAACAAATACCGCGTGCGTAAATCTATAGACTTTGCCGTACTGGCCGTTGCCAGTGTTTACACGGTAGAGGATGGCGTTGTTAAGGATGCCAGCATAGTGCTGGGTGCGGTGGCGCCCGTTCCGCTGAAGCGGGAGGAAGCGGAGAGCTACCTCATAGGCAAAAAGCTGGATGAATCTGTGGCAAAAGAGGCGGCGGAGCTTGCTCTCAAAGGCTCGCTGGCGCTGGAGCGCAACGAATACAAAATAGATATGGCAAAGGTAATGGTGCGCGACTCGCTTGGATTTTAAGCACAGCGCAATACACCGGCACCTATAGTGCTACTATTCATTTATTTGCTTAAAAAGGGGCGGCGGCGCTATGCTGCCGTCCCAAATTTTTTTTAAGGGGGCGGGAGGTGTACGGAGCTATGGAAAAAGCGCAGGGCAAGAATTTTGCTACTATTATATTGGCGGCGGGTCTTTCCTCGCGTATGGGAAGGCTAAAGGCGCTGCTGCCCTTTGCGGGCGGTGAGGCTGCCATAAGGCAGGTGGTGCGGAACGCGGCAAAACTGGGGCGCGTGCTGGTGGTTACCGGACACGAGGCGCAGGCCATAGGCGCGCAATTGCAAGATCTGCCGGCGGAGATATGCCATAACGCAGACTATCTCGGCGGTATGTTCACATCTGTGCAGGCGGGAGTGCGGCATTTGGCACAAAGCGGCATAGACGCGTTTTTCCTGCTGCCTGTGGATTACACGCTGGTTACTCCGCAAATTATGAAGCAAATGACGGCAGCGTTCGAGCAAAGCGCCGCGCCTGTTGTGTACCCCGCGTATTGCGGCAAAAAAGGGCATCCGCCGCTTATTGGCGCGCAATGCATACAAAGCATACTTTCATACGAGGGAGAGGGCGGGCTGAAGGGCGCGCTGCTTCCATACGCAGAGCGCGCGCTGCTGCTGGAACTTGACGCCCCGGCAATACTAGACGATATGGACACGATGGACGATTATCGCAGGATGCTGGCAATACACGAAAATGCTTATATGTACAGGCATTTTTTCTTGCAGGGAGATATATATGTGGGCAAGTCCACACTGATTGGGGAAAGCATTGCCAATATAAAAAAGGAGCTGGGCGGCTTTACAGTGCAGCAGGGCTATTGCAGAGAGGGACGCTGCAATCAGTTTTCGCTGGAATCTGTGCGTGAAACACTGCTTCCCGCAAAAAAACGCACGCCTGAGGAAGAGCGTATATTCATGCGCAGAGAGGGCGCCGAATGGGTATTTATACCTGAGGTTTTTGAGGGTTGGGCCGCGCGGCTGCTGGAGAATGAGCGGCGCAGAGGAATAAATATGTTTTTGCTTGACGAGGTGGGCGGAATGGAGCTGCAATGCCGCGGTTTTGCGCGGCAGCTGCATCTGCTGCTGGCAGAGCGAATGTGCATAGGTGTTTTCAAGCAGCTAAGAAACAGTATGGCGCAAAGCGACGCTATGGATACGGGAGCGGCATATCAGCATACGCGAGGGCTGCTGGTGGAGCAGATAGTGCGAACTGGCGGCAGCATAACAACGCTGCACAATAACAATAAGGAAGATATAAGAGCAAAGCTGAATAGCTTTCTGCTTGAGCGAGGTGAAAATACCTGTGTAAAACAGGTATAGAAATAATACAGTAAGAAAAAAATTACGCGGCGGATCTGTTTTTGCAGGAGCGCCGCGTTTTGCTATTTGATATGAGTTATGCGGTAAATTTGAATGATGTGCATTTTTAAGCGAGGTGTGCCAGCTTTTTTAAGGCTTGAACAGTAAAGAAAGAGGTGCACGGAAGGTTTGCATCATATCAAATTTTAACGTTTTAAACCGAAAGTTGCCGCTTGGACGCAGTTTGATATGCGTGCTTATGGGTTATGGTATATACATTAGACAACATATACGGAAAGAGGGCGGGAAAATAATATGAGTATGACTTTTGAGGAACTTTACAAGGCGGTGGTGAGCCGCGAGGTTGCCGGAACGGACGCTCCGCTGCCAGAGCACGATGCGCATCATCTGGATTGCCTGCTGCACCCGGAAAAATATCCGCCCGTACTGCAAACGGAGGGGTGCGGCAGGTGCGAATATGACAGGGCATGCCAAAAAAGCTGCATATTTGATGCCATTACTCAGGCGGAAGACGGTGCGCTGCAAATAGATATTGAGCGCTGTGTGGGCTGCGAGGAGTGCGTTAGCGCCTGCAAAAGCGGTAAGCTTACCGCCAGCAGGGATATTCTTCCCGCAATGCAGGCTGTAAGAAGCCCCGAAAAACTTTCGTACGCGCTCATAGCCCCCGCTTTTTTGGGGCAGTTTGATGAGAGCGTCACGCCGGGAAAGCTGCGCAGCGCGTTCAAGGCGCTGGGTTTCACGGGCATGGTGGAGGTGGCGCTGTTTGCTGATGTGCTTACACTCAAAGAGGCGCTGGAGTTTGACAAAAATATATTAAAAGACGACGACTATCAGCTAACAAGCTGCTGCTGCCCAATGTGGATAGCTATGATAAAAAAGATATATAAAGAGCTTATGCCGCATGTGCCGGGCGCGGTTTCGCCCATGATAGCCTGCGGCAGAGTAATAAAAAAGCTGCATCCTGATGCGGTCACGGTGTTTGTTGGCCCGTGTGTTGCCAAGAAGAGCGAGGCAAGGGAGGCGGATATAAAGGGTGCGGTGGATCACGTGCTCACTTTCCGCGAGATGAACGATATATTTGAGGCGGCCGGAATAGACCCATCCGCATTGCCGGAATCTGAAAAGGATCATTCCTCGCGCGCCGGGCGCATATATGCCCGCACGGGTGGGGTGAGCGAGGCGGTGCGAAAAACGGTGGAGCAGCTGAACCCCAACCGCGAAATAGCGGTGCGCACGCAGCAGGCGGATGGAGTTCCCGCATGCCGTGCCATGATGGAAAGCTTGAAAAGCGGCGGCGCGACAGCCAATTTTTTTGAGGGCATGGGCTGCGTGGGCGGCTGTGTGGGCGGGCCTAAGGCCATAATTGACAAGGAGCGGGCGCGGGAGCTGGTGAATGTGTACGGCGCGCAGGCCGCCTATGCCACGCCGCTTGAAAACCCTTATGTGATGGAGCTGCTGGGAAGACTGGGCATTGATACGGTGGAGCAATTGCTGGAGCACAGCGATATCTTTACGCGGGAATTTAAATAGGCAAAGGGCAAAAGCTATTGATTGAATAAACGTCCGGTGCGGTAGGTATTCACCGGGCGTTTTTTGCGCGTGAATGTAAGAAGCGAAATGCTGCAATTTGGATGATATATGCGTTGATTTTGTATAAAATATATAGTAGAATGTATAAAATCTCATAAAAAAGAATAAATTTGTACATCACAGATCCTTATGACAGCATTTATGGAGGACAACTAATGGATAGGGGAAATTTTAGGATATTAATTCTCGCTTTTATTGTGGCGGGCATTTTTTTATGTGCCTTTGGCTGCGCGCGGCCGGCCTTTTTGGCAGGTGGTGAAAGCCTCATAGAAAAGCTGGGCGGCAGTGGGGAGGAAAGCTCTGATGTGCCTAAGCTGAGCGCGCTTTTTTCAGGAGAGGCACAGCCTTCGGCTTCGCCAACGCCTGAGCCAACGCCAACTCCCAAACCCGTACCTACATACAAGCCAGAACCCGCGCCAACGCGCATGCCAACGCCAATGCCCACTCAAGAGCATGTGCCGGAGCCAACAAGCGTATATGTTTCAGAATACGATATACTGGATTACGTAACATTTCAACATTTTTTCCTGGATCTGGATACAATAAAAAATGATCCCAAGGTGATTGTGACAGAAAATGAGGACGATTATTATACCAAGTACAGCATACCTGTGAATATTTTGGGATATGGCGGCGCGCTGAGCTGCTATGCGGATATGAGCTTTTACAGAACGGAATATAGCCTTAAGTCAGACGATATGATGGCGGACAGGAAAGCTTTGCTGGACATTTTTAATACGCTTGCCGCCTATGCCGCGGAAATGATGGGCAGAGATGCAGAACAGTTTTTCAGCAGCGACGCAAACAATGCGGACATGACAGATGTTGAGGCCATGCTGGAAAACGGCACGCGCGGAATTTGGCTGCAAAAAATGTGGCCGTTTGAGGATGTGGGGGATATTTCGGTGACCATACGTTCTGATATACCGGACGGAAAGAGCTGCACAGTGGACATAAGCTATACTTCATACATCTGATAGGGAGGCGCAAAAATGGAAAAGAGATCTTATGGCGGAATATTGATATGTATGGTTGTACGAATTGTTTTAGGAGCGCTTGTTGGCATAGCTATGGGCATAAGCGCAGCCAACCCCGTAATGGGCGGCGCGGGAGTGGGCACAATGATAGCCGGATTTTTGTGCATACCCGTGGCGGCGCTTTTTTTCTTGAGAAAACCATATTTTCCGATAAGCTTTTTTGCAATGGTTGTGGTAAACATAATTGGCGGCATTGTGCTGGCATCAAACCCATTTATGAAGCTGGCGGCAATGTTTTTGCCGGTGCAGACAATAATGTTTGTGCTGGTTATTATTATGGATGCGTTGTTTGTGGTTTTTCTGATACGCTCCGTGCGCGTTGCAGAGGTGTTCGGCACAAATTTGTTTCGCGGCGGTGTTTTGCCCAATACGGCAAATAAAGCGGTGGTAGGGCCAAAAAAGGAGGCAAATATGGCGTACCAGGCTCCGGTGCAAAACTATAGCAAAGCGCGGCCTGAATTTGATGGGCAAAAAAGCGTGCAAAAGGAGCCGGTTCAGCAGCATAACGCTTACGCACCGCAGCAAAATTCGGCAGATGATTTTTATAAAGAAAAATATGAACAGGCGCAGCGTGAAATTGAACAAATGAGGCGGAGCGGGCAAAACGTTCAACAGCAAAATACTCAATATAATCAACAAAAGCCCAGACCCAAAACCGGTATTATAATAGCTATATGCTCGGCAGCGGCGGCTGTGGCAATAGTGATCGTGCTGGTGATGAATTTGCAAATGAGTGGCTTTATGTCTATGGCAAATACAGCGGGCGGTCTTTTTTCGCAGCTTGCGAATGGTGGAGAGGAAGGCAAAAGCATACGAGAATACATTGCGGAGGAAATGACGGACGAGGTGCGTGATACTATTGTAGAACGGCTTAATGAGAGCGGTTATGAATACAGATTTTATTTTGGCACGGTCTCTTCATACGGTAATGATATGGTTTTGATGTTGGAAGTGGATGTTCCTGACCGTATTTTGGAAAGCGACGAACGGCTAAGCGAGCTGGCAAAAGAAATAGCGAGGGACGACAAGCTTAACAAGGCGCGCAAAAAGCTGAGCGATATACTGAGCGGTGACGCCGGACAAAAAACGGGTAAAAACGTGAGGGTACACTTTGAATTTTACGCACCGGATGGAACGCGGCTGGCTGTTGTGAGCTGAATTTGAAGCGTATTTTCCCCAGCGCACTTGTACACTGAAGTATTTTTGTGTATCCTACAATATATAGGCCGAAAGTATGCGGCTGCAAAAATATTGTGCGGGGGTATGTGGGGAATGATAAAAAGAGACTGGCTAAAGCCTTTTGATATAGAAGAGAATGCGGTTCGTGCCACAAGGGATGCAATGGATGAGGCGGCGTTTGAACGGGCAGTGGCTGTGCTTTCTAAGGCGAAGCGAATAGGCAGCACGGGCTGCGGACATTCGGGAATATGCTGCACTCATTTTGCACATCTATTGTGCTGTATAGAGCGTCCGGCGAGGTTTATTTCCCCGGCGGAGGCAATACATGGCGCAATGGGATTTATGCAGCGCGGCGATGTGCTGGTGTGGGCGTCGCGCGGGGGAAAGACGGACGAACTAACGCCAATATTGGAAATATGCAAAAAAAAGGGCGTGACAGTTATAGGCGTGACGGAAAATACCGCTTCGCCGCTGGCATTTAGCTCTGATATAGTGCTGCCTATCAGCGTGCCTGCCGAGTGCGATAAATACAACTCTCAAGGTACTGCCAGCTTTACGGCTACAGCGGCGGTTTTTCACGCGCTGCAAGCGGCGGTGCTGGAGGAAACGGGATATAAAAATGAGCAGTTTGCTCTCATTCATCCCGGCGGGGCTGTGGGAAAGAGGCTCAATGGGTGAGCTTTTTTCGGCTTGCGGCATGGCTTTTTGCTGTTGTTCGGGGTGCTGATTTCTAGTTTTTATTTGCTTTATGCCTTATGTGATTTGGAGATGCGTTTTTTCAGCCTGCGGCGGGCGTTACATCCGCGCGGGGGCGCGGGTAACAGGGAGAGCGCGGGCGGGAAAGACGGACCCCGACGGAAAACGCGGCAAAACTTCGTTTGTGGGTAAATAAAGTTGCGTTGT
>CAYXBW010000084.1:0-10768 GCA_964463305.1 uncultured Christensenella sp. | reverse complement strand
TTGCTTTTTACCCTGCTATTGATCTATACTTAAACCAATATCATATTTGCAAAGAGGTAAAAAAATTGATAATGCCCCCTGCTATAGAAAACAATATGCTGGCTCCCTGCGGTATGAATTGCATGGTATGCTATAAGCACTGCAATAGTAAAAAAAGCTGCGCAGGCTGCCTAAGCAGCGATCCATCTAAGCCTGAGCACTGTCGCAAATGCAAAATATCAGACTGCGCGCGCAAAAGGCATATCACCCACTGCTACGAATGTCCGGATTTTCCCTGCAATATAATTAAACAGCTTGATAAAAGCTACGTCAAACGCTACAAAATAAGCTTGATTGAAAACAGCCGTTATGCCGCACAAAATGGTTTGCAAGCTTTTATGGACATGCAAGTAAAAAAATCTCGCTGCTCCCGCTGCGGCGGAATAATATCGTTACATGATTTTGCTTGCAGCGAGTGCGGCGCTGCCGTACAAGATTGAAGCGAAAAGTCTGCTTTCCGCTCTCCCCCTCAGCTATTTTTCCTAAAATATTGGTAATATGTGCATTTTAGATTACCGTTATAAAGCTTACGCTTCTTATCTGCCTTTTTGCCGTAAAGCTTTTCAAAATCCTCCGCGGCGCATATTATGAACACCAGCGTATCATCCATCGCGCCGAAAACTTTACCCATATCACGGTACAGCCGCTCCACCTCTTTGCGCTCACCCATGCGCACGGCGTAGGGCGGGTTTGTTATAATACTGGCGGGTCTATCCGGCTGCTCAAGCTGCAAGGCCGAGGCATTTTTGAACTGAATAAGCTCCGCAACATCCATATTATGCGCGTGCTCCCTTGCCAGCGCCAGGCTCTTCCTATCTATATCTGAGGCAAACACCCTTGCTGCAGGCTGCGTTATGCTCTCCTTTGCAAGCGTGCGCATATCTGCGAATGCCGTTTTAAATTCATTTGAATAGTTTTGCGCGTCAAACCTGCGCTTTATGCCCGGCGCCATGTTGGCCGCCAGCATAGCCGCCTCAATTGCTATAGTACCGCTGCCGCACATCGGGTCTATAAAATCCCTCTTGCTCCAGCGCGATATTAGTATCAGCGCGGCGGCAAGTGTTTCCTTCAGCGGAGCCTGCGCGTTTTTAAGGCGGTAGCCCCGCCTGTTCAGCCCCGCGCCGCTGGTATTTAACGCCACCGTTACAAAATTTTTGTGTATGTTCACATATATATTGAAAACATTGCCGTTCTCCTCAAAGCGCTTAATGCCATACACACGCTCCAGCGCGCGCACAACAGCCTTTTTAGATACCGCCTGCACGTCAGAAACGCTCATCAGCTCGGAACGCACCGCGTTCGCGTCCACAGGAAAACGCGCATCTGAGGGTATTATGGAGGCAAAATCTATACTCCGCACCGCCTCGAAAAGCTGGTCAAACGTGGTGGCCTCAAACTCCCCCAGCACAATATATACCCTATCCGCCGTTCTGAGGAAAACATTGGCGCGAGCCACACCCTGCTCGTCCGCCGAAAAATACACGCGGGCATCCTGTGCCGCCACATCCTCAAAACCCAGTTTTTTCAATTCCTCCGCCAGTATGCCCTCTATGCCAAAAGCGCAGGAAGCGTAACATCTATACTTCATAATCCCCCTATTGTATCTATACCCGCGTTATACGCAGACCTGTAGTATGCAAAACACTCCGTTTGCACGCCAAATTATTTTCATATATTCAACACGGCTTTGGCTCATCTGCCAAAATCTATATTTGTATTCCTGAGCTCACGCTTCCGCCCATCATGCGAACCACGTCCATCGCGCCCTCGGCGTCCGCCTCCAGCCGCCCGCATACTGCGGCTAGGTCCTCTTCCTGCCCGCAATCGCGCAGCGCCAAATACAGCAGCGCCGCCGCAGTTTCGTTGATTTTCACATCACCTGGCTCTCCTGTCTGTTTTTCAAGATATGCAGCTATAACTTCCAGCGTGCAGCGCAGCACATCTTCCGAATAGTACATATTTATGGCATCATACAGCCTGTGGAAAAGCTCTGAATACTCCTTGCCCATGCCCTCGGCATCAAGATCGTATGCGCCCACCTTAACTTCCACAACCTCTCCGCTTATGTAGGCAATGTACGGCTCCTTTGCGCTCATTCGCTTGAGCAGCACAAAAATATCGTTCTTCACCTCATCAGGCTGCCGCTTTTTCAGCAGAAAATCACGCAGTATGCGCTCTGCCCGCCTATCTGCAAAACCCGCCACCATACCTGCAATGGCGCGCTTTATATTCTCGTCCCCATACTCCAACCCCCACAATATTGTGTCTTGAAAAACAGCATCCTGCTTCCACATTACGCTGTATTCTGAATCCGGCAGCTTTAGGGAGTCGTTTAAATACTTTATTTTTTTCTTGGCTTCCTCCGCCGGCACCTGATAAACATAGGCCATCTCCTCGTAACTCTCCGGCTCTTGTATCTCCTGATTTATGCGGCGTATATAGTAATCCGCAATGACTCCGGGATGATCCAGCTTTTTTATATCGTCCAGCAGGTTTATAGCCTCTTTGGGCCTGCCGGTATTGTGATAGGCCGCCGCCAGGTAATACAACACCTTTTCATCATAGGGCGATATTGCGGCAAGCTCTTTTAAATAAGAGATCGCTTCCTCATGCCGCTTTAACTCACAAAGCGTTATTGCTATTTTATATATATCCTCACTGGTTTCAGTTTTTGCTTTCAGTGCGGCGTTCACGTGTTTTGCTGCCTCCTGCATGCGCCCCACCTCGCTCATAAACACCGCCATATTACAATTTGCGTGTAGATTCGCCTTATTCTTTTTTAGCACCTTGCGCGTTATTTCCATTGCCTTAACAATGTTTTTCAGGCAATAGTAAGCCAGCGCCAGATTGTTTTTGGCGTAAGACATTTCACCGTCCTCGTTGTCTATCGCCTCCAAGGTCTCCACGGCCTTTTCATATTCGCCGCGGTCAAGATAGCGCTTGCCCTCACGCGCCTTCTCAAATTCCTCGTCCTCTCCGTCTTCCTCGTAGTATTCGCCATACTCCTCCGAATCGAAATAGTAGAGAAAATCCTCCACTTCCTCCCTATATTCGCCCTCCGGCTGCACCTGTATATACTTCTCAAAGCTCTCCTGAGCCTTTGGTATATCGTTTAGCCCCATAAAATTGCAGCCCAGGCAAAAGAAACACTCCGCGCTCACATCGTCTCCCCGCTCTATTATGTCAAACAATACACGGTTAGAATCCTCATATTTGGTGAGTTCGGTCAAAACCTCCGCAAGGCAAAGTGAATATTCATAGTCTTCCGGCTCCATATCCACGGCTTTTCTTATGGCGGACAGCGCATTCACATACCTGCCGTTGTCCATAAGCTTTTGAGCCATGCGGTAATAAAACTCCGCCGGCTGTTTGAATTTGAGTATTTTCTTATCGCTCATTCGTTCCTTTCTTTCGCCTGCTCAAGCAGACCTTCCAGTTCATCCGCGGTAAAATCATATACCTTGTTGCAAAAATGGCAGGTTATCTGCGCACCGCCGTCACGCTCTATCATATCGCGCAGCTCGCTTTCTCCAAGTGATATTATCACCTGCTCAAGGCGCGGCTTATTGCAATCGCATTCATACACCGGCTGTTCGCTGCTCAATATTTTTACATCCATACCGCCGAATATCTTATGCAGTATATCCTCCACAGAATATTGAAAAAGATATACGGCAAAATTGTTTATTTCGGCGATCCGCCTCTCTATTTCGGTCAGCGTTTCCTCGCTGCATCCGGGCAGCGGGCGTATCAGCAGACCTCCCGCATTCACAACGGACATATCTGTCTCCAGCCAGGTATTTACATATACTATGGAGGGCTGCTGCTCTGATGTCAATAGATATTGCGCAACATCCTCGCCAATCTCGCCGGATATGAGCGGAACCTTGCCCGTATACGGCTCGCCCAGCCCGGAATCTTGAACCACCGTTATAGAGCCGTCCTTTCCCACTGCGCCGCTTATATCAAATGTGCCGCGCTCTGTGGGAGGCGGGTTTACACCCGGATTTGCCATGTACGCCTTTATTTTTAGCGCGGCATTTCCCACCGCCATAATTGTTCCCGCAGGCCCGCCGCCGTTTATCATAAGAGTGAGCCTGTCCGTTTTATTTTTAAGCCCTGCAGACAGCAGTGTTGCCGCCGCTATGGTCCTTCCCAATATTATTGTAGCCACGGGCATGGTGTCATGCGTCACGCGCGCCGCCTCCGCCATCTGCGAAACATCACAGGCGTAAACTGCCGCTTCCCCGTTCAAAATAGCCCTGACCAAAACATCACTCATACATTCTCTCCTTTTGCCGCCAAAAACTGTATCCTCTCACATCCAGCCTCCGGTTCTCTATTCGTCATAAATCCCATTACCTTTATATCTGTAAAGCCCGCCCCGAAAAGCGCATCTGTTATTTCACTCTCACTCCACGCCCGCTGAACGTGCCGCTCATCATACCTCTTATAAACGCTTCCCTCCGGCACAAACAGCGATATATCCATAGTAAGCAGCTTTCGCCTCTCATCATATTCGTTTTGCCAAAAGAGCGTACCCTCGTCTGAATCATCATAAAAAAATTCATCCGCCAGTACTTCTGTAAGCTTGTATTCGGAGCTTATATCAAACAAAAATGCTCCGCCCGCTGAAATGTTTGCGTGCACACTGCCAAAAAAACGCTCCAGCGCTTCATTTTCTGTTATATAATTCACTCCGTCACAGGCGCATACCGCGCAATCCATGGGCTTGTTCAGCAAAAAACCTGTCATGTCCGCGCATACCAGCTTCACATCCAGCGCATTTTTTCGCAGCTTTCCCGCCGCCACGCCCAGCATATCCTCAGAAATATCCACTCCCAAAACATCCATCCCGCGCCCGGCAAGCTCCACAGTCAGCCCTCCCGTACCGCAGGCATATTCCAGCACGGAAGCTCCCGTTGCCATAGGCAGTATGTAGTCCGCCCAATCCGCGTAGCAAACATCGTACATAAAGCTATCATACACACGCGCCAGCCGCGCGTATTGCTCACTCAATGCCCAGCACCCGCAAATAGTATTCCACGCCCATAAGAAGCGCCCTTTCGTCAAAATCGAACTTGCAGGAGTGCAGCGGCCTCCCTCCCTCAGATGTTCTTACGCCCAGCATAGCGTAAAATGCATCCGTTTCCTTTTGATAAAACGAAAAGTCCTCAGACATCATCACTTTTTCTATAGGCTCCCGCTCATCCCCATCAAGCAAAGCGTACACCTTTTCGTACAGCCCTCGCGGGTTTATAACGGGCGGAAAGCTCATGGTTTGCGTATTTTCACATTTTACATCAAACATTTTCTCTATTCCGTCCAGTATTTCGTTTACCCGGCATATCATAAAGCGGGAGGTCTCCTCGCTGTAAGAGCGCACCGTGCCCTCTATGCGTACACTGCCGCTTATAACATTGCGCGCCTCGCCGCCCTCTATCCTTCCAAGTGTGATAACCGCCGGATCGCCCGGTGCCACACCTCTTGCCACTATGCTCTGCGCAGCCGTTATGAAATGCGCCGCCGCCACTATTGCGTCACGCCCCTGCTGCGGCCTCGCGCCGTGGCAGGAGCGACCCTTTATATCTATATTGAGATCATTCATGGCAGACATAAGCCTGCCCTGCTTTATGCCCACCTTTCCAAGCTCTATATCCGGCCAAAGATGCAGCGTGTAGGCCTCGTCTACATGCGGATTTTCCAGCACCTTCTGCGCCACCATAGGCTCCGCGCCGCCTAGCGCCTCCTCAGCAGGCTGAAATATAAAAACCACATTCAGCTCCGGCCGCTTCTCGCTCACTATTTTTGCTGCTATTAGCGCCATTGCCATATGCCCGTCATGCCCGCAGGCGTGCATACGACCCGCATTTTTTGATGCAAAGGGCAGTTTTGTATCCTCCGCCACGCTCAGCGCATCTATATCCGCACGAATGGCAACCGTGCGTTTTGCACCGGGCGACAAAAATACCGCCTTTATGCCGGTGCCCGCCAGCCTGGTTATGCTGCTTGGCGAAAGCGCCTCAAGGTAGCCATATATAAAATCCGATGTTTGTTTTTCCTCAAACGCGCATTCGGGCATTGCATGCAGCCTTCTGCGCAGCTTTTTTATTTCATCATCATAGGCGGCAAGCCATTGCCGTATAACCATAGACGCAATCCTCCCATGCTGCTACAATATTAACATTTCTGCTCCAATAATACAAATGAACTCTTTGTTACACAAAGCAGCCGCATCCCTTTTGCAATGCTTCTTATCAATATGAGCCATACAAGGCTTACGCAGCCATTTCACAAGCAGCAACAGCTGCTCAATAAAAAGGTTTACATTTATATTATCAGCCTGTATAATATAATAAGTTGAATATATACAGTTAGAGGCGCGTTTATGCAAAAGTAACGGTACGGCAGGTCTTCGGTAGGCCTATTGCCATATCGCAAAAGGGCTGGACGCCGAAGGGAAAGCCTTTGCCGAGCGGCTTTTTACCCTGGGTACGCGGATAATATCCACGTAACTGTCACCGCAGGTTTTGCGGTGTTGCGCTACTGGTATCTCTGTAAAAGATAACGGCGCGCAAATGCGCTGTTTTTTTATTAGCAAAAAGTTTTTATAAGAGCGCCGTCGGGCGCAAAGGAGGCAAAAAATGAAGAAGTACAACGTAGCCGTTGTTGGTGCAACGGGCATGGTGGGCAGGAAGTTTCTTGAGGTTTTAGAGGAGCGCAAGCTGCCCGTGAACAACTATTATCTTTTCGCAAGCGCGCGCAGCGCAGGCAAAAAGGTTGATTTTATGGGCAAGGAACATACTATAGAAGAGCTTACGGAAACCTGCTTTGACGGCAAGGATATAGATATAGCGCTCTTTTCAGCGGGCGGTGGTACCAGCACAAAGTTTGCGCCCTGCGCGGTAGCTGCCGGTGCGCTTGTAATAGACAATTCCAGCGCCTGGCGTATGGATAAAAAGGTGCCGCTTGTTGTACCGGAGGTTAATCCGCAAGATATAAAATGGCACAACGGCATAATAGCAAACCCCAACTGCTCCACAATACAGGCAATGGTGGCACTAAAGCCCCTATATGATAAATACGGAATTAAGCGCGTTGTATACTCCACCTACCAGGCGGTATCCGGTGCGGGCATGGGCGGCTACAGCGACCTTGAAAACGGCATAAGCGGAGACGCTCCCAAAAAGTTCCCCTACCCCATCTTTGGCAACTGTATACCGCAGATAGACGTTTTTGATGAGGACGACTATACAAAAGAAGAGCTTAAGATGGTAAATGAAACGCGCAAAATACTGGGTGACGATAAACTGCGCATAACGGCCACAACGGTACGCGTGCCCGTATTCCACGGTCACAGCGAATCTATAAACGTGGAGCTTGAAAAAGATTTTGACCTTGCGGAGCTAAAGCAGGCTCTGGCGGACTTCCCGGGCCTGATTGTGATGGATGAAACCGTTACCGGCCAGTCTAAGGGCGTATACCCCATGCCCCTCACCATAGCGGGCAAGGACGAGGTTTACGTAGGGCGTATAAGGCGGGATCGCTCCGTAGATTCTGGCGTGAACCTTTGGGTGGTGGCAGACAATATTCGTAAAGGCGCCGCAACCAACGCCGTACAGATAGCACAGACCTGGATGGCAATGCAGGAAAAATAAACCAAACACAAACAATAGCGCCGCCCCGTCAAGGCTCTTGGCAGGGCGGCAAGGCTCTATACAGACTGATTGCGAGGTAGTTATATTATGATTTTTACAGGTTCAGGCGTTGCCCTATGCACCCCCTTTTCAGACTCGGGTATAAATTTTGATACTTTCGAAAAGCTTATAGAATTTCAAATAGCGGGCGGCACAGATATGCTGCTGGTATGCGGCACCACGGGAGAGCCATCCACTATGAGCTGCGATGAAAAACACGCCGCAATAGAGTTCGCCGTTAAAACGGTGAACGGGCGCATACCCGTATGCGCTGGCGTGGGCGGCAACAATACTGCTGATGTAGTGGCCTGCGCGCAGCACGCAAAGGAGGCGGGCGCAGATTCGCTTCTTGTGGTGACGCCCTATTATAACAAATGCACACCCAAGGGCATAAAGGGGCACTTTTTTGCCGTGGCAGACGCCGTAGACCTTCCCATAATAGTGTACAACGTACCCGCGCGCACAGGTGTAAACATACCCCCCGCCGTATTTGGAGAGCTTTGTGAGCACAAAAATATTGCGGGCATAAAAGAAGCCAGCGGAAATATTTCGCACATAGCGGAGGTGGCGCACGCAACTCGCGGCAAGGCCGAGCTGTACAGCGGTAACGACGATCACATAGTACCCGTGCTTTCACTGGGCGGAGTGGGAGTTATTTCCGTTTTGGCAAACATAATGCCCAAGTATACGCACGATATGGTAGCGGCATTTTTGAATGGCGATGCAAAAAAGGCCTGCGACATGCAGCTAAATGTAAACAAGCTGCTGGGCGCGCTCTTCAGCGAGGTGAACCCCATTCCGGTAAAAAGCGCGCTTCGTCTTATGGGCTTTGATATGGGCGAGTTCCGCCTCCCCCTCACCGAAATGGAGGAGGCCCATCATGCAAACCTCGCAGCTCAAATGAAGGAGTTTGATTTGATATGATTAAAATACTGCTGAACGGAGTGAACGGGCGGCTGGGTCAAACGCTGGTTTCAGATATTGCGGAAACCGAAGGCATGGAAGTTGCCGCGGGTGTGGATATTGCTCCCGCAGCGCGCCAAAACCCCTTTCCCGTATACGCCTCCTTTGACGAAGTAGCAGAAGCTGCGGATATAATAATAGATTTTTCGCGTCCTGCGGCTCTGCACGCTCTTTTGGAATATGCGCAAAGCAAAAATATTGGCGCTGTACTTGCCACCACGGGCTATACGGATACTGATAAAATGATGATAGCCAAATACGCAGGGCATGTGCCGCTGTTTTATTCGGCAAATATGTCGCTTGGCGTAAACCTGCAAATGGCGCTGGCGCAAAAGGCAGCCAAAGTGCTTAGCAGTAAATTTGATATTGAGATAGTGGAAAAGCACCACAACCTCAAGGTGGATTCGCCCAGCGGTACTGCTCTTGCACTGGCTGAGGCAATAAATTCCGCCACACACGGAGATCACGAATTTGTATATGGCCGCCACGACTCAAATCAGCGCAGGCAGCATGGTGAAATAGGCATACACGCGGTGCGCGGCGGCACAATTGTGGGCGAGCACGATATACTGTTTTTGGGTCCGGACGAGGTTATAGAAATAAACCACAGAGCATTGTCAAAACAGGTGTTCTCTCAAGGCGCATTGCGCGCGGCTCAGTTTATACACGGCAAACCCGCAGCGCTCTATTCCATGCAGGATATATTTGCCGATATATTCTAAAATCTGTCCGCTATTAAATGCATCCATATTTTTTATATGGGCACATTGCGCAGGTGAGCTGTTCGGCTTTGCTGCAAATATATTTGGATAACAATATTAAAGAGGTGTAGCGTGAAAAAATACGATGTAGCCATAATAGGCGGCGGCATAAGCGGCATAATGGCGGCCTACCGCCTTACCGAAAAGAACCCCCGCCTCAAGGTGGTGCTTATAGAAAAGGGACACGAAATAGTTAAACGCAAGTGCCCCATAATTACAAAAGCAGTCCCCTCCTGCATAAAATGCGCCTCCTGCGCCATAATGGAGGGCATGGCGGGCGCCGGCGCTTTTTCGGACGGAAAATACGTTATTTCCACAGAATACGGCGGCTGGCTGACGGAATTTTTAGAGCCGGCAATGCTGATAGACTACATAGAGCAGGCGGATGGTATGCTGATCAATTTCGGCGCCACAAAAGACCGCTTCATGCCAAACAACGACCTTAAAACGCTTTGCCTCAAAAACGATCTGCACATGGCTCAGGCGCAGCTAAAACATCTTGGTACGGATGAAAATTTCGAGACTATGCGCAAAATGATAGAATACCTTGCCGATAAGGTTGAGATTTTGACGGATACAAACGTTTCGGACGTTGTGGCAAGCGAACGGCGCATAATATCAAGCAAGGGCGAGTTTGAGGCGGACAGCGTCATATTTGCCGTTGGCCGTGTGGGCAGCCGCTTTTTTGCAGACTGGTGCAAAAAGAACAGCATACCGCTCAAAAACAATCAAGTGGATATTGGCGTGCGCGTAGAGCTTCCCTCCCCCATTTGGGAGCATTTTTCAAAGTTTATATATGAGCCAAAGATATGGTATCGCGGCAAAACCTACGGCGACACCACACGTATGTTTTGCTTCAACGAGCGCGGCAGCGTGGTAACTGAAAATACGGACGGCGTGCTCACGGTAAACGGTCATTCCTACCGTGACAAATCGCGCAAAACGGACAACTCCAACTTTGCGCTGCTCACCACCATGCGCTTCACGGAGCCATTTAAAGAGCCAATAGAATACGCGCGGCACGTAGCCAGCCTGGCCAACCTCATAAGCGGAGACAGCGTGCTGGTGCAGCGGCTGGGCGATCTCATGGAGGGGCGGCGTACAGATGCCGGCAGGCTGCGGCATTCCACCACCCGCCCTACGCTGAACGCGGTTCCGGGCGATCTCAGCCTGTGCCTGCCCAAGCGGCAGCTTGACAATATAATAGAAACGCTGTACGCGCTGGATAAGATAGCCCCCGGCACAGCCAATTTTGACACGCTCATGTACGGCGTGGAGTGCAAATATTACTCAGCGCGCCCGGCCGCG